>CABSRC010000027.1 GCA_902480035.1 uncultured Streptococcus sp. | reverse complement strand
TCTTATAGGCTTCGATTTGTTGGTAATTTCCGTTGGTCATCAGGCCTTGTGAATCTTTTGTTCCAACTCCAGATACGTAGAGATTAGCGTATCCGCGTGGAAGCAGGTAGTCGTTGAGGGTATAGCTGGAATTGATATGAGTGAGGGTTTCTTCAGCTTCATCGACTAGTTCAGCTTGACCAAGAGGGTCCACCAATTCTAATTGAGGTGTTTCTACTTGAATGGTATGAGGTTCTTTGACCTCGAGGTCGACATTCATATTGTAGAGGGCCTTGTCGCTGGCCTTGTCGTTAGTCCCTTGGTGGTAAGGGCTAGCGGTCATGACAGCTGGAATCTTGCCTTCGTAGCGAGGACGGATGATGCTGACCTTGACCAAGTCTGGCAGGCCATCTTGGTCGGTATCGACCCGACTTTCGACATAAACGACCTCACGGATAGCATCCTGGCTTGTAAAGGTCGCGAGGCTCTTACCATTAAAATAGTGATACTGGTTGGTCTCAGGAATCAAACCATCGCTGACCAACTGATCAATTAGTAAATTCCCTTTGACTGTTCGAGTATTGAGGAGGTGATAGAGGTTTTCAACCAAGTTTCCATACTCAATCGGAAATTGGACTTCTTTCAAGAAGCTATCCGTATCTTCAAAATCAATAAAATAGTGGAAACCGAGCAACTGGAGAGCTACTGTGTAAAAAATCTCCGGCGACCATTCGCGGTCTGATTGGAAATAGCTCAGGAGATCTGTTTCAGCATCCGCCACTAGGTTAGAGAGGGGATAATCTGTATTTTTGTAGGTGAAATAAACCTTGCGAACAAACCATTCAAACAGTTCTTTCTCTGTAAGATGAAGGGGAAGGTCAAACCCAATTTCTTTT
This sequence comes from uncultured Streptococcus sp., assembly GCA_902480035.1. Taxonomy (GTDB): domain Bacteria; phylum Bacillota; class Bacilli; order Lactobacillales; family Streptococcaceae; genus Streptococcus. The sequence continues at coordinate 15,557 of CABSRC010000027.1, read as the reverse complement.
AGTTCCTTAAGAATGTCTTTTTGGTCAACAGATAGATAGCTATATTGATTGTATTTCATAGGCTGCTCCTTTTATCAGTTTCTTTGTTCTTTACTTTTTATATTATACTTGATAAAATGGTATTTGTCTAAAGACCTTTCGTCTATAAGGAGAAGGAATATTGAAAAAAATATCTTTTGAACAAATTGCAAGAAGAAGGACCTTATTGTTTGGGGTTCTTGCTGTCATTTTTGGGATCCTCATTTTTCGAAATGGTGTTGGCTTCACCAAATTTTCCTTGGATCTATTAGCCATTTACTTTTTAGTTGATGGACTAGGAAGCTTTCTTCTTCGCTTTTTGTTACGTAGCAAGTCTATTTCCTATAGCCACTCTATTTGGTTTATTTTTCTTTCACTTGCGTTGATCTGGTTGAATCGACTGAGTAGTCTGCCCGTAAACTTAGTTGTGATTTGTTTAGGGGCATATCAGTTGGGGAGTGCCATTGTCTATGGGATCACATTTTGGCTTTATAAGGCCAATCGGGTAAAAGGAGGCTGGCTCTATTTATGGGATGCGCTTTTAAACGGTGGGATTGGTCTAGCAACTGTCTTGGAACCTGGTTCAGATGGGCACTTCCAATTTATCCTCTTGGGGGCTTATCTGGTCTTGTTGGGGATTTCTAATATTCGAGATGGTATTTTATTTGACAAAGACCAACAAGGCCAAGAGTTAAAACGTCGCTTTCGTATTAGCCTACCGGTTATCTTTGCAGCCTTTATCCCTGCTAAGGAGTTAAAACGGTTTAACCAGTTTCTTCAAAAAGGGAGCTCGGCGGGACACACAGGCCCTTATCGATTGGTGAAAAAAGAAGAAGAGGCAAGGGAATTAGAAATTTTGGTTCATACTTCTGACAGCAACTTATTTGGAGCGATTGGGCATGTAGATATTTGTTATCAGGGGAAGGTCATTTCTTACGGAAGTTACGATCCCTTTTCAGAGCGTCTATTTGGGACGATTGGGGATGGCGTACTGTTTAAAGTGGATAAGGAACCATACATCGAACTATGTAAAAAAGAGAGTCAAAAGACGCTGTTTGGCTACAGCCTATCCCTTACCGAAGAAGAGAATCAGGCAGTAGAGAAGCGTCTAGCTGAAATTGATCAGTTGTTAGAACCTTGGGATCCACCTAGTAGGTTACTGGAAGACGGTCAGCCGACCTACGCTTACAAATTGAAATATGATTTAGGGGCTGAGCTATATAAATTTACTTCTTCGCGTTTTAAATCTTACTTTGTTCTGTCTACGAATTGCTGCCTGTTAGCAGATTCCATTGTGGGACAGGCGGGAACGGCTGTATTAGATGTGCGTGGAGTGATTGCTCCAGGGACCTATCAAGATTATTTAGAATATGAATTTGAAGCTCCAAACGGGTTGGTCCATGCACGAACAGTATACTAAAAAAAGAAAGACAGATTTTTATTTTTGAAAAATCTGTCTTTTTTGCACAAGATTTCTTGTAAAAAGCCAGAAAATCTTTTACAATAAAAAGTGCTTGGAGGAAAGTATGACAGCAAATCAGATTGTAAGAGTGATCCCAGTCTTGAAAGTGAATAACCGAAATGTCAATCAACGCTTTTATGAAGAGACATTGGGAATGAAAGTATTAGTGGAAGAAGGAGCTCTCCTATCTTTAGGAGATGCCTCAAAAGTAGAAAAAATCGTCTTAGAAGAGTCACCGAGTATGCGTTCGCGTAAGGTCGAAGGTCCAAAGAAATTGGGTCGCATCGTGGTGAAAGTGGCACAAGCTCAAGAAATTGATTATTTGTTGGCCCGCCAGCCAGAAACAAGCGCCCTTTACCAAGGAGCTAATGGTCGCGCCTTTGAAGTTGTGTCTCCTCAAGGAGATACCATTTTCGTGCATGCTGAAGAAAATCTTGAAAGCCTAGAACCGTTGGAGAAAGCGCCTCTTGTAGAAGCTCCCGAAGATTTCAAAGGTTTGACGAACTTTGATGTGGACTTTCTTGAGGTCAACGTGGCTGATCTTGCCCAATCTCAGGAGCTTTACAGACGCTTGACAGATCTTGCCCGCTTTATCCATTTGCAGGAAGCCCAAGGAGAAGATCTCCAAGTGGAGAACAAGGTGACTTGGGATTTGAGCATGATCAAGGTCGAATTGGCATCTTTTGATGTGGAAGACTTGAAAGAACGCTTGGGAGAAGCTGTCGATTTTGTGCACCGTAAGGGAACCTTCTTGATTGCCAAGGATCCAAGCCAGATCGAACTCTGGTTTGAAGCCAATCAAGATCAGGTCCATATTTCTTATGAAGAATAAGAATGGAGTGATGAGCGTGAAGGCAATCATCGAAAAAATTACCGAACAAATCCAAGAAGGCATCTATCCAGGTGCCTCTCTTGGGCTTTACCGCAATGGTCAGTGGAGTGAGCACTATCTAGGACTTGCGGACCCTGAAAAAGGAGAGCCAGTAGAGGCTGATCTGGTCTATGATTTGGCCAGTGTCAGTAAGGTCGTCGGAGTCGCTACCATCTGTGCCTTTTTGTATGCGAAAGGGGAGCTTCCACTCGATCGCCCCTTTAAAGAGCTTTACCCGCGTTTTGCTCATGAGAAGACGACCATCCGGGAACTCTTGACCCATACTTCTGGGCTCGATCCTTTTATCCCCAACCGGGATCAATTGGATGCGAGACAGTTGAAAACAGCCCTTGAAAATTTGCAGATAAAAGAAGACAAGAGTTTTCATTACACCGACGTCAATTTTCTTTTGCTGGGCTTTTGGTTAGAAGACAGGTTTCACCAGTCCTTGGATCGTTTATTTGAAGAGCTGATTTTTACACCTTGGAAGATGACAGAGACACGGTTTGGACCGGTCGAAAAGGCGGTGCCAACGGTCCGTGGCCTTGCTTCTGGAAGTGTTCATGATCCCAAAGCGAGAGTTCTGGGCCCTCATGCGGGAAGTGCAGGACTTTTTTCAACTGTTGCTGATCTAGAGCGCTTCTTAGAGCATTATCTGAAGGATGATTTTGCGCGTGACTTGTCTCAGAATTTTGCGCGTGAAGAGGGCAAGACCCGCGCTCTTGGATGGAATCTAGAGGGGGACTGGTTGGATCATACGGGCTATACAGGAACCTTCATCATGTACAATCGCAAGAGGCAGGAAGCTGTGATCTTTTTGTCCAACCGGACCTATGAGAAGGACGAACGGGCCCAATGGATCCTGGACCGCAACTCTTTGATGGACTTGATCAAACAAGAATTTGAGAAATAGAAATAGCAGGCTAGGATGATGGATCCTGGCCTTTTGCTATCTGTCAGATAGAACTCAACTCCGTCTTAGGTTGGATTTCCTTCAAAAGCATCGCTTTTTTGGCTGATTTATATTAAAATAGTAATGACCTTAATAGAGCGAGATGAATATGAACAAAGAGATAGGCGTCGGAAGGGCGCATAGTAAAATTATCTTAATTGGAGAGCATGCGGTGGTCTATGGTTATCCGGCTATTGCTTTGCCTCTCCATCATATCGAAGTGACCTGCCAGATCATTCCGTCAGATAGTCCATGGATTTTGTTTGAAGATGACACTTTGTCCATGGCAGTTTTTGCGTCTCTTGAGCACCTCGGGATTAAAGAGGCCCGGATTCGCTGCCGGATTCAGTCCATGGTACCGGAAAAACGGGGGATGGGATCGTCTGCGGCGGTGAGTATCGCAGCCATTCGTGCAGTTTTTGACTATTATCAAGAGGAGCTGGATGATGAGACCTTAGAAATCCTGGTCAATCGAGCAGAAACCATTGCCCATATGAATCCAAGTGGGCTCGATGCCAAGACTTGTTTGAGCGATCAAGCCATTAAATTTATCCGAAATGTCGGCTTTTACCCGCTGGAGCTGGGTATAAAAGCGAGCTTGGTGATTGCGGATACGGGAATTCACGGCAATACCCGTGAGGCGATTCAAAAGGTTGAAGCCAAAGGGCAGGAAGTTTTGCCCCATTTCCATGAGATTGGTCAGTTGACCCAGCAGGTGGAAGAGGCTCTGAAAATGAATGATCTAACGAACCTAGGACAGGCTTTGACTACTTGCCATGAGCACTTGAGAGCCGTGGGTGTCAGCTGTGTTGAAGCAGACCACCTGGTTGCCGTTGCCCTTGAGAATGGGGCCTTAGGCGCTAAAATGAGCGGAGGCGGTCTTGGTGGCTGTGTGATTGCCCTCGTCAAGGATTCTCGTGAAGCAGCAACCATTGCTCATGCATTAGAAAAAGAAGGAGCGCACCATACATGGATCGAAAACCTGTAAAGGCTAAGTCCTATGCCAATATCGCGATTATCAAATACTGGGGAAAAGAAGATGCCAAACAGATGGTCCCTTCGACCAGTTCGATTTCGTTGACCTTAGAAAATATGTATACAGAGACCAGTCTCTCTCCCTTGCCAGCAAATGCGACTGCGCATGAATTTTACATCGATGGGGAATTCCAAAATCCAGCTGAGCAAGCCAAAATTGGAGCTGTGATTGATGGCTTGAAGCCAGCAAATGAAGCGGGATTTGTTCGAGTGGATACCAGCAACAACATGCCAACAGCAGCAGGCTTGTCCTCTAGCTCGAGTGGTCTCTCTGCTCTCGTCAAGGCTTGCAATCGGTATTATGATTTGGGCTTGAGTCAGGAGGAATTAGCTCAAAAAGCCAAGTTTGCTTCGGGTTCTTCTTCACGGTCTTTCTTTGGACCCTTAGCAGCCTGGGACAAAGAAAGTGGAGAAATTTATAAGGTTAAAACAGACCTGAAACTGGCTATGATCATGCTGGTTCTCAATGACAAGCAAAAGCCCGTTTCCAGCCGGGAAGGGATGAAACGCTGCATGGAGACTTCGACTAATTTCAAAGAATGGATCGAAGAGTCTAGACAAGATTATAAGGATATGCTGGACTATCTAGCTGGCAATAATTTTGAACATGTCGGTCAGCTGACAGAGCGCAATGCCCTTGCTATGCATGCGACGACTAGAACAGCCACTCCAGCCTTTAGCTACTTGACAGAAGAAAGCCACAAAGCTATGGACTTTGTCCGTGAGCTTCGCGCTGCAGGCCATGCTTGTTACTTTACCATGGATGCAGGGCCGAATGTTAAGGTTCTCTGTTTAGAAGAAGACTTGGATCAGCTGGTGCCTTTATTTGATGCCCGCTATCGGACCATCGTATCTAAAACAAAGGACCCTCAAGATGAAGACTAAGTATCAGGTACAGACTGGAGGTAAGCTCTATCTAGCTGGAGAATACGCGGTGCTAACACCTGGCTATGGGGCAGTGATTCAGTTTATCCCCATTTATCTATCAGCTACCATCCAAGAAGCAACAGCCTACCAGCTAGCCTCAGACCTTTTTGGTTACAAGGTAGATTTGACCCCAAATAAGGACTACGCCTTGATTCAAGAGACCATTCAGCTCATGGAAGAGTGGCTGAAAGATCAGGGGATAGCCCCTAAACCCTTTGATCTTCACCTTAGGGGAACATTGGGCGAAGAGGGGAAAAAGTATGGGATTGGTTCCAGCGGAAGTGTGGTCTTGCTCGTAATCAAGGCCATGGCTGCTCTGTATGAGTTAGACTTAAATCCAGATCTGCTCTTTCGACTAGCAGCAGTGGTTTTGGTGCAAAGAGGGGACAATGGTTCCATGGGCGATTTGGCTTGTATCGCTTACGAGGACTTGATTTATTACCAATCCTTTGATCGGGTTTGGTTGCATGAAGTCTTGACTTCTCAGCCCCTTTCACAAGTTTTAGACCTGGATTGGGACTACCAGATCTGCTCGATCCAGCCAGCCATCGCTTATGATTTTCTGGTCGGTTGGACCAAGGAACCAGCGATTTCAAGTGATTTGATCCGCCAGGTCAAGGGAGCGATCAAGGAAGAATTTCTTCAGGAGAGTCAGAGCGCAGTGAAGAATCTTGAAAAAGGCCTCCGTGAAGGGAACCAAAAGGAAATTGAGACCAGTATCAAACGTGCGGATAAGAACCTAAAGTCTTTGAACCCTTTGATCTATACCCCAGCTCTAAAAGAGCTACAAGAAGCGACAGAGGGCCTTTCTGCCTGTGCCAAATCCAGTGGTGCTGGAGGAGGCGACTGTGGAATCGCCCTTAGTTTTGACCCAGTTGAGACTCAGATCTTGATAAAGCGCTGGAAGAAAAAGAATATTGAAGTCATTTACCAAGAAAGGATGGGAGATTCGTGAGCGAAAATCGAAAAGACCAGCATATTCGTTATGCCTTGGAGCAAAGCTCCTCCTATAATAGCTTTGATGAGATCGAGCTGATTCACCGATCCCTCCCCCTTGTGGATCTAGCGGAGATTGATTTGACAACCCATTTCGCAGGGCGTGATTGGGAGGTCCCTTTTTATATCAATGCCATGACAGGCGGGAGTAAGCGGGCCAAAGAGATCAATCAAAAGTTAGCAGCAGTAGCCGAAGCCTGTGGGATACTCTTTGTGACTGGCTCTTACAGCGCAGCACTGAAGGATCCGAACGATCAATCGTATGCGGTCAAAAAAGACCATCCTCATCTTCTTTTAGCAACCAATATTGGCATCGATAAAGAGCCAGATTTGGGCTTGCGAACAGTGGAAGAGCTACAACCTCTCTTTCTTCAAGTCCATGTGAATCTGATGCAAGAGTTACTCATGCCCGAAGGGGAGCGGATTTTCCACACTTGGAAAGACCATCTCAAGAGCTATGGGCAGGGCTTTCCTGTGCCTGTAGTCCTGAAGGAAGTTGGCTTTGGGATGGATCCCAAAACAGTTCAGGCAGCGCTAGATGCTGGGATCAAAACCGTTGATATTTCTGGCCGCGGTGGCACTAGTTTTGCCTATATTGAGAATCGTCGTGGTGGCAATCGCGCTTATCTGGATGATTGGGGACAATCAACTGCGCAGTGTCTCTTACAGTTACAGGATCAAATGGATCAGGTTGAGGTCCTCGCAAGTGGGGGCATTCGTCATCCTCTTGATATGGTCAAGGCCTTGGTCCTCGGAGCGCGTGGCGTAGGACTTTCCCGCGTTTTTCTTGAGATGGTAGAGACTAAGAGTATTGAAGAAGTAATCGTCCTTGTCCAAGGCTGGAAAGAAGATCTCAGATTGCTCCTTTGTGCGCTCGGTTGTCAGAACCTGAAAGAGCTCCGTAAAGTCGACTATCTCCTCTATGGAAAATTATGGCAAGCAAATCAACAGAGAAAATGAAAGAGAGTGGGACAGAAATCGGTCATTCGTTAGAATTCGATTTCGTCGTCCCACCTCCGCACAGTTGAGTAGGGCTGTAAAAGCTGATGAAATCAGCGTAGTAGAGCCCACTCAACCACTGCGTCTTGCTCGACAATCCAAAAATAATTGAGAGGCTAGGACTTTTGTCCCAGCCTCTTTTTTTTGAAAAAGTATTTTTCCTCAAAAATTCTGATAGTTTACGAATCGTTTACGGTTGCTGGAATCGCTTGCAAAATAGGCTTGTAAAAGAGTATACTAAATAAGGAAAAACATTTTTAAAAAGGAGTTTAGGATGAAGAAGCACTATTTTCGATCAGCTGTAGCAGCCTTGCTTCCGCTTTTGTTGATTGCTCAACCTGTTGAGGCTTGTACAGGTTTCATCATCGGGAAGAAACTGACTGCCGACGGCTCGACCTTGGTAGGACGTACCGAAGATTTAGAGCCCAACCATAATAAAAATTTTGTGGTCAGAGAGCGTGTCTACAATAAAAAAGGAGCCATCTTTGAGGATGCTGCCAATGGTTTTCAATATCCCTTGCCAGAGATTAGCTATAAGTATACAGCGGTTCCAGATGTCACCCCTGATCAGGGAATTTTTGACGAAGCAGGATTCAACGAATATGGGGTTTCCATTTCTGCTACTGTATCTGCTTCAGCAAATGACAAGATCCAAAAAGTGGATCCCTATGTCAAGGATGGCCTTGCAGAATCGGGCTTGACCAGTATCGTTCTCCCTAGTGTGAAAACCGCAAGAGAAGGGGTCGAACTCATTGCTAAAATCGTCGAAGAAAAAGGCGCTGCAGAAGGAAATATTGTGACCATTGCCGATAAAGAAGGCGTCTGGTATATGGAAATCCTATCTGGTCACCAATATGCAGCGATTCTCTTCCCAGAGGATCGGTTTGCGGTCTTTCCAAATACCTTCTTCTTAGGGCATGTAGATCTGTCGGATACCGAACGCACGATCGCTTCAAAAGATCTTGAAAAAGTCGCCAAAGAAGCCAATAGCTATAAGGAAGTGGACGGAAAATTCCACGTTTCTCAATCCTATAATCCGCCTTTGCAAGAAGCAGATCGCTCTCGGGTTTGGTCGGGAATCAAATCGCTAGACCCAAGCTCTCCTGTTAAATATGACGATGCGTCCTTTGACCTTCTTCATACAACCGATCGAAAATTAACCCTCCGCGATGCCATGAATCTGCAACGCAATCGTTTGGAAGGAACCAAATATAAACCACAGGATCAAATGGAGCTGGATGGAAAAGGCATTCCGAAAAAAGGGGAGTTTGATGAGGTTTATAAATACCCTATTTCCAATCCAAATGTCATGGAGGCCCATATTTTCCAACTGAAAGACGATGTCCCAGCGAGTGCAGGTGGAGGCACCATGTGGCTGTCGATGGGTAGTCCACGAAATGCTCCATACCTACCCTACTATGGCAATATTCTCAACACCTATCAAGCCTACCAAGAATTAGGGGATCATTACAATGATCGCTCTTGGTATTGGACTATTTCAAGAATCAATGACCTTGTGGCCAAATATCCAGATTTATTCGAAGATGGGGCGATTCGTACTGAAATGGAACGATTGGAGTCTCAGTGGATGGTCGAACAAGATCTGAGTGATCAGGAACAAATTGCCCTTGCTTCTCAGCCTGAAGAAGCGAGTGAGAAGGCAACAGAGGAAAGCTTGGCAAGAGCTGAGAAAACCTTCGAACGCTTGCAAGAAATCAGAAAAGAAGCAGAACAAAAGGTAGCAGATGAACACGGAAAAAGTGCCCTGCAGGATCTAGATGACGAAGAAGATGCTGCTTATGAAGAGAAGATTGATCTCGTTGATTTTGACTATGATTACATTCTAGCAGCAGGCTTGTTCGGGGCAACCCTTCTAGCGATTGTGATCTACCTGATTCGCTCAAAGAAACAAAAGGGAGGAAAACAAGATGACTAAAATTCAAAGAGCCTCGATCTATCTTTTTCTACTGTTGGCAGGAATTGGCTTGGAGTTTGAACTCGGTCATCTTTCTCAACAAGAATTTAGCCAGTCTGCAGGCAGAGACTTGGTCTTAAACTTGTCTGTTTTAGCTGCTATTATTATCCCGCTCTATCTCTTTTCAAAACGATTGGCCAAGCAGTTGTCTGTTCCAACCTATCTCTTATGGATTGCCATGTTTGGAGGAGCCTTCGTAGCAGGCTGGTTGAGCTTTTCAGGCAATAGCTTGATTGATATTATGAATAGCCATGTGATCAAGGATGCCACTGTCTTTAACAAGTGGACGGATGCTTTGACGGCCCCGTTTTCAGAGGAATTCTTTAAGGCTCTAGTTGCCTTTTGGGTTGTCTTGATGGTTGGCAAGAAAGATCTAAAAGCGATTCTAATTGCAGGCTTGGGCTCTGGCTTTGGTTTTCAAATCATTGAGGATTTAGGGTACGTTGCCCGCCAAACCAAAACCAGCCAATTAGCTGCGGTTACTGAGGCCATTAACCGGATCTCTGGTGGATTAGCTTCACATGCCCTCTATACAGCTGTTGTATCCGTTGGTGTCTTCCTCTTGTTGTCTCAAGTGACTCAGAAAAAGGAAAAAATCTTTGGGCTCTGGTGTGTTCTCTCGACAGTAGCCAATCACTTCTTATGGAACTCTCCGTTTTATGAAACAGACCATCGGATTAATCTTCTCGTCGGACTACTCTTTGCCGTCCAAGTAGGGACCTTTATCGAAGTGGTGCTCTATACCAAGAAACATCCCGAGTTGCCATTTTTAAAACAATAAGAAAAATTTTTCAAACACAAAAGAACTAAGACGTGGGTCTTAGTTCTCAAAGTGAAGATAAAATCATCTTAGAAACTTTCCTTAGGTGAAGACGGACGTCAGCGAACTTCGAAGAAGTTCCATGACTAATTATTGAGCCTAAGGTCTCAATAATTCCGAGTGCTAGAAACAAAAGTGTTTCTAGCACTTTTTTCACGGCGGAAAGTTTCATTATATTCTCGATTCATTTAAAAAATTAGAACTCATTTTTATTTCTTTGCAGGATCACTTGACTTAATTTACTAAAGAATTAGTTTGTCTTAGTTCTTTTATTTTCTCAATTCTTGTAAGAGTGTTTGTGCCTTCTCTAAGTTAAAGGGTTTGTTTTCAAGGAGTTGGCTGACCAATCGGGGAACTTCCTCTTCCTTAGCACCTGCTAGAAGGGCTAGGGAGCGTGCTTGGAGTTTCATATGTCCTGCTTGGATTCCTGTGGTGACAAGGGCTTTGAGGGCTGCGAAATTCTGCGCCAAACCGAGCGAAGCGATGATACCGGCTAATTCAATAGCAGAAGGTTCTCCTAGTAAACGGTGGCTGACTTGAACCGTAGGGTTGAGGCCAATGGAGCCTCCTTTTGTCGCAACCGGCATTGGCAGGGTAATCTCTCCATAGAGTTTTTTCTCTTCTGGCTGACTTTTCCAGTGACTTAAGCCCTTGTATGGACCGCTTTGTGCGGCATAGGCATGGGCTCCTGCTTCGATGGCCCGCCAGTCATTTCCTGTAGCAAGGACCAGGGCATCAATCCCGTTAAAAATTCCCTTGTTATGAGTGGCTGCACGGTAAGGATCCACTTGAGCCAGTTGGCTAGCTAGCTCCATCCGGTGGGCAATCTCAACGGCTTCCTCAGGATTTCGACTCAGTGCTTTAAAATCAATGGCACACCTTGCACTCACCAAAGAGCGCGTGGCCAAGTTGGATAAAATCGCCATTAAGGCCTGTCCACCAGAGAGTTCTTGGATGCGATCGGTCAGAGCTTCCAGCATCGTGTTGAGCATATTGGCCCCCATGGCTTCTTTAGGATCGACAGCCAAGTAGACAATGAGAAAGTTCCCCTTGTTTTCGACCCACAGATCCCTCGCTCCGCCTCCACGCTTGACGATAGAAGGATAGGCTTCATTAGCCAGCTGAAGAAGAGTTTCCTTGTCTTCTAGGATGCGCTTGCTAGCCATTTCCACATCCTTAACATCTGTCAGAGCAATCTCACCGATCATTTGGCGCTGGTGTACCTGGGTGGTGAAGCCACCCGAACGTTGGATGAGCTTGGCCGCAAAGCTGGCAGCTGCAACCACGGAAGGCTCTTCTGTGACCATAGGAAGGACATAGTCACGACCATTGATCAGAAAATAAGGAGCGAGGCTAAAAGGCAAGTCAAAAGTCGACAAGACATTTTCCGTCAATTGATCTGCAATAGAAAGGGGAAGTCCCTTTTGTTCTTTTAAGATCTGTGCTTCATCCCAAGTTAAGAGGCCTTCCTTCAGTAAGGCCTCTATGCGTTCTGTGGGAGAAAGTTTTGCAAAGCCTGGTAATCGTGCCATTATTTTTCTACTTTCTGGTAAGTGCGTTGGTGTTCCTTGATCTCTGTCAAAGCATAAGTTTGAAGCGTAGCAGGCTCAAACACTTGATTGCCATTAGAGTCTAGATCTGCTTCCTCATAAAAGAGTCGTTCGTAGTCAGCAACACTAAGAACCGTCCGTTGATCTAGTTTGTCCATACGTTTGTGATCTAGGAGTTGCTCAAAACCAGGAACGAGATTGGCACTAAAGATCTCAGAAACAGCTCCACTTCCATAACTAAAGAGGGCGATTCGGTCTCCAGCTTTGAGTTGGGGGTCATTTTCCAGTAGTGACAGCAATCCTAGGAAAAGAGATCCAGTGTAGATATTTCCCACGCGTTGGCTGTATAGAATCGATTGATCAAAGTTGTATTGTAATTGGTCTTTTTTCTCTTCTGATACTGACTTATCCAGGATTTTTTTCAAGCCCTTGAGAGCTAATTTTGGATAAGGCAAGTGGAAGCAGACGGCTGCAAAGTCTGTCAAGGCAAGGCCAGTCCGTTTCTGGTATTCCGCCCAAGTTGTTTTCAGAGAATCTAGATATTGCTGCGTTGAATAAATCCCATTCACGAAGGGAGTTGTCGCATAATTTGGACGCCAAAAATCCATCACATCACGTGTTTGGGCGATGTTATCATCGTTAAAAGATAGAACACGGGGATTTTGGCTGACTAGCATGGCAACCGCTCCAGCCCCTTGTGTCGGTTCACCAGGAGTTCCGATTCCATATTTAGCAATGTCACTGGCAATGACCAAGACCTTACTCTGCGGGAATTTTTCAACATGGAGTTTAGCATAATCCAAAGCAGCAGTTGCAGCATAGCAAGCTTCTTTCATCTCAAAAGAGCGGGCAAAAGGCTGGATGTCTAGTAAACCATGGACAAAAACAGCAGCGGCCTTACTTTGGTCAATCCCAGATTCCGTCGCAAGAATCACCATATCGATTGCTTGTTTGTCTTCATCTGTCAAAATATCATCTGCCGCAGTTGCAGCCAGTGTGACGATGTCTTCTGTGATCGGTGCAACACTTTGTTCTTTTAAGAGAAGACCCTTGCTCAGTTTTTCAGGATCAGTATCACGAGCAGCAGCCAAATCTTCTAAACGCAAGACATAAGGGCTCGTCGCAAAACCAATCTTATCAATCCCAATTGTCATTCTTAACCTCTTTTTTATTTGATATCTACTAGTATATTTCGTTACTATTTTACCATATTTAAGGGTAAAACTCCCTTGAAAAAGCTAGATCAGCAAGGAAATCATTCTCGGGACCGATTTTGCAATATTTCATAGAAAAATAAAGAATCTATCAGAAAAAGCCATCCTTAGATGGCTTTTCAACTCTTATGCTTGCTTATCCTTCTTAGGGTTGCTCATGATTCTTATGAAGAGTTCTTTGCATTTGTCTCTTAGAACTTTTTCGTAGAAGACGAGTATAGCGATGTCCGCAATCAGAAAGATCAAGGTCAGATAGAACAAGTCAAATGAATTGCGGGCATAGTAAGTCGCTGATAGATAGGAGGAGAAGGATCCTAGAATCACCCAAGGAAGATACTTGATATACTTGTTTACCATCATACAGCACCTCACATACTTTAAAGGATTTGTTTTTTCACTATCATTGTACTCCTTTTAAACAAAAATACAAGCGATTACATAGATAAGTTTTGAAAAACCAATGCTAGTTGGCATTGGTCGTGTTTCTTTTTTGATGACGTTGGTAGGAATGGTAGAGTTTCAAGACGACAGATCCACTAGCCATCCCGATGGAGATGACCAAGGCCAGAATCACAACTAGGGTCACGCTGGTCACTGCTTGGCGATATTGGCCACTGACAAAGAAGGAAGTGGTTCGATAGGAAATATATCCTGGAACCAAGGGCGCGAGAATGGACAACATAAAGACCACGACAGGCGTCTTGAGAATGATACTTAAAATCTGACTGATACAGGAGCCGACAATGGCTGCGATAAAGGTTGCAACGATGACATTGGTAGGCCCTTTCAGGATATAGTAAAGTAGCCAGATGCCCATACCGAGGATTCCTCCAGGAATCAACATGGAGCGTTGCACATTTAGGACGATTAAAAAGGTGATGATGGCAATCAAACTGGCCACCGCTTGGATTAAAAATTCAGTTAGGTTCATCATTTTATTTCATAAGGACGAGGGCGACCGTTGTACCGGCACCAAGTGCAAGAGTAATGAGGAGAGTCTCAAAGAGTTTGCTCATCCCAGAGTTGAGGTGGTAATTCATGAGATCGCGGACAGCATTGGTCATAGCGATTCCAGGAACGAAGGGCATGACACAGCCTGCGATAATGAGATCGGTATTGGATGGAAAACCACTATAGCGCGTCCAGATATGGGCTAAAAAACCAAAGACAAAGGCGGCCGCAAAGGCAGTGGCAAAAGGAATGCGAACGTATTTCTCAACGACAAGAGAAAAAGCAAAGGCAAAGACAGTCGCAATACCCGCTCCAATCGCATCATAGAAATTTCCTCCAAACATGATAGAGAAGAAAGGCGCACTGAGGGTTGCTGCAATGGTCAACTGGAGATTGGTATAAGGAACACGCTTTTTTTTCAACTCGCTCAGGGCCTGGTAAGCGTGCTCGAGATCAATCTCTCCAGAGACTAGTTGACGAGAGATCTGGTTGACATCACAGACCTTTTCGATATTGTAATTGGTTCGCAAGATCCGTTTCATGCGCGTGACATTGGCGTTCTCAATTGAAAAGAAAATAGCGACTGGCATCGCTAAAACATTGCAATCGACGATTCCCTGTGAATGGGCGATCCGGATCATGGTATCTTCGACCCGGTGAATCTCAGAACCGCTCTCTATCAGGAGGGTTCCAGCTAACATCAGGACGTCGATCACTTGGTTGATCTGTTTTGACTCTTCCATAATTTCCTTCTTACTAAATAATCTGTTTCTATTATAGCAAAAAAGGACGAGAGACAGAACTAAAATCTGACAATTCTAGTTTGTTTCTTGTCCTTATGAATTCATTTAGAATAGCTATTGTCTAGCCCTAAGATTCGTTAACTCGGGTGGTGGTGCTGCACGGTCATATCCTGGACGAGAAGGGTTGCTAAAAAGATCAGTGCAATCAGGATAAAGAGCCAAATAATAGCGAAAATAAATGTTAAAAACATAGGATCACCCCTTCTATCTTGTTTACAGCTCTACTATAACACTTGGAGAAAGCGCTGTCAAACTCTATATAGCGGGCTCTTAAACTCTTTCAAAATTCAGAATAATCTTGCGATGAGGATGAAAAAACCAGCCGTTTCCGACTGGTTTTTTCATCTATTTGAATCTTAGCTCAAGGCATCATCCATTGAAAGAACTTCGTGGAAGACACGTTGTGTCAATTCAGTTTTTTGTTCTGGAGTGAGGTATTTCGTGTTTACACAGTATCCAGAGATACGAACGATAACGTCTTCACCTGACATGATCTTTTCGTAAACATCGTTCAAGTCCATAACGTTCAAGTTAACGTGTTGTCCACCGTTTTCGAAGTAACCATCAAGGATAGTTACCAAGTTATCCACTTGTTCATCACGAGTCTTACCAAGAGCGCGTGGTGAAACTTGAGTAGTGAGTGAGATACCATCAGCTGCATAACCAAAGTCAAGGCTAGCAAGTGAGTTCAAGTTTTGCAACCATCCACCTTTCGCTTTGTTAGATGGGTTAGCACCTGGTGAGAAGAATTCGAGTTTAGACAAGTTCACAGAACCATCTTCGTTGAGGTATACCCCTTTGTGAACTGGTGAGTTACCAGTTTGTTTAGAGTAAGCAACGTTAGATGTGATTGTAAGAAGTGAAACTGTAGCTTCTGCGTCTTTGTAAAGTTTGTGGCTACGTAGACGAGTTGTGTAAGCTTCGATCAACCATTCTGCCAATTCGTTTGAACGTGGATCATCTTCACCCCAACGTGGGTATTCG
>CABSRC010000026.1 GCA_902480035.1 uncultured Streptococcus sp. | reverse complement strand
ATCGTTCATGCGGATTTGATTCTGGTAATGGAGAATGGTCAAATCAAGGAGCGCGGAAATCACGAGGAATTAATGGCTCAAAAAGGTTGGTACTATGAAACCTACCAAGCCCAACAATTATCAGAAGAAATGGAGGGAAAGCTCAATGAAAACATCTGAAGCTCGTGTGATGAAGCGGCTCTTGGCTTATATGTGGCGCTATAAATGGCTCACGGCTTTGGCCTTAGTCTTTACCCTTTTGACCAGCCTTTTATTGACAGCGATCCCTCTAGCGGCACGCTGGTATATTGACCACCTAGTGGATCCAACAGAAGCAGGTTCACCGGTCATGACAGCTTTTCAGTTTCTCATTCTTTATTATGGGTTATTCATTGGGCGCGTGCTGGCGACCTACCTGAGCCAATTAACCTTTGCGCGTGTATCCAATTCCATCGTAAGAGATATCCGACTAGATATTTTCCAAAATCTGCAAAGGCTGGGCATGTCCTTTTATGACCAGACAGCAGCAGGTTCGATTGTCTCCCGTGTGACCAATGATACACAGGCCGTCGCAGATATGTTCTCCACTGTCTTTTCAAGTCTGGTTTCATCCTTTTTACTTTTTGTAGTGACCCTGGTGACCATGTTTAGCCTGGATTGGCATTTAACTATTTGGATTCTGCCTTTTCTTCCTATCATTTGGTTTTCCATTCGACTCTATCGCAAGTTATCCAACCGCCTGGTCAAAATGACGCGTCAGAAATTATCAGATATCAATGTGAAATTATCTGAATCCATCGAAGGCATGCGAATCGTGCAGGCCTTTCGCCAAGAAAAGCGTTTGACCGATGAGTTTGAACGGATTAATGGGGAACATTTGGACTATGCCAATCGTTCTGTTGATGTCAATTCCCTCTTTTTGAGACCAGCTATGACCCTTTTACAGGTCCTAGCCTATGCGGTCATTCTGACCTTTTTCGGCCTAAATTGGCAGTCTTCTGGCTTTACAGCAGGTCTTATTTATGCCTTTATCCAGTACGTTAGCCAGCTTTTCCAACCCTTAATTGATGTTACCCAAAATTTTGCAACCTTGCAGACCTCTACCATCTCTGCAGGGCGTGTCTTTGAGATGATGGATCAATCTGACTATGAGCCCAAGCAAGCGGATAGTCTGAAAGAAATTGAGCGGGGAGATTTACGCTTTGACCATGTATCATTTTCTTACGATGGCAAACGAGATGTCCTAAAAGATATCTCCTTTGAGGTTAAAAACGGACAAACCATCGCCTTTGTCGGTCATACTGGTTCTGGTAAATCTTCCATTATCAATCTCTTTATGCGATTTTATGAATTTAATCGCGGACGGATCTTGATTGATGGAAAGGATATCAAGGACTACAGCCAGGAAGCCTTGCGCAAGTCTATCGGTCTAGTCCTGCAGGAACCTTTTCTCTATCATGGAACCATTGCTTCTAATATCCGGATGTACCATGAAAAACTGACAGATGAGGAAATCCGACAAGCAGCTGCATTTGTGGATGTGGCAGACTTTATTGAGGGTCTACCTGGTGGCTATGATCATTCAGTAACAGAGCGGGGGTCTACCTTATCGACCGGTCAGCGTCAGCTTCTGGCTTTTGCTCGGACCATTGCTGCCCAGCCTAAGATCCTCATTTTGGATGAGGCAACGGCTAATATTGACCAGGAGACGGAAGAAATGATCCAAAACTCTCTGAAGAAGATGCGCCAGGGGCGGACAACCATTGCTATTGCCCATCGTCTTTCTACTATCCAAGATGCCGATTGCATCTATGTTCTCGATAAGGGAAAAATCATCGAATCAGGCAATCACGATCAGCTCATTGCTCTAGGAGGAACGTATAAGAAAATGTATGACCTCCAGGCCGGTATGATGAAATAAGGACAAACAAGGTCTAAATGCAAATTTAACCTTGTTTTTCTTGCTTGAAAGCTGTAAAATAAAGAAAAGAACAGAAAAAGGAAGCAACAATTATGTCAAACGATCTCATCCTAATGGGAGTGGTTATTGTCTTATTTGGACTTTATTTCACCCTTCAAGTAGATCTTACTAAAGTTAGAAATCAATTCACCTACTATCTTCTAAAACCAGGTAGCATCTCCAAGGAACAAAAAGAGAAGTACCTCAAAGAACCAGAGATGGAAGCGATTCGCTTAATTCGCATCGACTATCGGATTGGCCTTCAAAATGCCAAACTGGTCTATGAGCACTTAAAGAAATAAAAAGACCCTCGTATAGTCTATACGAGGGTTTCTCTTTCAAAAAAAGGCGTCAGCTTTGGTAAAACGTTGGCAACATCTGCTGATTGGATTTTTGCTAGTTGATAGGGACAAGGAGTGATGTAGGCTGCTTCAAAGAAATCAAGAGAGAGTCCACTGTGTTTTAAGGAAGCAAGAGATTTGACCTGATGAAGATCTACTAGGACCCCATCGTGGGTCAGGGTCAGATGAGGTAGAAGAGGAGACTGATCCATCAAAGACTTCAGACTTTCTTCTTCCTCTTTTTTTCTGGCGAGGAGTCGCTTTTTATTGGTCAGATACATACCATTATCGATATAGAGGCTCAAAGCCTTTTGCATAATAAGGTTGCTATCATAGTCCAGAATTGTCTTATAGGTCAAGACAGGTTTAAGAAGGGCTTGGGGAAGGATCATGGAAGTAATGCGAAGAGCAGAAAAGAGATTGGTCGAAAAAGACTTGATATAGATAACTCGATTATTGCGATCTAGATAATGAAAAGAAGGAGCATTGCGGCCATCAAGATCTACCAAATAGTCGTCCTCGACAAGGTAGACATCGTATTGATCAGCTAGTTGCAAGATTACTTCTTTTTCCTTGGTGGAATAGCTATGCCCAAGTGGGTAGTGAAAACGGGGGATCGTGTAGAAAAATTTGATGTGGCCACTCTTAAAAATCTCTTCGAGTTCCTCGAGGTCAATTCCCGTTAAATTTCGTTGAATGGTCCGGTAGGCAAGTTGCTGCGAATCTAAGAGTTGATTCATCCGATGATAAGTCGGCTGCTCAATCAAGATCTGAGATTTTTTATTGGGAAAGTCAATTTGGCTGAGGATATTGAGTGCCTGTTGTGTACCAGAAGTTAAAACGATCTGATCCGCAGTCGTATAAATGCTTTCTTCCTTCAATAAGCCTTGAATCGATTGGCGTACTTCTGGTAATCCTGCTTGATCTGAAAAATTATTAAAGAGATAATTCTCACGACCAATCAAGGTTTCATTGATACAGGTCCGGAAATCTTCAAAAGCCTGATTGCGGTCTTTCTCTAATTTTAGTGGAAGATCCTCATGTTGGTCAGGTTCCTGCTCCAAAACATAATAGCCACTTTGAGGTTTTGCGTAGAGTAAGTGCTGGTAGGTCAAATCCAGCAAGGCCCGTTGCACCGTATCCTTACTACAAGAAAATTGATTGGCTAGCTGGCGAACGGAGGAAATTTTCTGACCGGTCACCAGTTCTCCGTCTTGAATGGCTTTTTTTAGAACATGAATAATTTCTTGGTATTTGCTCGTCTTCATTTTGACTGTCCCCATACAGTTTTTTTCTATTGTACAGAAATAATCACAAAAATACCACTCTGAGAATGAGTGAAGATCTTTTTCTTTTAAAAATCTTGTTTTCATAGGTAGAATGTAGTGCCGTACGACATTTTATGATAGAATGAAGATCGTAGTGTCTTCCGTAAATAGGGTACAGTAGCACACAGTGTATTGGGGTGCGGGATTGAACAGATGATTACCTGTATGGCTGGTACAAGACCTATCTGTAAGCAGTTCCGTATCTGTATGTGATGCATCGAATCAAACCTTCATAACCATAAACAAGCTACATAACTTTTTACGATCAATGAAAGAGGTGGAGAAAATGTAGGCAAATCTAGGTAAGTCTTTTAGAAACACTTAAAATATCAATTGAAAGAGGAAGAACAATGTTTAAAAGAACTTACAAACGCAATATTCCACTCTTAGCAGGTCTGGAATTCACATCTTATTTTGGAATCACTAGTTTCTGGATTTTATTTTTCATTCAAAATGGTCTTTCCTTGCTTCAGATCGGGCTATTAGAGAGTATCTTTCATGGTACTAGTCTATTGAGCGAAATTCCATCAGGCATGTTGGCGGATCGATTTAGTTACAAGACCAATCTCTATTTGGCTCGCATAGCCAGTATTGTGTCCTCTATCTTGATCTTACTTGGTCAAGGGAATTTCTGGATCTATGCAATGGCTATGATGGTCAGTGCCTGGTCCTACAATTTTGATTCAGGTACGAATACTGCTTTCTTGTTTGATTCGGCGGTAGAAGCAGGTCAAAAGGATCGTTATCTTCAGATTTCTAGCTTTTTGTCCGGAGTGGCTGAAGTTACCCGAACCTTAGGAACAGTGGTAGCCGGACTCTTTGTTCATGGGGCCTTGGCTTGGACCTATCATATTGCCATAGGTCTTTCATTACTTTCCATTCTCTTGATTTGTCTGATGAAAGAGCCAGAGAGCAAGAGAGAGGAAAGAAATAGTCTGACCTTAAAACGGATATTGGTGGTAGTGAAACAAGAATGGCAGGAAAAACCAGTCTTGTTTTATTGGATGCTGACCTATCAGCTGGTAGGGACCATTATGTGTATGTTTTATTTTTACTACCAACAGAAAATCAGTGACCTAGCCAGTTGGCAAGTTTCACTCATTATGTTGATTGGTAGTGGATTCAATCTTCTAGCAGTTTATTTAGCTAGTCAAATTGGGAAGAAATGGAATAGCAATCAAGTCTTTCCAATTCTGGTTGCACTGACAGGCTTGGCCTTGCTGTTGGTAGGTTTGAAGACTCCATTCTCCTATCTGAGCGTCTATCTCTTGACCAATGCCCTTTATGCAGTTTATCAACCTATATACTACAATGATTTACAAGTTTATTTGCCTTCCAGTGTGCGAGCAACCATGCTGAGTATCAATTCGATGATGTTTAGTCTCTCTATGATTGTGATTTTCCCTCTGACTGGTTGGTTCATCGATACTTGTGGATTTGTAGCTGTTTTCCTTGTACTAGGCCTTGTGACCCTCCTATCTTTCCCTCTCTTACTGATTGGATTGAGGAAAATGGGCAAGCTATTAAATAAGGGGACAAAGACGGAATAAAAGCTCCATACGTTCATTTGTCCACCTATGTTAAAATAGTACATATCATGAAATGATGGGGGAATCATCTGATGTAAACAAAAAGATTTGAGAAATCATGTCATTTCTCAAATCTCCAATGCTAGTATTGATCCCCAAAAGTTAGACAAATAATGTAAAAAGGACTTAGTTCTGTATTGCACAGGACTAGGTCCTTTTGGTTTGTTCCTACTTCACTGATTGTGTTAGGAATCAAAATCGCCTATGAGAACCCGTCTCGGTAGTTTTTTAATAGGCTAGTCTGTATTTTACCTAATCTCTCCTTCATAGGAAGAAGTCGGACAGCAACGACTCTTTCAGTTGCTTTCATAAAAAATACCCGAAAAATTAGATTTTTTCTATCTAACTTTTCGGGTGTGGTTTAAAAGACTAGAGGCTGTATTACATAAAGTAAACGATGGCTAAATACTGAAGGGCAGAAGCTGCAAGGATGAAAAGGTGCCAAATCATATGGAAATAGGGTTTTTTCTTGGCATAAAAGCCAGCTCCAACCGTGTAGCAAAGTCCTCCCATGAGCATGAGCCCCCAGAAGATAGGGGTAGTTTGACTAACAATTTGGGGAATAATAAAGATAACCAACCAGCCCATGATCAAGTAAAGAGCGAGGCTGAATTTTTCATTGACTTTTTTGGCAAAGATTTTGTAGAGGATACCAAAGATAGTGGTGCCCCATTGGATTAAGATAATGCTGTAGCCCATCCAGTTGTTCATCAAGGTGAGGACAACTGGCGTGTAACTGCCTGCGATCGCAATGTAGATCATGGAATGGTCGATAATGCGAAGCACATACTTTTGAGGGGAATCATAGGACATGGCATGGTAGACGGTCGAAGACAGAAACATCAAAAAGAGGCTAATGACAAAAATAGAAGTCCCAAAAGCACTAAGAAGACCGTGTTGCTCAAAGCTATAAACAGCTGAGATTGGAAGCAGGATGAGCATAAGGAGGGCTCCAACAGCATGGGTTACGCTATTGGCGATCTCTTCTCCAAAGGATAATTTTTTACTTAGTTTCATGGTGTAGTTCATTAGTTTCTTCCTCTGTTTTTACTGGTTGAATATAAGATAGGGTTTCAAGATAAAGTTGAACGGTCTGACAGGCAGAGCGAATAATGGGTGCAATCGGCTCTTTTTGTTCATTGAGATAAGCAACAAAGCTATTATAGAGAAGATCTGAGCTTGCCTGGTCCTGTAAGAAATTTAAGGTAGAAGCGATCTCCTGAATAGAAAAGACTGTTTTTAAGGTTGTAATAGCGATCAAACGAGCCACCTGTCTACGCTGGTATTTCTTCTTATCTGGTTTTTCAACATAGCCATGTTTTACGTAATTATTGATCATGGCAGCCGTCAAGCCCTTGTCAGAAGAAGAGAGGACAGGTGCACAGGTTTTATTGACATAAAGAAGGACCTGATCAAGATAGAGATCTAGCTCAGGTAGTTGCTCCCACGTTGGATAGGAAAAAGTGGACACTAAATCTTCACCTTTCTTTTATCTAGTTTTGATAACTAGATAATAACATTAATAAAAACTCCTGTCAAGGAATTTTGAAAAATATGGTACAATAGACCTATGAAACTATTAATTCCATCCGCTAAAGAACTGAACGAACAGGCTCGTATCGTCGAGCCCCAACCCTTGTCAGAGAACACAAAAACCATTCTCCAAGCTTTGAAGCAATTCTCGCTAGAAGAATTAGCGACCTTTTACGGGATCTCAGAAGAAAGAGCCCTAGTAGAAAAAGAAAGAATTGAGGCTCTGATAGATGGGAGTGCTAAAACCTATCCTGCTTTGGAACTGTTTGATGGCCTCATGTATCGGAGCATCGAGCGTCAAGACTTATCTAAAAAAGAGCAGGTTTATCTGCAGGAGCATTTGTTGATCACGACTGCTTTATACGGTGTGCTACCTGCCTATGAAGGGATTGCTCCCCATCGCTTAGATTTTATGATGAAGCTAAAATCAGCTGGAAAGTCTCTAAAGTCACTCTGGAAAGAGGACTATGATCAGGCACTAGAAGGTGAAGAACATATCTTATCTCTCTTGTCTTCTGAGTTTGAACAAGTCTTTTCAAAAGCCATACGTGAGCGAATGATTCGGATCAAATTCATGGAGAATCGTGATGGGACACTGAAGATTCACTCGACGATTTCAAAAAAAGCACGTGGAGCTATGGTGACAGCTATGATGAAGGAAGAAATCACTCATCTAGAAGATTTGAAATCATTAGACGTAGCAGGTTTCTCTTATTATGAGGATTTATCGCAAGAGAAAGAATGGGTCTTTGTGAAAGAATAAATAAAAATATTCCTGAGAAGCGTCAGGAATATTTTTTGATCTGTTAGATAAAGAGAATGCACGATGAAAACTCCAAAATAGAGGATTTTGGAGTCAGAATCGTCTTGAGCAGTAGGCTTAGGCGATGTGTTTGAATTTCTTCAAGAGTTCTGTCAACTCAGCTTGCTCGCCGCTATTAAAGACTTGCATCAAGCGTTGAATATTTTTAATATGATCTGGAAGAGCTTCTTCGATCTTTTTACGACCGGCATCGGTAATAGATACAACATATGCACGGCGGTCTTCTGGATCGGTTTCGCGTGTAATCCAACCATCGCGGACCATATTGCGAATAACCACAGTCATATTTCCAGAGGTCGCAAGAATGCTATCAATCAGATCTTGAATGCGGAGATCGCCCTTGCTGTACAAGGTCTCAAGAACAGAGAATTGAGTTGGTGTCAACTGGTGCTTTTTAAAGATATGAGCCTCAGACGCACGGATCAATCGTTCCGCCTTGTGGAAGACGATCATGGTTTTTAAATCTACGTTTGCTTCTTTGAATAATCTCTTTAAATTTTCCATATCTATATTTTATCAATAAATAGTGTTTCTGTCGTTTAATTTTATTTTCAAATTAGTTACAAAATTGTGACAAATTTATTAAACTATGAACAAAAAATATACAAGCTGTTAATTTTAGTTTGTTTCTCAAACAATTTTATACTAAAACATTGTAACAGGTATGAAATATTAGTAACAATTCTTTCTTGAAAATCTATAGAATTCTAGGTAGCTTTGGTGTATAATGAGGGAGTGAAACAGAAAAATTATCTTTTTATCATATGGCAACATATAATAGGAATCTGTGTCTTAGTTCTGACAGTGCTATTTTCTTGGCTATTTCTTGCTGAAAAAACTTCGGATCGCATGCAGGATCAAATGGAACAAGCAAGAAACATAGCGCTGTCGCACTCTTCGATGGCTACAATTGATACGGAGAGTTTCTTCCATGGCAAAGAAGCATATCTTTCCTTTATTGGAAAAGACCAGGAGGGGCAAGAACTAGCGGTCTTGGTGGCGGAGGCAGATGATCAGGTCTATGCTTACCCTTTAAAAGAGGGGATCAGCCAGAAAAAAGCAAAGGCGATTGTGAAAGAGAAGAGCAAAGACGCGATTGATCGGGTAACTTTTGGACGCTTTAAAGGCAAACCGATTTGGGAAGTTAAGTCTGGAAGATCTTATTATGTGGTGGATTTCAAGACTGGGAAAGTAACCAGTGTTTTTTAGGATTTGAGGAGGAAATATGAAATTATCAAATCGTGTATTGGAAATGGAAGAAAGCGTGACTTTGGCTGCAAATGCGCGTGCCAAAGCTTTGGCAGCTGAAGGTCGTGATATCTTGAGTTTGACGCTTGGTCAACCTGACTTTGCGACTCCAAAAAACATTCAAGAAGCAGCAGTCGCATCGATCGAGGATGGTCGGGCTAGCTTTTATACGGTAGCGTCTGGACTTCCAGAATTGAAGGATGCCATTAGTGACTATATGAAAGAGTTTTATGGCTATGCTGTCAGCCGCAATGAAGTAGTGGTCGGCACTGGCGCCAAGTTTATTCTTTATGCCTTCTTTACTTCTGTTATCAATCCAGGTGATGAAGTCATCATTCCAACACCTTGCTGGGTTTCTTATGTGGACCAGGTCAAGATGGTTGAAGGAACACCCGTTACTTTCCAAACAACAGAAGAAAATCACTTCAAAGCAACGGTTGAGCAACTGGAAGCAGCACGGACAGATAAGACCAAGGTTGTCTTGCTAAATTCGCCATCCAATCCAACAGGGATGATCTACAGTAAAGAAGAACTAGAAGCGATTGGGAACTGGGCTGTTGAGCACGACATCTTGATTTTGGCAGATGATATCTATGGTCGTTTGGTCTATAATGGCAATACTTTCACGCCAATTTCTAGCTTGTCAGAAGCGATTCGCAAGCAAACCATCGTGATTAACGGAGTTTCCAAAACCTATGCCATGACTGGATGGCGTGTTGGGTTTGCAGTGGGGGATCCTGAGATTATCGGAGCTATGGCCAAGGTGATCAGCCAAACAACTTCTAATTTGACGACAGTTTCCCAGTATGCTGCCATCGAAGCCCTAACCGGAGACCAATCTTCTATTGAGATCATGCGCCAAGCTTTTGAAGAGCGCTTGAATACCATTTATCCTTTGTTAAATGAAGTACCTGGTTTTGAAGCTATCAAACCTCAAGGAGCCTTCTATCTCTTTCCAAATGTAAAGAAGGCCATGGAGATGAAGGGTTACACGGATGTGACGGAATTTACCACAGCAATTTTGGAAGAAGCTGAAGTAGCTCTCGTCACCGGTGCAGGTTTTGGTGCCCCTGAAAATGTTCGCTTGTCTTATGCGACAGATTTGGATACCCTCAAAGAAGCTGTTCGTCGACTCAAGGCCTTTATGGAAAATTAAACATATCGGATCCTTAGCTTTGAGCTGAGGATCTTTTTCTTTAAAAAAATCAGCTTTTCACAGGTAGAATCTAGCACTGAAAGCCTCTTTATGATACAATAAAGAAGATAATGTCTTCGGACAAGTTTAACGAGAAAAGGAAGATGAATGATGACAAAACGGATTACTATCATCGAAGTAAAAGACTATGTTGGTCAAGAAGTGACCATCGGTGCTTGGGTTGCTAACAAATCAGGAAAAGGGAAAATTGCTTTCTTGCAATTGCGTGACGGGACTGCCTTTTTCCAAGGTGTAGCTTTTAAACCAAACTTTATTGAAAAATTTGGGGAAGAAGTGGGAATTGAAAAATTTGATACTATCAAACGCTTGAGCCAAGAAACGTCAGTCTTTGTGACAGGGATTGTCAAAGAAGATGAGCGCTCAAAATTTGGTTATGAGCTGGATATTACAGACATCGAAGTCATCGGTGAATCGCAAGATTACCCAATCACGCCAAAAGAACACGGAACAGATTTCTTGATGGACAACCGTCATTTGTGGTTGCGTTCACGTAAGCAAGTTGCTGTGATGCAAATCCGTAACGCCATCATTTATGCAACTTATGAGTTCTTTGATAAGAACGGCTTTATGAAATTTGATAGCCCAATTCTTTCTGGAAATGCAGCAGAAGATTCTACAGAACTTTTCGAAACAGACTACTTTGGAACACCAGCTTACTTGAGTCAATCAGGTCAGCTTTATCTTGAAGCTGGTGCTATGGCCCTTGGTCGCGTCTTTGACTTTGGTCCAGTATTCCGTGCTGAAAAATCTAAGACTCGTCGTCACTTGACTGAGTTCTGGATGATGGACGCGGAGTACTCATACTTGACACATGATGAGTCACTTGACTTGCAAGAAGCTTATGTTAAAGCGTTGCTTCAAGGTGTTCTAGATCGTGCTCCTCAAGCCTTGGAAACCTTGGAACGTGATACAGAGCTCTTGAAACGTTATATTGCAGAGCCATTCAAACGCATCACTTACGATGAAGCCATTGATCTCTTGCAAGAGCATGAAAATGATGAAGATGCAGATTACGAACATTTGGAACATGGGGATGACTTCGGCTCACCACACGAAACGTGGATTTCAAACCACTTTGGTATACCAACATTTGTGATCAACTATCCAGCTGACATCAAGGCTTTCTACATGAAACCAGTTCCTGGTAACCCAGATCGCGTGCTTTGTGCAGACTTGCTTGCGCCAGAAGGTTATGGAGAAATCATCGGTGGTTCTATGCGTGAGGAAGACTACGATGCCCTTGTAGCGAAGATGGAATCACTTGGTATGGATCGTACAGAATATGAATTCTATCTTGACCTTCGTAAATACGGTACAGTACCACACGGTGGATTCGGTATTGGTATCGAGCGTATGGTAACCTTCGCAGCTGGAACGAAACACATCCGTGAAGCGATCCCATTCCCACGTATGTTGCACCGTATCAAACCTTAATAGACGTAAAAACGCCATTAGGCGTTTTTAACTTTTATCTGGTCCAAAAACTATGAAAGGAATTTCTATGCTGAAAAGAGATATCATTGATGGAAAAGAATATGAGGATGGACAAGGGTCTTTGATTGTAGATCTAGACCACACCATTCAACAGATGCTCAAGTCCTCTTATCCTGAAAGTCAAATGGATGATTTTATTACTTACAAAAATTTAAGCCAATATTGCATGGATTATCTAGGTCAGATTATTGACAGAGCCAATGATAAGAACGAAGCGATTAAACAGCAAGTAACTGCTGTTATGCCTGAAAGTGAGCGTCCCTTTAACGTTGAAGATCGCTTGACGGCTAGCTATACCTTTGGTCAGCGGGTGGCGGATTCAGTTGCACGCTTTGGCGGGTCTTGGACATTTATTATCAGTTTCATTCTTATGATGGCAATTTGGATGTTGATGAATGTCTTGCATCCTTTTGGCTGGAATTTTGATCCTTATCCTTTCATTTTGCTCAATCTTGCCCTGTCTACGATTGCAGCGATTCAAGCTCCTTTAATCATGATGAGTCAAAATCGTGCGGCAGATTATGATCGCCTGCAAGCACGAAATGACTTTAACGTCAATATGGAATCGGAACGAGAAATTCGTTTGCTCCATACAAAGATTGACCATATGGTGCAACAAGATCAGACGGATCTACTAGAGATTCAAAAATTGCAAACCGAATTGTTGGTTTCTTTGTCTAATCAAGTGACCCAATTGCGTCAAGAGATGAACCAAGCTAAAGAAGAAGTTGACTGATCAATCATATATCCAGATAAAGAGAATGGGGAGACGATGACATCATTATTGAAGTATTTTAAGGGCTATCTAACGGAAACTATTTTAGGTCCTGTATTTAAACTATTAGAAGCTATCTTTGAATTGTGCGTGCCTTTAATCATTGCCCACTTAGTCGATCAGGTCATTCCGAAAAAGGAAACGAGCGGAGTGGTGATGATGGTTGGTGCTTTGTTTTTATTTGCTAGCTTTGGTGTCGTCGTTGCCATTACGGCTCAGTATTTTTCATCTAAAGCAGCTGTCGGATTTACCCGTGAGATGACCAAGGATTTGTATGATAAGATCTTGTCCCTTTCAAAGGAAAAACGAGATAGAATCGGTACATCTAGTTTGGTAACCCGTCTCACTTCTGATACTTATCAAATCCAGGTTGGGATCAATCTCTTCTTGCGCCTCTTTTTAAGGGCGCCGATTATTGTCTTTGGCTCTATTATCATGGCCTTTACGATCAGTCCGAAATTAACCCTTTGGTTCTTGGGGATGGTGGACATTTTGACGCTGATTATTGTTATCATGTCTCGGATTGTCAATCCGCTCTTTGCTAAGATTCGGAAAATCACAGACAGGATGGTCACGGTGACGCGTCAGCAATTTCAAGGTATGCGGGTGATTCGGGCCTTTGGACAACAGGCTAGTGAATTAGAAGATTTTAGAGAGGTCAATCAGGACTACAAAGTCTGGCAAATTCGCGCTGGTATCTGGTCTAGTTTGGTTAGTCCCTTGACCTTCCTTGTGGTCAATACGACCTTAGTCTGTGTTATTTGGCAGGGACAGTTGAATATCTCTGCTGGTCTTCTGACTCAAGGGATGTTGGTCGCTCTGGTCAATTATTTATTGCAAATTTTAACAGAATTGATCAAGCTGGCTATGCTGGTCACGTCTTTAAATGTCAGCTATATTTCAGCCAAGCGGGTACAAGAGATCTTTTATTTGAAAGAAGAAGACCTCCTAGAAGCTTTGACAGAGGAAACCGCAACAGAACAAGAAGCGATCAGTGCAGAGGAAGTTTCTTTCACCTATCCAACGGCTTCAAGCCCAGCCCTAGAGGGAATTTCCTTTGATCTTGACCAAGGACAGATGCTGGGAATTATCGGTGGTACAGGATCTGGGAAGTCCACCCTTGTTCAGTTATTGAGTCATCTGTATGCTGTTAGTCAGGGAAAATTAGCCCTCTATCATCAAGGTCATTCTCCTAAAAGTCTCAAGGAGTGGCGGGAGTGGGTAGCTGTTGTCCCGCAGAAGGCAGAGCTCTTTAGAGGAACTATCCGCTCCAATCTTTTATTAGGGATGGAAGGAAAGGTGTCTGAAGATGATTTGTGGTGGGCTCTAGAAACGGCTCAGGCGGCTGATTTTGTCCGTGAAAAAGAAGGACAGCTGGATGAGCCGGTAGAAGCCTTTGGTCGAAATTTTTCAGGTGGCCAACGCCAGCGTTTGACCATTGCGCGTGCTCTTTTGAAAAAGGCCCCTTTCTTGATTTTGGATGATTCGACTTCTGCCCTGGATTATTTGACGGAGGCTCGTCTCTTAAAATCTATTAAGGACGAATTGAGTGACACAAGTTTGATCTTAGTATCTCAACGAACCAATAGTCTCAAGTCGGCTGATCAGATTTTGGTCTTGAATAAGGGGCATCAAGTAGGACTGGGAAATCATGATTTCCTCTTGTCCACGAATGAGATTTATCAAGAAATTCATGATTCACAACACGGGAGGGAGGAAGCATGAGTCAAAAACGTTCTAGTTATTTAAAACGTCTGTTTAGAGATTTTGCTCACCATCCCGGTCTCCTGATTCTAGCCAGTATCGGGACAATTGCTCAAGTAGCCTTAACGGTTTGGTTACCGATCTTGATTGGACATGCGGTTGACTTGGTCATCAATCCTCAAGGAATGAAAGTCTTATTGCCAGTTTTGATCCAAATGGTGCTGATTATTTTGGCAAATACCTTGATTCAATGGATCAATCCTCTTCTCTATAATCAATTGGTCTATCGTTTTAGCCAAAACCTAAGGGCAGAAGTGATGGAAAAAGTTCACCGCTTGCCCTTATCTTATCTGGATAAGCAAGGGAGTGGGGACTTCGTCAGTCGTCTCACGACCGATGTGGAGCAACTCAATAGCGGGCTTCTCATGGTCTTCAACCAGTTCTTTGTTGGACTCTTAACTATTCTTGTGACCATTGTAACCATGGCAGAGCTGGATTTCTTTATGATGGTAGCGGTTCTGGTCTTGACTCCTTTGTCTCTTTTGATTGCTCGTTTTATTGCCAAGCGCTCCTATACGCTTTTCCAAGAGCAGACCAAGGCGCGTGGCCTGCAAACTCAGTTGATCGAAGAGTCTTTGACGCAAGAAAGTTTGATCCAGTCTTTTAACGCTCAGGATCAATTCCGTAAGTCCTTTAAGGAGACTAATGAAACCTACGCTAAGTATTCCCAATCTGCTATCTTTTATTCTTCTACTGTCAATCCTGCGACTCGCTTTGTGAATGCCTTGATTTATGCAGTGGTGGCTGGATTTGGTGCGGTTCGAATCATTTCAGGTTCTCACTTCACAGTTGGTCAATTAGTGACCTTTCTCAATTATGTCAACCAATACACCAAGCCATTTAATGATATTTCCTCTGTCTTGTCAGAACTCCAAAGTGCCCTTGCCTGCGCAGAGCGCTTGTACAGCGTATTGGATCAAGATGAGATTGAGGAAACTGGTCATCAATTTTTGGAAACGCAGAATGTTAAAGGAGCGATTGGCTTTGAGCACGTCACATTTGGCTATGATTTAGGACGGACCTTGATCAAAGATTTAACCATTCAGGTTCCAGCCGCTAGTAAGGTAGCGATTGTAGGGCCTACAGGAGCAGGGAAGTCGACCTTGATCAATCTGCTCATGCGTTTCTACCCTGTGAACTCTGGGATGATTACGATTGATGGGGTGCCGATTACGGACTACACCCGTGCTTCCTACCGCCAACAGTTTGGCATGGTTCTACAAGAAACCTGGCTTAAGGTTGGGACCATTCATGAAAATATCGCCTTTTCTCGTCCAGATGCGACCAGAGAGGAAGTGATAGAAGCAGCCAAAGCAGCCAATGCGGATTTCTTTATCCGGCAGTTGCCACAAGGGTATGATACTTATCTTTCAGATGCTGGAGAGTCTTTGTCCCAAGGTCAACGCCAACTCTTAACGATTGCGCGTGTTTTCCTTTCGGTTCCTAAGATTTTGATCTTGGATGAGGCGACATCGTCCATCGATACTCGGACTGAAGTCTTGATTCAAGACGCCTTTCATCAGCTCATGAAGGGACGGACCAGCTTTATCATTGCTCACCGCTTATCGACCATTCAAAATGCCGATATGATCCTTGTCATGGTGGATGGCGATATTGTTGAGCATGGCACTCATGAAGAGCTAATGCAAGCACAAGGTGTTTACTACAAGATGCAGACAGCTCAGCAACAGATTAGTTAAAATGAAAAGCATTTTCAGATTTGATAATGCTTAGATTGAAGATAAAGACATATTCAAAACTTTCCTTAGGTGAGTACGGACGTTAGGTGAAATTATCCAGTGGATGATTTCAGCAATCCAGGAAGTTCCATGACTTAGTTTTGAACCTAAAGTTTCAAAACTCCCGAGTGCTAGAAACTGATTTGTTTCTAGCACTTTTCTCACAGCGGAAAGTTTCAATATTTTCTTGATTAATTTTAAAAATTGAAAATCATTGTTGTTCCTTTTAGAAACGCTTTACTTATTTTATTTTAAAATAGTTAGTCCACATTCTAAGCATTTTCAGGTTTGAAAATGCTTTTTTAGTCTAAAAAAAACATCTAGCAATTTTGCTAGATGCTTCAAAAACCACTCGTTAGTTTATCTTTTTAAACGTTTAGAACCTTGTCCAAGAATTCTTTCAAACGTGGGTGTTGTGGGTTGTCGAAAATTTGGTCTGGTTTGCCGTCTTCGAGGAATTCACCATCTGCGGTGAAGATGACACGGTTGGCTACTTGGCGGGCAAATCCCATCTCGTGGGTGACGATAATCATGGTCATCCCTTGCTTGGCCAAGTCTTTCATAACGTTCAGTACATCTCCGACCATCTCAGGGTCAAGGGCAGAAGTCGGTTCGTCAAAGAGCATAATATCTGGATTCATGGCGAGTCCACGGGCAATGGCCACACGTTGTTTTTGACCACCGGAAAGACTATTTGGATTGGCATCGGCTTTATCTGCGAGTCCAACTTTTTCCAATAATTCCATCCCGACTTTTTGAGCTTCTTCTCGGGTCATCAGTTTGTGCTCTACTGGCGCAAACATAATGTTTTCAAGGACGCTCATGTGAGGGAAAAGGTTGAAGTGTTGGAAAACCATCCCGATATTTTCACGGACCAAATCAACATTGGTTTTTGGATCGGTTAGATCATATCCATTTACGGTAATTTGACCTTTTGT
>CABSRC010000025.1 GCA_902480035.1 uncultured Streptococcus sp. | reverse complement strand
ATATCTTTTTTACGTTATATATTTATTTTTGTTTTTGAGAATATTGCTTGATTGTCGGAATTTTTTCATTAAGAAAAAAATCCTATAAAACATATCTATTATTGATTTTTTAAGCATCAACAAGTAATAAACAAAATTCATTCAAGGGCATTCTTTTTCTATCTAACGATAATTTAATATAATAAATCAATGTTTTTACATCGAGATTTTGATAGAAAAATTGACTTAAGTGTGGAAACGATTTATAATAAAGTAGCTTAAAGTTTTCTTAAACTGAAAGTCAAACAAATTTTATAAGGAGGAATGTCAATAATGAGTATTGGTATCATTATTGCTAGCCACGGTGAATTTGCAGCTGGAATCCACCAATCCGGCTCGATGATCTTTGGAGATCAAGAGAAAGTTCAAGTGGTTACGTTCATGCCAAGTGAAGGCCCGGATGATCTCTATGCTAAATTTAATGCAGCTGTTGCCGCATTTGATGCAGAAGATGAAGTCTTGGTTTTGGCTGACCTTTGGAGTGGTTCTCCATTTAACCAAGCAAGTCGCGTCATGGGAGAAAATCCAGATCGTAAATTTGCGATCATTACAGGATTAAACCTTCCGATGTTGATTCAAGCTTATACAGAACGTTTGATGGATGCAAATGCCGGCGTTGATCAAGTCGCTGCAAACATCATTAAGGAAGCAAAAGACGGTGTCAAAGCTCTTCCAGAAGAATTGAATCCTGTTGAAGAAGCTAGTACAGCCGCTGCTGCTCCTGTAGCCCAAGCTGCTATTCCAGAAGGAACGGTTATCGGAGATGGAAAACTCAAGATCAACCTTGCCCGCTTAGATACACGTCTTCTTCATGGACAAGTCGCAACTGCTTGGACACCTGATTCAAAAGCCGATCGGATCATTGTTGCTTCAGATTCTGTTGCCAAAGATGAACTCCGTAAGGAATTGATCAAACAAGCGGCACCAAATGGTGTGAAAGCAAACGTTGTCCCAATTCAAAAATTGATCGACGTTGCAAAAGATCCACGTTTTGGAAATACCCATGCTTTGATCTTATTTGAAACACCTCAAGATGCTCTTCGCGCCATCGAAGGTGGTGTTCCGATTAAAACCTTGAACGTTGGTTCAATGGCCCACTCAACTGGTAAAACCATGGTTAACAATGTGTTATCAATGGATAAAGATGATGTGGCTACATTTGAAAAAATGCGTGATCTTGGAGTTGAATTTGACGTCCGTAAAGTGCCAAATGACTCTAAGAAAGATTTGTTTGACTTAATTAACAAAGCTAACGTTCAATAATCGATTACTTACGAAAGGATTTTAAACATGTCTATTATTTCTATGGTATTAGTGGTCGTTGTTGCCTTCTTAGCAGGTCTTGAAGGTATCCTTGACCAATTCCAATTCCACCAACCCCTTGTTGCTTGTACCTTAATCGGTTTGGTAACAGGTAATTTGACTGCTGGCATTATGCTTGGTGGTTCACTTCAATTTATTGCACTTGGCTGGGCAAACATTGGTGCCGCAGTTGCACCCGATGCTGCCCTTGCATCTGTCGCTGCTGCCATCATCATGGTACTTGGGGGAGACTTCAGTACAAAAGGAATCGCTGTCGC
This sequence comes from uncultured Streptococcus sp., assembly GCA_902480035.1. Taxonomy (GTDB): domain Bacteria; phylum Bacillota; class Bacilli; order Lactobacillales; family Streptococcaceae; genus Streptococcus. Next base: position 15,195 of record CABSRC010000025.1, on the reverse strand, counting down.
TCAAGGTGTCGCTATTCCACTTGCAGTTGCTGGTCTTTTCTTGACCATGATCGTCCGTACCCTTTCCGTTGGTTTGGTTCACACTGCCGACGCTGCTGCTAGAAAAGGGGATATCAAAGGTGTAGAACGCGCTCACTTTGTGGCCCTTCTTCTTCAAGGTCTTCGTATCGCCATTCCTGCAGCCCTCTTGTTGATGATTCCTGCTGAAACTGTCAAAACTGCTCTTGAACAAATGCCAAAATGGCTCTCTGATGGAATGCAAATCGGTGGTGGTATGGTTGTAGCCGTTGGTTATGCCATGGTTATCAACATGATGGCGAGCCGTGAAGTATGGCCATTCTTTGCCATCGGTTTTGCTCTTGCAGCCGTTAGCCAATTAACTTTGATCGCTCTTGGAGCAATTGGTGTTGCCCTTGCCTTGATCTACCTTACTCTTTCTAAGAAAGGTGGCAATGGAGGTGGCGGTGCCGCTACTTCTAACGATCCAATTGGCGACATTCTCGAAGACTATTAAGAAAGGTGTGACACTATCATGACTGAAAAATTACAATTATCTAAATCAGATCGTCAAAAAGTTTGGTGGCGTTCAACCTTCTTGCAAGGTTCTTGGAACTATGAACGGATGCAAAACTTGGGTTGGGCATACTCATTGATCCCAGCTATCAAAAAACTCTACACAAAGAAAGAAGACCAAGCGGCTGCTCTTGAGCGTCACATGGAATTCTTTAACACTCACCCATACGTTGCCGCTCCTATCATCGGGGTAACGCTTGCTCTTGAAGAAGAAAGAGCAAACGGTGCTGCTATTGACGATGCTGCTATCCAAGGGGTTAAAATTGGTATGATGGGTCCTTTGGCGGGTATCGGAGATCCAGTCTTCTGGTTTACAGTACGTCCAATTCTTGGGGCTCTTGGTGCATCACTTGCTGCGTCTGGTAACATCCTTGGCCCACTCATCTTCTTTATCGCATGGAATGCGATTCGTATGGCCTTCTTGTGGTACACGCAAGAACTTGGCTACAAAGCAGGTTCTGAAATTACCAAAGATATGTCTGGTGGGATCTTGCAAGACATCACTAAAGGGGCTTCTATCCTTGGGATGTTCATCCTTGCTGTCTTGGTAGAACGTTGGGTATCTATTAAATTCGTCTTCAATGTTTCTTCTGTCAAATTAGACGACAAAGCTTATATCCATTGGGATAAACTTCCTGAAGGTTTCAAAGGAATTCAAGAAGCCTTCGCTCAAGTTGGTTCAGGCCTATCTCAAACACCTGAAAAAGTTACAACTTTCCAACAAAACTTGGATTCATTGATTCCTGGTTTGATGGGATTGCTTCTTACTTTTGCTTGTATGTGGTTGTTGAAGAAAAAAGTATCTCCAATCACTATCATCATCGCTCTCTTTGTAATCGGTGTATTAGCACACGTTGCTGGCTTGATGTAAGCAAAGATCAACTAAAAAGAAGGTTTCGGCCTTCTTTTTATTATGATATAATGGAGTGAATAGCAATACAGGAGGATCTCATGGCTCAATCATTGAATAAAACCGTTGAATTCCATACTACAGGGGTTTCTTACCTTGGAGTGGGGGGAAAGGTTGGAAAAATCCTAGTCGGGAATGCCGCTTTTGAATTTTATGCGGATGCTAATGTTGAAGACTACATCCAAATTCCCTGGCAAGAAATCGAACAAATCGGAGCCAATGTATCCGGACGTAAAATTAGCCGCCATTTTGAAATCTATACCAGAGAATCAAAATTTCTCTTTGCTTCAAAAGACTCTGGAAAAATTTTAAAGATTGCTCGGGAACATCTAGGAAATGATAAAATTGTCAAACTTCCTACGTTGATCCAAATCATCACGGCTAAAATTAAAAATCTATTTGCAAAATAGGATCTTTTCTTGTATAATAGACGCAAACGGATAAGTAAGTTAAGAGGTTCTTTCAGAAAGTCTGCGGTTGCTGCGAGCAGATAGAAATCTTAATTGAAATTCTACCGTTTCTTTAAAATACAATATCGAATCAAGTGCACACCTGTGAAGTTGGATGGAACCGTGGCTCTGCCACTCCAACACTGTAACAGGTGTGTTTTTTGTTAAAGGAGAAGCTATGTTAGATATTAAACGGATTCGTACAGACTTTGATGCGGTTGCTAAAAAATTAGCAACACGTGGCGTAGATGCAGCTATTTTGAATGAAATGAAAGAAATCGATGCCAAACGTCGAGACATCTTAGTCAAAGTAGAAAATCTCAAAGCAGAGCGCAACACCGTATCTGCTGAAATCGCACAAGCAAAACGCAACAAGGAAAATGCAGATGATAAGATTGCTGCCATGCAAACTCTCTCTGCAGAGGTCAAAGCATTGGATACAGAATTGGCTGAAATCGATGCCAAATTAACTGAATTCACTACTACCCTTCCAAACATCCCTGCTGATAGTGTCCCTGTTGGAGCAGATGAGGATGACAACGTTGAGGTTCGCCGTTGGGGAACACCGCGCGAATTTGGCTTTGAACCAAAAGCTCACTGGGATTTAGGAGAAGACCTTGATATCCTTGACTGGGAACGCGGGGCTAAAGTCACTGGTGCTCGTTTCCTCTTCTACAAAGGACTTGGAGCTCGCTTAGAACGCGCTATCTACAACTTCATGTTGGACGAACATGGCAAGGAAGGCTACACTGAAGTCATCCCTCCTTACATGGTCAACCATGATTCTATGTTTGGTACTGGTCAGTATCCAAAATTCAAGGAAGACACTTTTGAACTTAGCGATACCAATTATGTCCTCATTCCAACAGCCGAAGTTCCTTTGACGAACTACTACCGCGATGAAATTCTTGATGGGAAAGACCTTCCAATCTACTTCACCGCTATGAGTCCATCTTTCCGTTCAGAAGCTGGTTCAGCTGGTCGTGATACTCGTGGCTTGATCCGTTTGCACCAATTCCATAAGGTTGAAATGGTGAAGTTTGCTAAACCAGAAGAATCATATGATGAATTGGAAAAAATGGTTGTCAATGCTGAAAATATCCTTCAAAAACTCAATCTTCCATACCGTGTAGTAGCTCTCTCAACAGGAGACATGGGCTTCTCAGCTGCTAAGACTTACGACTTAGAAGTATGGATCCCAGCACAAAATACCTACCGTGAAATCTCAAGCTGTTCCAATACAGAAGATTTCCAAGCTCGTCGTGCGCAAATCCGCTACCGTGACGAAGCAGATGGTAAAGTCAAACTTCTTCACACTTTGAACGGTTCAGGGTTAGCTGTTGGACGTACCGTCGCTGCTATTCTTGAAAACTATCAAAACGAAGATGGTTCTGTAACCATTCCTGAAGTTCTTCGTCCATATATGGGTGGCGCTGAAGTCATCGCACCAAAATAAAGTTTAAAAAAACTGAGACTTGCAAATTGCAAGCTCAGTTTTTTAATATTTACGAAAACGTTGGTAGCGTTGCTCCAGAAGCTCTTCGAGAGGTAAGGCTTGTAAAACCTTTAACTCTTCCTGTAATTCCTTCTTCACTTGAGCCAGTAGTTCTCCATTTGAAAATCCATGCTCGGGAATCACCTTATCGACAATTTCCATATTTAACAATTCGTGAGAAGTAATCTTCATCAACTCTGCTGCTTCCATGGCACGGCTTCCATCTTTCCAAAGAATAGAGGCAAAACCTTCTGGACTCAAGACTGCATAGATGGAGTTTTCTAGCATCCAGACCTTATCTGCTACAGCCAGAGCCAAGGCACCACCAGAGCCACCTTCTCCGATGATAATCGCGATAATTGGAACTTTTAAATCACTCATTTCCATGAGGTTGCGGGCAATAGCTTCACCTTGTCCTCGTTCCTCGGCACCAACACCAGGATAAGCACCCGCTGTATTGATAAAGGTCACAACTGGACGGCCAAACTTCTCCGCTTGCTTCATGAGGCGTAAAGCTTTTCGATAACCTTCTGGATGGGGTTGCCCAAAATTACGTTTTAGGTTATCCTGAAGATTTTTCCCTTTTTGGATCCCGACGACTGTAACGGTTTGATCACCTAAGCGTCCAATCCCACCAATCACTGCACCATCATCACGGAAGTTTCGATCTCCATGTAATTCGATAAAATCATCAAAGATTCCTTGAGCAAAATCAAGCGCAGTCAACCTTCCTTGATCACGTGCCTCTTTTATAATCTGTGTTATTTTACTCATGTTTACCTCCATGAAGGGCCAATAATTGTCCAACTGTTGCTCGGATTTGGCTTCTCTCCACGATCAAGTCAACAAATCCATGTTCTTGTAGAAATTCTGCTTTTTGGAAATCATCTGGCAATTTTTCACGCACAGTTGATTCAATCACGCGCCGACCGGCAAACCCAACCAAGGCTTGACTCTCTGCCATGATAATATCACCTTCCATCGCAAATGAAGCCGTCACCCCACCGGTTGTTGGATCTGTCAATACCGTCAAATAAAATAGTTTTTCTTTAGAATGACGTTGAACAGCCGCAGAAATTTTTGCCATTTGCATCAAACTCACGATACCTTCTTGCATCCGAGCGCCACCGGAAGCAGTAAAGAGAACAACTGGCAATTTTTCTTTTGTCGCAAATTCAAATAAACGAGTAATTTTTTCACCTACTACAGAACCCATTGAAGCCATGATAAAGTTGGAATCCATGATCCCAAGAGCAACTTTTTGCCCTTTAATCAATGCAGTTCCAGTTAGCACAGCTTCATCCAGCCCTGTCATTTCCCGTACTGCTGCCAGTTTCTTCTTATAATTAGGAAAATTCAAAGGGTCTGTCGTTTCGATTCCTGTAAACATTTCTTCAAAGCTAGCTGGATCCACTGTAAGCGCCAAGCGTTCTTTAGCAGAAATACGGAAGGTATAGCCACAATTCGGGCATACCCGTTCACTACCTAAATCTTTTTGGTAAATGGTATGTTTACAACCTGGGCATTGTGAAAATAGTTCATCAGGTACTTCAGGTTTTGGCTGAGGTTCCTTCCAGGCTGACCTATTCGGATTGATCCGAATATATTTATCTTTTTTAGAAAATAATGCCATTACTTACTCCTTATAATATGCTACTGCATCTGTAGCATTACTATAAAAGCCTGCAACTGTGAGGATGATGTTCATACTTCCCTCACAAGTCCAGGCTTTTTCATCATTCCTTATTATAATTTGGAAGGAATTGTTCCATCAAAAATGCAGTATCATAATCACCAGCGATCACATGTGAATCTGAAATCAAATCCAACTGGAAACTGCTATTGGTTGTGACACCATCGATTTCCAACTCATAAAGAGCTCTCTGCATTTTCATCAGTGCATCAAAGCGATTTTCACCATGGACAATGATCTTAGCAATCATACTATCATAGTATGGTGGAATCGTATAACCAGGATACACAGCAGAATCCACACGCAAGCCAACCCCACCACTTGGAAGATAGAGATTCGTGATCTTACCTGGGCTTGGTGCAAAGTTAAAGGAAGGATTTTCCGCATTGATCCGGCATTCAATCGCATGGCCTTTAAAGACAATATCCTCTTGAGTAACGGATAATTCTTGCCCAGCTGCAATTTTAATCTGTTCCTTAACGATATCAACTCCTGTTACAAATTCTGTAACAGGATGCTCTACTTGCACACGGGTATTCATTTCCATGAAGTAGAACTCACCCTTGCCTTCATCATACAAGAATTCAATCGTTCCAGCATTCTCATATCCAACTGACTCAGCTGCCCGAACAGCAGCAGAACCAATGCGATTGCGAAGCGTTTTTCCGATGGCAATCGAAGGGGATTCTTCTAGAACTTTTTGATTGTTCCGTTGAAGAGAGCAATCACGTTCACCTAAGTGAACGACATGTCCATGCTGATCCGCCAAAATTTGTACTTCAATGTGGCGTGCAGGATAAATCACCCGCTCCATATACATGGCACCATTCCCAAAAGCAGCTTGAGCTTCTGAGGAAGCTGATTCAAAAGCAGCAACCAGATCCTCTGGTTTTTCAACCTTCCGAATTCCTTTACCACCGCCTCCCGCAGATGCTTTCAACATCACAGGATAACCGATGCGTTCGGCAATCTCGAGGGCTTCTTCAGCAGTATACACTTCACCATCTGATCCAGGAATAACAGGTACTCCTGCTTTGATCATCTGTTTACGAGCATTAATCTTATCCCCCATCATATCCATGACTTTAGCAGATGGACCGATAAATTTAATGCCTACTTCCTCACACATGGTTGCAAATTTTGAGTTTTCACTTAAAAACCCAAAACCAGGATGAATGGCTTCTGCACCTGTTAAAACAGCAGCAGACAAGACAGCACTCATATTTAAATAAGATTCTGTTGATTTAGCAGGTCCAATACAGACTGCTTCATCCGCTAGTAAGGTATGCAAGGCTTCTTTATCAGCAGTAGAATACACCGCAACCGTCTCGATGCCAAGTTCACGAGCTGCACGAATAATGCGCACTGCAATCTCACCACGATTGGCGATTAAGATCTTACGAAACATAGATAGGCCTTTCTTAATTTCCAATTGCAAAAGTAAGTGTTCCTGAAGCTGCAAGCTTACCATCTACCTCTGCTTTCGCTTCAACAACAGCAATTGTTCCACGACGTTTGACAAAAGTAGCTGTCATCACCAGTTGATCTCCTGGAACGACTTGTTTTTTAAACTTCACCTTGTCCATCCCTGCATAAAAGACTAATTTCCCTTTATTTTCAGGTTTTGACAACTCTAGTACACCTGCTGTTTGTGCCAAAGCTTCCATGATGAGAACACCTGGCATAACAGGATACTGTGGAAAATGTCCATTAAAAAATGGTTCATTAATTGTCACGTTTTTAATGGCAACAATCGTATCTTCGCTTGTTTCTAAAACGCGATCCACCAAAAGCATTGGGTAACGATGCGGCAAAGCCTCACGAATAGCATTTATATCAATTGTCATTTAATTCGAACCAATCCTTTTCCAAATTCAACCATTTCTTCATTCGTTACCAAAATTTCAGTGACCACCCCATCTTTAGGTGCTGGGACTTCATTCATCACTTTCATGGCTTCGATAATTAAGAGTGTTTGACCCTTAGTGACCTTGTCTCCTACAGATACGAAGGCTGGTTTATCCGGAGCTGGTGACAAGTAAGCCACACCAACCAATGGACTTTCAACGACATCACCTTCAGCCTCTTGAGCTGGAGCAGCAACTGTTTCAGCCGCTACAGCTGGAGTTGCTGGTGCTTCAACAACAGGGGCTACTGCAGGAGTTTGAGGGGCCGCTACCACTTCAACCGCAGGGGCTACCGGTGTAGCCGCAACTGAACTCGTTTGGTTTTTACTCAAATTCAATTCTTCGCCGTTATTTTTATATGAGAATTCACGCAAAGTTGACGCATCAAATTGAGCCAACAAATCTTTGATTTCAGAAATATTCATGAATTAACCCTCCCAACGTTTAAAGGCCAGAACAGCATTGTGTCCTCCAAAACCAAAGGTGTTTGAGATAGCATACTGAATATCAGCTTCTTGGCCTTCACCATAAACAACATTGGCTTCAATGTAGTCAGACAATTCTTTGGTACCAGCCGTTTTTGGTACAAAGCTATGACGAATAGCTTCGATGGTAGCAATCGCCTCAACTGCACCAGCAGCACCAAGCAAGTGACCAGTAAATGATTTAGTAGATGATACAGGAACTTCTTTACCAAGTACAGAAACGATAGCTCCACTTTCACCTTTTTCATTGGCAGGTGTAGATGTACCATGTGCATTGACATAATCGACATCTTCAGGCTTAATACCAGCTTCATTGATCGCCAATTTAATCGCTTTGGCAGCACCTGAACCGTCTGGTGTTGGCGTTGTCATATGGTAGGCATCACAGTTTGAACCGTAACCAACAATCTCAGCCAAAATGTTAGCACCACGTTTTTGGGCATGTTCCAAGCTTTCGATCACGAGAACCCCTGCACCTTCACCCATTACAAAACCATTACGGTCTTTGTCAAATGGAATAGAGGAACGTTCTGGGTCTTCCGTTGTAGAAAGAGCTGTAAGGGCATTAAAACCACCAATACCAATCTTGGTAATAGAAGCTTCAGCACCACCAGCCAAAACAACATCATGCATACCAAATTTAATTTCACGGAAAGCTTCACCAATTGCATCATTGGCAGAAGCACAAGCAGTTGTCACTGATTTACATACCCCTTGAGCCCCAATCTTAAGCGCGATATTTCCAGCTCCCATGTTTGAAAGAGCTTTTGGAATAAACATTGGCTGGATTCTCTTCATCCCACGTTCATGCATACGGATAATTTGGTCTTCCAATTCTTGCAAACCACCGATACCAGATGATACAATCACACCTACACGATCGCGGTCTTCTTCTTCCATATTCAAGCCTGAGTTTTCAATAGCTTCCATCGCAGCATAGATTGCATACAATGAGTAGGTATCCATACGATTTTGATCTTTCTTTACGAAATATTTATCGAATGGGAAATCTTGAATTTCACCAGCATTAAAGACTGGAATTTCAGAAGCGTCAAATTTCGTAATGGGTTTAATCCCAATTTTTCCTTCATGAAGGCTATTCCAAAATTCTTCTGGTGTATTACCGATTGGTGAGGTTACACCGTAACCTGTAACAACAACACGATTTGTAGACATATATATTCTCCTTTTGTCGGATGGATATTTAAGTAAGTGATTTTCGATTAGTGACCATTCGTTATTGCATAGTCATTCCGCCATCAATGGCAATTGTTTGACCAGTTAAATATTCTTGAGCTGCCAAGAAAGCCGCAACTTCTGCCACTTCTTCAGCTTGACCAATTCGTTTCATTGGCACTTGCGCTAGCATGGCGTCTTTCATTTTCTCTGGAATAGCGTCTGTCATATCAGATTCGATAAAGCCAGGTGCAATGGCATTCACACGAACGCCACGAGCTGCAACTTCACGCGCAACTGATTTGGTAAACCCAATCAAACCAGCCTTTGAAGCTGCATAGTTTGCTTGACCGATATTCCCCATAAGACCTACTACAGAGGACATGTTGATAATGGCACCTTGACGAGCCTTAGACATAGGTTTTAAGACAGCTTGAGTCATATTAAAGGCACCAGTCAAGTTGATTTTCAAGACCCGTTCAAAATCTTCTTCGGTCATTTTCAACATCAACTTGTCGTTTGTGATCCCAGCGTTATTGACCAAAACATCAACACTTCCAAGCTTTTCAATTGCTTCAGTCACCATACGCTGCGCATCTTCGCCATTAGAAATATCCCCAGAAATACCAACAACAGTCACACCATAATCAGCAAACTGAGCTAATAAATCCTCTGAAATTTCTGAACGGCCGTTCAAGACAATATTAGCACCGAGACTCGCAAACTTATGAGCCACAGCCAATCCAATTCCACGTGTTGAACCTGTCACAAAAACATTTTTATTTTTAAGTTCCATATTTACCTCATTTTAAGCATTCAGAAGAGCATCTAGACTAGCCTGATCTTCGACGTTATAAGTTGGAAGAGTTTTATCAATTTTCTTCAAGAAACCTGACAAGACTTTTCCTGGACCAATTTCGATGACCTCATCTACACCAAATTCTTGAATCGTAGCAATTGAATCATAGAAACGAACCGGTTCTTTTACTTGACGTGCCAAAAGTGCTTTCACATCTTCTGACTTCATGATAGTAGCTTCTGTATTCCCAACTAAAGGAAGATCAAAATCATTAAATGATACTTTTTCTAGTTCAGCTGCCAATTTTTGACTAGCTGATTTAAGTAAAGCTGTGTGGAATGGGCCTGAAACATTAAGAGGGATCAAACGTTTGGCACCCGCCTCCTGCAATAGTTCCACAGCATAGTCTACAGCTGCAACCTCACCACCAATCACAATTTGGGCTGGTGTATTGTAGTTAGCTGGTGTTACTACACCCTTTTCAGATGCTTGTTGACAAATCTCTTCGATCAAACTTGGATCTGTATTCATAACAGCAACCATTTTCCCACTTCCAGCGGGAGCTGCCGTTTCCATGAATTCACCTCGTTTCGCAACCAAAGCTACTGCATCTTCAAACGAAAGAGCTCCAGCCGCAACCAGGGCAGAATATTCCCCCAAAGAGAGGCCGGCAACAATATCAGGAGTGATACCATTTTCTACTAAGAGACGATAAATGGCTACTGACGTTGTCAAAATAGCTGGTTGAGTATAGCGTGTCTGATTCAGTTTTTCTTCGTTAGAATCAATCAATTCACGCAAATCATAACCTAGAATACGACTAGCCGTATCAAATGTCTCTTTAACAACGGGATAAGTCGCATACAAATCGCTCGCCATGCCCAATTTCTGAGCCCCTTGACCAGCAAATAAGAACGCACGTTTTGTCACTATCCTAATCCTTTCGACGTTTTTAGACGTTTACATCTGCCCAACGAGCAGCCTCTTTTTTAATCACCTTGGCTGCACCATAATAGATATCTTCTAGAATTTCAGCACAAGTTTCTTCCTTGCTTACAAGTCCAGCAATTTGACCCGCCATTACAGAACCATTGTCAACATCTCCATCAACAACGGCATTGCGAAGGGCTCCTGCTCCTAATTCTTCAATTTCTTCTTGAGTCTTCTTACCTGCCAAGAAATCTTTTTCAGCTTGGTTATAGGCAGAAGCCAATTTATTCTTGATCGCACGAACAGGGTGTCCAACAACTGATGCTGAAACTACCGTATCAATATCTTTCGCTTTCAAGATTTTATTCTTAAAGTTTTGGTGAGCATTAGATTCTTTTGCAACCACGAAACGAGTTCCCACCTGAACAGCTTCGGCACCTAACATAAAGACAGCTGCAGCACCGGCACCATCAGCGACTCCTCCAGCACCAATTACTGGAATAGAAATAGCTTCAACCACTTGGCGAACCAAGGTCATAGTCGTCAATTTACCAATGTGACCTCCAGCTTCCATTCCTTCTGCAATCACTGCATCAGCGCCCAATTTTTCCATCCGTTTTGCAAGTGCAACAGACGGAACTACTGGAATTACAGTGATCCCTGCTTCATGGAAACGATCCATGTATTTTCCTGGATTTCCAGCACCAGTGGTAACAACCTTAACACCTTCTTCAATCACCAGGTCAACAATGTCATCCGCAAATGGGGACAAAAGCATGATATTTACACCAAAAGGTTTATCTGTAATAGACTTCACCTTATCGATGTTAGCCTTTACAACTTCTTTTGGAGCGTTCCCACCACCAATGATTCCAAGACCTCCAGAATTTGATACTGCTCCAGCCAAATCACCATCAGCGACCCATGCCATCCCACCTTGGAAGATTGGATATTTAATATTCAATAGTTCAGTAATTCGTGTTTGCATTATACCTACCTCTTTTTTCGCTTAAGTAATAGTTTGAGTTCGAAAGATTGTTTCTTTGAGCCTCAAACTATTACCTAAACAAGAGAGAATATCTTTCGATACTCTCATCTATCATTATTTTGTTTTTTCTTCTACGTAAGCGACAAGATCACCAACTGTAGACAATCCTTCTTCAGTTTCGATTTGGATATCAAAAGCATCTTCGATTTCAGAGATCACTTGGAACAAATCCAATGAATCAGCTTCTAAATCTTCGAATGTAGATTCAAGAGTTACTTCTGATGGTTCTTTACCAAGTTCTTCAACGATAATTTCTTGTACTTTTTCAAATACTGCCATGACAGGCCTCCTTAAAAAAAATATATAAATTTTTAAAATGTGTTTCCACATGTTTAACTAGATTGTAACAAGAAGTGTGCCCCATGTCAAACCTCCACCGAATCCTGTAAGAAGAATTTTTTGACTTCCATCCATCTTGATTCGATGATTCTCGACACACTCCGATAATAGAATGGGGATACTAGCAGCACTAGTGTTCCCATATTCCATCATATTTGCTGGGATCTTCTCTCTAGAGACACCCAGTTTTTTTGACATCTTATCTAACATTCGGTCATTCGCCTGATGTAAAAGAAAATAGTCAATCTCTTCTGCTTCCATAGAGGCGTCTGCTATAATCTTTTGAATGCTTTTCGTGACATCACGAATAGCAAAATCAAAAACTGCCCGCCCATCCATCGTCAGATATCTTCGATCGGTAACTTCCTCTGAATAAGGAGAAGACAGACCCAAATAGCAAGATTCAAGACTAGAACCACGGCTACCATCCGTAAAAAGACTTTCAGCTAAAAACGATTTTTGATCGCTCGCTTCAAGCAAGATACCGCCAGCTCCATCTCCAAAAAGTACTGAAGTAGAGCGATCTGACCAGTCTAATACTTTTGAAAGCGTCTCACTACCGATCACAATCCCTCGCTGGTACATCCCTGAAGAAATGTATTTTTCAGCAGTGGCTAATGCAAATACAAATCCGCTACATGCTGCAGTCAGGTCAAAAGCAAAGGCTCGAGAAGCTCCAATATTAGCTTGTACTCGGGCTGCAGTCGATGGCATTAAGCTGTCTGGAGTAATCGTAGCCACAACGATAAAATCAATTTCTTCAGCGTCTAAGTTTGCTTTTGCTAATAATCTTTGTGCGACAACTGTTGCAAGATCACTGGTCGTCTCATCTCTTGAAATGTGACGACGAAGAATGCCTGTCCGACTACTGATCCATTCATCACTTGTATCCATAATCTCAGCTAAATCATCATTCGATACGACTTGGTCAGGTACATAATGAGCAACTTGACTAATTTTAGCAAAGACCATTATTTAATTTCCTCCAAGAAACGATACAGATTTTGCAATCCTTTTTGCATCACTTTCTTCTCTTCAGGACTCATATCTCCAATAATCTGGTTGACCATCCGTTTATGGAATTGCTGATGAAGTCGATAAAGTAGACGACCATTCTTTGTTAAACTCAAGTGTACAACCCTGCGATCAACTTCAGATCTTCTTCTTTCGATATACCCTTTGCGCTCAAGATTATTCAAACTTGTCGTGACAGTCCCCAAAGTCACCATCAACTCCCGTGAAATATCACTCGGGGTTGCATTCGGTGTCGAACCAATCACGTCGATCGTATGCATTTCTTTAATAGAAACATCTTTAAATCGACTTGCTCTTAGGCTCGTCTCCTCGATAACCAAAACATTATTAAAGATGGATGTTAAATAGTCATTAACTAATTGGTAATTCAAAACTCCACCTCCTAATTTTACTTTGATAGTCAAATTTTATCAAAAATGAAAATAATTTGCAAGTTTTTTTTCACAAAACATAGAAAAAATACAAATTTATTTTCCTTTAAATTGTGGCCGACGTTTTTCAGAGTAGGCAATAACCCCCTCTTTAAAATCTTCTGTAAATGCTAGTTTCTTTTGCAAATTTAATTCAAGATTCGCATATTGATCCCATTCTTTCAAGAAGGCTTCCCAAACCATTTCTTTCATGGCAGCATAAGAATTTGAAGATCCTCTTCTTAATTTTTTAAGCAATTGATCAACCGTTTTCTCAAGTTTTTCAGATTCACAAACACGGTAAGCTAGGCCATATTCCAATGCTTTTTCTGCGGTCAAAGCTTCACCCGTCATTACTAAATGAGTAGCCCGAGACATACCAATAGCTTTTCCTAATAAGAATAACCCACCCGCATCTGGTGCTAAACCAACCCCAACAAAGGCTTGAATAAATTTAGTACGATCACTAATAATACAAAAATCAACAGCTACTGCTATGTTGGCCGCCGCTCCTGCGACCGCTCCATCAGCTACCATAATAACCGGCTTAGGTAATTGCTTAATCTTCTTAGAAATAGTATTAACTAATTCAGCAATTAAAACAAGAGACTCGATGTCATCTGCATCGACTGCGCGTTTCATTTCGCTCAAATCTCCACCAACTGAAAAGATTTTCCCTTCTGCTGATAGAATAATGAATTTTACTTCCTCATTTTTTTCTGCATCTTCTAAGGCAGCTAAAATTTCCTGACACATTGGAATGTTAAAACCATTGGAAACTTCAGGACGATTTAAAGAAATTGACGCGAGATCGTTTTCGACAGAATACAAAATTGTTTCAAACATCACAGACTCCTTTTATTTAAATATAAAATATTTTGATATTAAAACTTTTTAATTATAACATATCATACCATAAAAAATAAGAATAGTAAAATATATCTATAAGATGTAACAAAATTGTAAAATTTAAATCAAGACAATTTCTAGCCTCATAAGATCCACCTATTCTATGCCCTATTTATAAATACATTGTATCAACAACTGAAGTTTGGTATAATGTACTAATGAAACTATTAAGGAGAAAATATGAAAGTAACTAAATTCGGTGGAAGTTCTCTAGCATCAGCTCCACAATTAAAAAAAGTACTTAATATCATTAAAGATGATCCAGAAAGAAAATTTGTAGTTGTATCAGCTCCTGGTAAGCGAAATGCAGAAGATACAAAAGTAACAGATGCACTGATCCGTTATTATAAAGAATTCACTTCAGATAAAGATGTTACACAAACACAACAGTGGATTATTGAGCGTTATCGTGCCATTACAGAAGAATTGGGTCTCAAAGATTCTATCATTCAAGAAATTGCTGAAGATATCTATGATCTGACAAATTTGCCTAAAAAAGGAAATCCATTTACATACGATGCATTTTTGGCAGCCGGTGAAAATAACAACGCTAAACTCATAGCTGCCTATTTCAATCAAAATGGATTAGAAGCAAAATATATCCATCCAAAAGAAGCAGGAATAACAGTCACTGCGGAACCTTCCAACGCTCGTATTTTACCTTCTAGTTACGATAAAATTGAAGAACTAAAAGATGCAAGTGAAGTAATTGTCATTCCAGGGTTCTTTGGTGTTACCCAAGATGGGGACATTTGTACATTTTCTCGTGGTGGATCGGACATTACAGGATCGATCATTGCAGCTGGCGTAAAAGCAGACTTATACGAAAACTTTACAGACGTAAATGGTATCTTTGCAGCACATCCAGGTATTATTAAACACCCACATTCAATTCCTGAATTAACTTACAAGGAAATGCGTGAATTAGCCTATGCAGGTTTTTCAGTCTTACATGATGAAGCACTCGTTCCAGCATACAGAGGTAAAATTCCATTAGTCATTAAAAATACAAATAATCCAGACCACCCAGGAACCCG
>CABSRC010000024.1 GCA_902480035.1 uncultured Streptococcus sp. | reverse complement strand
GCGATGGAGTTACCTTTTACTTTATTGATAACCAACACTATTTCTTTAGAGGCCATGTGTATGGTGACTTTGATGATGGCGAACGCTTTGCCTTCTTCCAGCTCGCGGCCTTAGAAACGATGGAACGGGTTGACTTCATTCCAGATGTTCTTCATGCCCATGATTACCATACAGCGATGATTCCTTTCCTACTCAAGGAAAAATACCGTTGGATTCAAGCTTATCATGGAATTAAAACAGTATTGACCATCCATAATTTGGAATTCCAAGGTCAGTTTGACCCAGGAATGTTGTGGGATTTATTCGGAGTGGGATTTGAACGCTATGCAGACGGAACACTTCGGTGGAATGATTGCCTGAATTGGATGAAAGCCGGCATTCTATATGCTGACCGTGTGACAACCGTATCTCCTAGTTATGCACATGAGATTATGACTTCTGAATATGGTTGTGGCTTGGATCAGATCCTTCGGATGGAGTCTGGCAAGGTGACCGGTATTGTTAACGGGATTGATGCAGATCTATATAATCCTGAAACGGATCCGCTCCTGACGTATCACTTTAGTCTCTCAGATCTTTCAGGTAAAGCAGCTAGTAAACGAGCTCTTCAAGAACGAGTCGGTCTACCCGTTCGCGATGACGTCCCTTTGTTTGGAATCGTCTCTCGTTTGACACGCCAAAAAGGTTTTGATGTTGTGGTAGAAGAGTTGCATCAACTCTTACAAAAGGATATTCAGATTGTCTTGCTCGGTACAGGAGATCCTGGATTTGAAAATGCCTTTGCTTGGTTCGGTCAAGCCTACTCAGATAAACTTTCAGCTAATATCACATTTGATCTCCAATTGGCCCAAGAAATCTATGCAGCGTCAGATGTCTTCTTGATGCCAAGCCGCTTTGAACCATGTGGCCTTTCTCAAATGATGGCCATGCGTTATGGAACCCTTCCTTTGGTGCATGAAGTCGGCGGACTTCGAGATACGGTCCAACCGTATAATGTTGTTGATGGAAGTGGAACAGGCTTTAGCTTCAATAATTTATCTGGCTACTGGTTTAACTGGGCAGTTGATGAGGCTTTAGCTGTTTACTACAATGACAAACAGGCTTGGTATGGCTTGCAAGAACAAGCTATGACTCGTGACTTCTCATGGGATACGGCTAGTCAACGATACAACGATTTGTACCAGTCCTTATAAGTAAATCTAGTGTAAAAACGCCTTTCGAGGCGTTTTTTGTTTTGCTTTCTTCCTATAAAGAAAACGGTTTATTTTTTTGAGTTTTAGAGCTTGCTAAAATAGAAGAAAAAAGATAAGATAGGTAAAGGTAAAAAATCCCGGGAAGGTCCTTGTTTTTGGAGATGGTCCCATCCTCTTTAATCAATAAGGGCCTACATGTGGTTCAAATATTACTATATAGGAATTTTAGGATGAAAAAAGCTAAACAAACTTTTGAAAAAATGACCAAATATTCGATTCGGAAATTATCTGTCGGGGTTGGTCCTGTTGCCATTGGAGCCTTTTTATTAGGGGGGACTCTCTTAGGAGCTCGTCCTGTACAAGCAGATCAGGTGACCTTACCTGCTAATGTGCACTTAGGTTATGTGACAGAAGAAGAGCTAACCTCTGAAGAAAAAGCACAGGTGATTCATGCAATCCCTGAAGACTATCAAAATGAAGATACCTTCTTTCTAGTCTATAAGAAGAAGGAGGCAACTCAGCCAGTGCTTCCCCAAACAGGAAGTCAGGAAGTGGCATTGTTAGGTCTAAGTCTAGCTACTGCTTCTTTTGCGGTCCTCTTACTTTCTAATAAGCACAGAAAGAAAGTCATGGCTGTCCTTTTGATTGGAGCTATGAGCCAAAGTCTTCTGCTACCAATTGAAATTGCAGCTTTGCAAAACCAAGTTTTACGCGCTTATAATCAGAATCTTTCGATCGCATCGAGCAAAGATCTGGCAAATGGCGTGATTCATATTGATGGCTATGACTATGTTGGCTATCTGCGCTACCCGTCTGTCCAAAAGACGAACTCACAAGAACCAAAATCTATTCAGAGAATCCAACCATCTGTAGAGAGTTCGATCAAAACAAGTGCAGAGATTGCACAAATGGAACCACAAGCGCGTGTGACGCCAGAAGTCGCTCCAGCCTTTCCTCAAGTTGAAAAACCAAGCCTTGAAGTCTCTACTGAGCCTGTGCCGTTTGAAATTGTCAACCAAGCTGATCCTACATTAGCCAAAGGGCAAACCAAGGTGCTGACAGCTGGCCAAAATGGAGAGCGGACTATATTGACGGAAGTCAGCGTGGTAGATGGACAAGAAGTTCGCAGAGTAGTTGAAAGCAAGGTCACTAAAGAACCAGTTTCACAAATTCTTGCCGTTGGGACAAAAGAAGATCCGCAACCAATCCCTCAACCAAGCCCTGCTCCAGTTGTAACAGCTAAGGGGACGCAGGAAGAAGGTCACGTGGGTGAAGCTCCTGTACAGCCAGAGACTCCAGCCTATACAGGAGTAGTGGAAGCCAAGGGAACACAAGAAGAAGGCCATGTTGGTGAAGCTCCTGTTCAACCAGAGAATCCAGCCTATACAGGGGTAGTAGAAGCCAAGGGAACACAAGAGGAAGGCCATGTTGGTGAAGCTCCTGTACAGCCAGAGAATCCAGCCTATACCGGTGTCATCGAAGCCAAAGGAACGCAAGAGGAAGGCCATGTTGGTGAAGCTCCTGTACAGCCTGAGAACCCAGCCTATACCGGTGTCATCGAAGCCAAGGGAACGCAAGAAGAAGGCCATATCGGTGAAGCCCCAATTCAGCCTGAGAACCCAGTTTACCAAATAACGGAAGGAACAGTTACAGAAACAGAAACGGTGCTCCTTCCTTATGAAACTGAATATGTACCAGATGCGGACCGCTATACTGATGAAGAAAGGATCCTTCAAAAAGGAGAGGCCGGTAGCCAGGAAATTCGTCGTGTCTATAAAACGGTCAATGGTGAGAAAGTTGGAGAGCCTCTCAGCACGACAACTGAAACGGTAAAAGCTCCTGTGACAGAAAAAATTAGTCGTGGGACCAAGGCGATTGAAGGCCAAACAGAGGAAGTTGCTTTTGAGGAAATTCCATTTAAGACGGTAACCGAAGAAGATGCCACCCTGCTAAAAGGAAGCGAAACGGTTTCTCAAGCAGGAAAAAATGGGAATAAGAAAATCACCAAGGTCTACAAGACCATTAAAGGTGTAAAAACTGCGGATGCTCCAACAGTTTCGGAGGAAGTTGTGGAACAAGCGCAAGATCAGATCATTAAAAAAGGGACCAAAGAACTAGACAAGCCAACTTTGACCTTGACCCAGGTCGATAAGGAAGAATTGAAGCGCAGTGCCAAAGCTTCCTATCATTTAGACAAACCAGAGGGTGTGACCATCAAGTCCATTCAGGCGGTGTTGAAGAAGGGCGATCAAGTGGTGAAAACTTTTGCCCTTTCAGAGGCTGATTTAGTAGCTGCCTTAGCGGACTTGGACTACTACAAGGATTATACGCTGGCAACGACCATGGTCTATGACCGTGGAAATGGGGATGAAGAAGAAGTTCTCAAGGAAGAACCACTAAGGCTTGACCTTAAAAAAGTTGAAGTCAAAAACATCAAGGAAACTAGTCTGATTAGCGTGGATGACCAAGGCCTTGAGACTGATCGTAGCCTCTTGTCAGAAACACCTTCAGATGTGAAACCTTATTACTTAAAGGTTACCACCCATGATAATAAGGTCACAAAACTGGCCGTTGATAAAATCGAAGAAGTGACGGTAGATGGAGCGACCTTATACAAAGTAACAGCCAAAGCTCCAGATCTCATCCAACGGACTGCGGACAATCTGTTCAGTGAGGACTATGTCCACTACATTGCGAAGCCGAAAGCTCATGAAGGAGACGTCTACTACAATTTCAACGAACTTGTAAAAGCTATGCAAGCCAATCCGACTGGTACCTTTAAGCTTGGTAGCAGTATGAATGCGGCCAATGTACCAGCAGCAGGAAAATCCTATGTAACCAATGCCTTCAAGGGAATATTGGAAAGTACGGATGGAAATAAATTTGCTATCCATAACATTGCGAGACCGTTATTTGGTAACATCGAAGGTGGTACTGTTAAGAATCTCTTGCTTGAAAATGTTAACATTGACATGCGTGGATTTGATCGAGTAGCACCGATCGCAGGTGTCATCAAAAATAATGCGACTATAGAAAATGTCAAAGTAACAGGAAGCGTTGTTGGAAACAACGATGTAGCTGGTATTATCAATAAAATTGATGGTAGTGGGAAGGTTAGTAATGTTGCTTTCATCGGGAAACTACACGCTGCTGGCAATAAAGGTGGTTATTTAGCGGGTGTCCTAGGAGAAAACTGGAAGGGTGTCGTTGAAAAAGCCTACGTTGATGCTGAAATTACTGGTAATAAAGCCAAAGCTGCAGGTTTAGTTTATTCATCTCAAAATGGTGGGAATAACTACACGGTCGGTAAAGAAGGGGTCCTCAGAAATTCAGTTGCTAAAGGTTCGATTGAACTGAAAGAAGCTGTTCAGTCTGGTGGATTGCTGGGTACCAACTGGGCCTTGGGTACTATTGAAGACAACATCACTATGATGAAAGTCAAAACAGGTGAGATGGTCTTTGGTCACTCAGATATTGATGCTGACGACTACTTCACCTATTCAAGAACCAAGCGCAATTACAGTGTGGAGGACGTGAGTGAAGGGAAGAAATCCTTTAACAACTCTCGTAAAATCCCTAGCATTTCCCTTGCAGAAGCTGAGCAGAAAATTGAAGCAATGGGAATTACTGCTGATAAATTTGAAAGCACGAAACCTGTTGAAGATAAACTCAATAACCTTGTTAACAAAGACGATCAATACAAAGCAATTGATGGCTACGACGCCGCTCGCGAACTTGCTTACCGCAATATTGCAAAACTGCAACCATTCTACAACAAAGAGTGGATTGTCGACCAAGGAAACAAATTGGCTGCGACTAGTCCTCTCTTGACCAAGGAAGTCTTGTCTGTGACGGCCATGAAGGGCAATGATTTTGTAACAGAATTGACTGATGCCGACCACATTCTGATCCATTACTCGGATAAGACAAAAGATATCTTTAGCATTTCACCGAAAGATTCAAAAGTCGAACAAGTGAAAGAGTACAGCGTAGCGGAGCTCGGTGAAGTGGTCTACACGCCGAATATGGTGGACAAAGACCGGAGCGATCTCATTAGTGCCATTGTTGAAACATTAAATCCCGTCGAATTACAATCTGACCCAATCTACACACATCTTGGTAGAACAGGACCTAACAAAGTCAATGCCATTAAGAACCTTTATCTTGAAGAATCCTTCAAAGAGGTGAAGGATAATTTGACTCACTTTGTGAAACAGTTGGTTGAAAACCAAGACCATCAATTGAACACGGATGAGGCTGCCAAACGGGCCCTTATCAAGAAAGTTGATGACAACAAGGCCGCTGTTCTTCTTGGTTTGTCTTACCTCAATCGTTACTACGGAGTTAAGTTTGATAACTTCAATATCAAGCAGCTCATGTTGTTCAAGCCAGACTTCTATGGGAAGAATGTTGATGTCTTAGACCGTTTGATTGAAATTGGTTCAAAAGAAGACTACATCAAAGGGACTCGTACCCACGATGCCTTCCGTGAAGTTGTGGCTAAATCGACTCTTTCTGGTAACTTAAATGACTTCCTGAAATACAATATGGAGCTCTTTACAAGTGATACAGACTTGAATGATTGGTTCATCAAAGCAACCAAAGACAATGTCTATATTGTAGAGCCAAAAACAACAACTCCTGAGTTTGCCGATAAGAAACATCGAGCATACGAAGGCTTAAACAATGATGTTCACGGTAAAATGATCTTGCCACTCTTGAACTTAAAAGATGCCCATATGTTCTTGATTTCAACCTACAACACCATGGCCTATAGTTCCTTCGAGAAATATGGCAAGAACACCGAAGCCGAACGAAATGCCTTCAAGGCGGTAATTGATAAGGTCGCTAAAGGGCAACAAAATTACCTAGATTTCTGGTCGCGTCTAGCAACGGATAAGGTTCGCAATCAGCTCCTGAAGAGCAACAATATGGTGCCGACCCCTGTTCTTGATAACCAAAACTATAAGGGCATCAGTACAGATCGCTATGGACATACAGATAGTGGCAAAGATGTCGCTCCAATCCGTGAATTGTACGGACCTACCGATCGTTACCATGCGACAGATTGGCGCATGGGGGCTGTAGCTCGAATTTACGGAAATCCATATAAAGATGATTCTGTCTTCTTCATGGTGACCGATATGATCAGTGACTTTGGGGTGTCTGCCTTTACCCACGAAACGACGCACGTCAATGACCGTATGGTTTACTTAGGTGGTTGGAGACACCGCGAAGGGACTGATATTGAAGCCTTTGCCCAAGGAATGCTCCAAACACCATCTGTATCGAATCCAAATGGAGAATACAAAGCCTTAGGTCTCAACATGGCCTATGAACGTCCTAACGATGGCAACCAATGGTACAATACCAATCCAAACAATCTTCAATCACGCGATGAGATTGATCGCTACATGAAAGGTTATAACGATACGCTCATGCTTCTGGATTACCTAGAAGGGGAAGCTGTATTGGACAAACATAGTAAGGACTTAAACAATGCTTGGTTCAAGAAGGTTGATAAACAATACCGAGGAGCGAACACCAAGAATCAATTCGATAAGGTTCGGGCTTTGAGTGATGAGGAAAAAGCGATTGCTTTAAATACAGTAGATGACCTCATCACCAACAATTTCATGACCAACCGTGGTCCTGGAAATGGCGTCTATAATCCATCTGACTTTGGTTCAGCCTATGTGACTGTGCCGATGATGACAGGTATCTATGGTGGGAACACCAGTGAAGGGGCTCCTGGAGCCATGTCCTTCAAACACAATACCTTCAGACTCTGGGGTTACTATGGCTATGAAAAAGGATTCCTGGGTTATGCTTCAAACAAGTATAAACAAGAGTCCAAACAAGCTGGACGTGCCACTCTAGGAGATGACTTCGTCATTCAGAAGATTTCTGATGGAAGATTCAGTACCCTTGAAGACTGGAAGAAAGCTTACTTCAATGAAGTGGTGACCAGTGCCAAAAATGGAATTCAGGCTATTGACATCGATGGGAAGACCTACAATAGCTATGAAGGCTTGAAACGTGCATTTGCTGAAGCAGTGGATAAAGATAAGGCTACTCTAAGTAACGGTTCTGTCAAATTTGACAATACGGTTGCACTGAAAGAAAAAATCTTTAAGAAATTGCTCCAACAAACAGATAGTTTTAAAACGTCTATCTTTAAATAATTGAATTCTCTCATCTGCTGAGCAGGTGAGAGTTTTTTAGAAGGAAAAATGAATAGAGGTGGACAAAGTGTCTAAAAATTAAAAGGAATCAATCTTAGGTCGGAAAAATTATCATATTAAAAAAATAACGTAATTTAACAAAAACGCTTTCTTTTCTAGGAAATATTTGACTATTATATCTTTTAGGAGTAAACTAAGGAGGTAAAATTTATAAAAGGAGAATTCATCATGAATTTAACATTTTTAGGTCTTTGTTTAGCCTGCTTTGGTGTATCACTGGCAGAAGGTTTGATGATGAGCAGCCTATTGAAATCTGCGTCTCGTCAACCAGAAATTATTGGTCAATTGCGTAGCCTCTTGATTCTTGGTGTTGCCTTTGTCGAAGGTACTTTCTTCGTAACCTTGGTTATGGCCTTCATTATCAAATAAGCACTTCTATTTTAGAAAAGGAGGTGTCAAAACTTGGAAGAAAGTATCACTCCAACGATAACTCTTGGACCTGTAACTTTTAATTTGACCCTACTTGCTATGACCTTGATTGCTGTTTTGGTGGTTTTTGGCTTTATTTATTGGGCCAGCCGTAAAATGACGATCCGACCAAAGGGCAAACAAAATGTGCTGGAATACGCATATGACTTTGTCGTAGGCTTCACCAAAGGAAATATTGGGGAACATTATATAAAGGACTATTCCTTGTTCTTGTTTGTTCTTTTCCTATTTCTTTTAGTGGCCAATAACATTGGATTGATGGCTAAAATCGAAACGACCAATGGTTACAATTTGTGGACTTCACCGACCGCTAACCTCGGTTATGACTTTGCCTTCTCATTTTTGATCACCCTGATCGCCCATGTAGAAGGAATTCGCCGACGTGGTGTGAAGGAATATTTAAAGGCTTTTGTGACACCTGGATTTATGACCCCCATGAATATTTTGGAAGAATTAACGAACTTTGCCTCCTTGGCACTTCGGATCTTCGGAAATATCTTTGCGGGTGAGGTATTAGCAAGCTTGCTCGTGAACTTATCACACCAAGCTTTCTATTGGTATCCATTTGCCTTTATTGGTAGCATGGCATGGACTGCATTTTCAATTTTTATTTCATGTATCCAAGCCTATGTGTTTACCATGTTGTCATCAATCTATATTGGTAAGAAAATTAATGGTGAAGAGTAAGTAGAGGAGGAGTAGAAGAATGCATGTATCAATGAGTGAAATTATTGGTAACTTTATTCTCATTGCTGGTTCCTTCCTATTATTAATCTTTTTAATAAAGAAATTTGCATGGAACAATATCAATGGAATTTTAGAAGCGCGTGCCAAAAAGATTACAGATGATATTGATGGAGCAGAATCAGCTCGTCAAAAAGCTGAGGAACTAGCAAGTAAACGTGAAGAAGAGTTGGCAGGTAGCCGCAAAGAAGCTGCGTCTATTGTCGAAAATGCAAAGGATACTGCAGAAAAGAACAAATCTCAGATCCTTTCAGAAGCCACTCAAGAAGCAGTACGTTTGAAAGAAAAAGCGCAACAAGAAATTGCGCATAACAAAGAAGAAGCATTGAACAGTATCAAAGGCGATGTGGCAGATCTCACTGTCAATCTTGCCAGCAAATTGTTGAGTCAACAGCTGGATGCTGAAGGTCAACGCCAACTGATCGATCGCTATCTTGATGAATTAGGAGAAGCCTAATGGACAAAAAGCAACTGATGGTGATTGAGAAATATACCCAGCCTTTTGTTCAATTGGTCTTTGAAAAAGGAGAACAAGATCTTGTCTTTGAAAAATTGACCCAAATCAAGGGCATTTTTGAGGAGACTGGACTTGCTAACTTCTTAGCTCATATCGGTGTAGAGGATGAAGAGAAAGCAAAAAGTCTAAGACTTTTTCAACCCTCTGATTCACAATTACTCGACCATTTGATTGAAGTGGTTATTCTCAATCATCGTGAAGCCTTATTTTATGACATTGTAACGATTTGTTTGGATCAGATTCAACTGTTGAGCAACGCATTTGTCGTCACTGTTACGACAGTTGCTGGTTTGGATCCTGTTCAAGAGCAAAAGCTAGTACCCATTATCGAAAGAAAATTTGGGATTCAAGTTCGCTCGATCCAACAAAAGATCGATCCAGATTTAATTGGTGGCTTTGTCGTGACAGCCAATCATAAAACGTTGGATACCAGTCTCAAACACCAATTGCAAGTTATAAAATCTAAATTGAAATAGAAAGTGGTGTGAATTTTGGCGATTAACGCACAAGAAATCAGCGCTTTAATTAAGCAACAAATTGAAAATTTCAAGCCAAACTTTGACGTCACTGAGACAGGTGTTGTAACCTACATTGGTGACGGGATTGCCCGCGCTCATGGGCTTGAAAATGCCATGAGTGGTGAGTTGTTAATCTTTGAAAATGGCTCATACGGGATGGCCCAAAACTTAGAAACAACGGATGTCGGGATCATCATCTTGGGTGATTTCACGGATATTCGTGAAGGAGACTCTGTCCGTCGTACAGGTAAAATCATGGAAGTCCCTGCAGGGGATGCCTTGATTGGTCGTGTTGTTAACCCACTTGGCCAACCAGTAGATGGTTTGGGTGAGATTGTGACAGATAAATTCCGTCCAGTTGAAACACCAGCTCCTGGTGTTATGCAACGGAAATCTGTCTCAGAACCCCTACAAACTGGTTTGAAAGCCATTGATGCCCTTGTTCCAATTGGACGCGGTCAACGGGAATTGATCATCGGGGACCGTCAAACAGGGAAAACTTCGATTGCCATTGATACCATCTTGAACCAAAAGGGTCAAGACATGATCTGTATCTATGTGGCGATTGGTCAAAAAGAATCAACAGTTCGTACGCAAGTAGAAACTCTCCGTAAATACGGAGCTATGGATTATACGATTGTGGTAACCGCTTCGGCTTCTCAACCGTCTCCATTGCTTTATTTGGCACCTTATGCTGGGGTTGCCATGGCAGAAGAGTTCATGTATAACGGTAAACATGTTTTGATCGTCTATGATGATTTGTCAAAACAAGCCGTAGCTTACCGTGAATTGTCCCTTCTTCTTCGTCGTCCACCAGGACGTGAAGCCTTCCCAGGGGATGTCTTCTATCTCCACAGCCGTTTGTTGGAACGTTCTGCGAAAGTTTCGGATGAATTGGGTGGGGGTTCTATTACAGCTCTTCCAATCATTGAAACCCAAGCAGGGGACATCTCCGCTTATATCGCAACCAATGTGATTTCGATCACAGACGGACAAATCTTCTTGCAAGATAGTTTGTTTAATGCCGGTATTCGTCCAGCCATTGATGCCGGATCTTCTGTTTCCCGGGTTGGTGGATCTGCTCAAATCAAGGCTATGAAGAAGGTTGCTGGTACCCTTCGTATCGACCTCGCTTCCTACCGTGAGTTGGAAGCCTTCACGAAATTTGGTAGTGATTTGGATGCGGCCACTCAAGCGAAATTGAACCGTGGTCGTCGGACAGTGGAAGTCTTGAAACAACCTGTTCATGAACCATTGACAGTTGAAAAACAAGTCGTGATCTTGTATGCCTTGACTCATGGTTTCTTAGATAGTGTTCCAGTAGACGACATTCTTCGTTTCCAAGAAGAGTTGTTTGATTACTTTGAAGCACATTATCATCAAATCTTTGAGACGATTCGTTCGACACATGATCTTCCAGCAGAAGAAGAACTGGATGCAGCCCTTACTGAATTTGTCAACCAGTCAAATTTCAAATAGAAATAGGAGTGGAAGATGGCAGTTTCATTAAATGATATTAAAAATAAAATTGCATCCACAAAAAACACCAGTCAAATCACCAATGCCATGCAGATGGTGTCTGCTGCCAAACTTGGTAAATCTGAGCAGGCAGCCAAGGATTTTCAGGTTTATGCTGCTAAGGTTCGTAAGCTCTTAACAGACTTGCTCCATGGACATGAAACAGAAAATACCAAGTCCCATCCGATGTTGGTGAGTCGCCCGGTAAAAAAGACAGCTTATATCGTGATTACATCCGATCGTGGTTTGGTCGGGGGTTACAATGCCTCCATCCTTAAAACCATGATGGAAATGAAGGCAGAATACCATCCAACTGGAGATGACTTTGAAGTGATCTGTATTGGAAGCGTCGGTGCGGATTTCTTCCGTGCCCGTGGGATTCAGCCGGTTTATGAATTGCGTGGTTTGCCTGATCATCCTAGCTTTAAGGAAGTTCGCAAGATCATTTCGAAAACAGTCCAAATGTATCAGGAAGGCTTGTTTGATGAGTTGTACGTCTGTTACAACCACCACGTCAACAGTTTGACGAGTCAAATGCGGGTGGAACAAATGCTTCCAATTATTGATTTGGACCCAAATGAAGCGGATGAGGACTATGTATTGAATCTAGAATTGGAATCTAGTCGAGATGCCATTTTGGATCAATTGCTTCCTCAATTTGCTGAAAGCATGATCTATGGTGCCATTATTGATGCTAAAACAGCTGAAAATGCTGCTGGGATGATGGCCATGCAAACTGCAACAGACAATGCCAAGAAAGTCATTGATGAATTAACGATTCAATACAACCGTGCTCGTCAAGCAGCGATTACACAAGAAATTACTGAAATCGTTGCTGGTGCTAGCGCCCTTGAATAGTTGTCGGATACAATTTTATATACAAAAACAGATGCTCGAAAGAGAACTTTTGAGCAGTAGAAATTACTTAGAATAGGAGAATGACATGAGTTTAGGCAAAATTTCTCAGGTCGTAGGTCCCGTCGTAGACGTTGCCTTTTCCGTTGGAGATAAACTTCCTGAGATCAATAATGCGCTTGTAGTCTATAAAAATGACCAACAAAAATCAAAAGTCGTTCTTGAAGTAGCTTTGGAACTTGGTGATGGGGTCGTACGGACCATCGCCATGGAATCAACCGATGGTTTAACCCGTGGAATGGAAGTCTTGGACACAGGTCGTCCAATCTCTGTTCCTGTCGGAAAAGAAACCTTGGGACGTGTCTTCAATGTTCTTGGAGATACCATTGACTTGGATCAACCTTTTGCTGAGGATGCTCCTCGTGACTCCATCCACAAAAAAGCTCCATCCTTTGACGAGCTCTCTACTTCAGAAGAAATTCTTGAAACAGGGATCAAGGTCATTGACCTCTTAGCCCCTTATTTGAAAGGTGGGAAGGTCGGACTCTTCGGTGGTGCCGGAGTTGGGAAGACTGTCTTGATTCAAGAATTAATCCATAATATTGCCCAAGAACACGGTGGTATTTCTGTATTTACCGGTGTTGGGGAACGGACACGTGAAGGGAATGACCTTTACTGGGAAATGAAAGAATCTGGCGTTATTGAAAAAACAGCCATGGTCTTTGGACAAATGAATGAGCCACCTGGAGCACGGATGCGTGTTGCTTTGACTGGTTTGACCATTGCGGAATACTTCCGTGATGTCGAAGGTCAGGACGTTCTCTTGTTTATCGACAATATCTTCCGTTTCACCCAAGCCGGATCTGAAGTATCAGCCCTTTTGGGACGGATGCCTTCAGCCGTTGGTTACCAACCTACTTTGGCAACTGAAATGGGGCAATTGCAAGAACGGATTACGTCAACCAAGAAAGGTTCTGTTACATCCATCCAAGCCATCTATGTGCCAGCCGATGACTATACAGACCCAGCGCCAGCAACCGCCTTTGCCCACTTGGATTCAACAACCAACTTGGAACGTAAATTGGTACAATTGGGGATCTACCCTGCGGTGGACCCATTGGCATCAAGCTCACGTGCCCTTTCTCCAGAAATCGTAGGAGAAGAACACTATGCAGTAGCATCTGAGGTCAAACGTGTCCTTCAGCGTTACCATGAATTGCAAGATATCATTGCTATCTTGGGGATGGATGAATTGTCTGACGAAGAAAAGACCTTGGTTGCTCGTGCTCGCCGGATCCAATTCTTCTTGTCACAAAACTTCAACGTTGCGGAACAATTTACCGGTCAACCTGGTTCATACGTACCTGTTGCAGAAACTGTTCGTGGTTTTAAAGAAATCTTGGACGGAAAATATGACCATCTTCCTGAAGATGCCTTCCGTGGTGTTGGATCGATCGAAGATGTGATTGCCAAAGCTGAAAAAATGGGATTCTAAGAAGAGGTGAAAGATGAGTCAAATGAACGTCCAAATCGTTACACCGGATGGACTGGTTTATGATCATCATGCCGCATTTGTATCTGTCAAGACAATTGATGGTGAATTAGGGATTTTACCTCATCATATCAATACCATTGCGGTTTTGGCTGTAGACCAAGTAAAGGTTCGTCGTGTCGACGATGACAAACATATTGATTGGATTGCAGTCAATGGTGGGATTATCGAAGTAGCTGATAATGTCATTACCATTGTTGCCGATTCTGCCGAACGTGCTCGAGATATCGACATTAGTCGTGCAGAACGTGCCAAACTGCGAGCTGAAAAAGCGATTGAAGAAGCCAAAGATCAGCATTCGGTTGATATGGAACGTCGTGCTAAAATTGCTCTTCAACGCGCCATTAACCGGATTAATGTCGGAAATCGTTTATAAGATATTCAAAATAAGGTGGAGGTTTTGTCCTCACCTTATTTTTGTTGGGAGAGAATCAAAAGAAGAAAGTAAGGACCAAATATGGTATAATAGCTATATGATTCAAATGATTTTTAATCTTTCAAGCCATCTATTGTTTATCTTTTTTGCCTATTACCTATTGTTGAACCTGGTTCAATGGGAAAAGTTTTTAAAAGTAAGTGCTGAAAATGCTGTTAAAATCCGTTTTTTGATCTTGATGATCAGCGTTGGGATAGGCTATCTAGCCAGCTCATTTTTTATCAGCGTGTATGAGATGAGTCGGCAGATTTTTATTGGCCAATTCTAGCCACATTTTATCAAAAATATGGTATGATAGAAGTCGTGACTTTAAGAAATTGGAGAACAATCCCGTATGGAAAAAATAATCGTTAATGGTGGAAATAATCGACTAGTTGGAACTGTCAAAATCGAAGGAGCAAAAAACGCTGTCCTTCCGCTTCTTGCTGCAACAGTCCTTGCAAGTGAGGGCGTGACAACCTTAAAAAATGTCCCTGTTTTATCAGATGTCTTCACAATGAACAATGTCGTTCGTGGGTTGAATGCACAAGTGACCTTCAATGAAGAAGAAAATACGGTTGTCGTAGATGCGCAAGAAAAATTATCAGAGGAAGCGCCTTATAAGTATGTGAGCAAGATGCGGGCCTCTATTGTTGTCTTGGGTCCTGTCTTGGCACGCAATGGCCATGCTAAAGTTTCCATGCCTGGAGGCTGTACGATCGGTAGTCGTCCAATAGACCTCCATCTCAAAGGTCTGGAAGCCATGGGGGCTGAAATTACACAAACGGCCGGCTATATTGAAGCAAAAGCAGATCGACTTCATGGAGCGCATATCTATATGGACTTCCCATCAGTAGGTGCGACACAAAATATTATGATGGCCGCAACCTTGGCTGATGGAGTCACCGTGATTGAAAATGCTGCGCGGGAACCTGAGATTGTCGACCTAGCTCTTTTGCTTAATAAAATGGGAGCTAATGTCAAGGGGGCAGGAACTGAGACCTTAACCATCGTCGGTGTGGAGAGCTTGCATGGGGCAAACCACAATGTTGTGCAAGACCGCATCGAGGCCGGAACCTTTATGATTGGGGCAGCCATGACTGGTGGAGATGTCTTGATCGAAGATGCCATTTGGGAACACAACCGTCCGCTTTTATCTAAGATGCAGGAGATGGGTGTAACGGTAACCGAAGAAGAAAATGGCATTCGGATTCAGTCGGATATCAGTAAGCTCCGTCCAGTGACGGTTAAAACTCTTCCCTACCCAGGATTCCCAACCGATATGCAGGCTCAATTCACAGCCTTGATGGCCATGGCTAAAGGTGAGTCTACCATGATTGAAACGGTCTTTGAGAATCGCTTCCAGCATTTGGAAGAAATGCGTCGGATGGGCGTTCACTCGGATATTATGCGGGATACAGCTCGTATCGTTGGAGGGGAAAGCTTCCAAGGTGCAGAGGTCATGTCGACCGATTTACGAGCAAGTGCAACCTTGGTCTTGATGGGCTTGGTAGCAGAAGGAGAGACGAAAGTCAGCAAATTAAGTCACTTAGATCGTGGTTATTATCAATTCCATGAGAAATTAGTGGCACTAGGTGCAGACGTGAAACGTGTAGAGGAAGAAGACGATGAAAACTAATCTTCGCTATGTTGGAAAACAGCTAGGAATTGTCCTCCTGTTGGCTGTGATTGGAATCATCATTTTTGCAGTTGGTTTGGTCATTGGCTATGGAGTGATTGGCGATGGAAAAAATCCATGGTCCATTCTCTCTCCGGATACCTGGTCAGAAATTATTGGAAAACTAACAGGCAAATAAGCTTTTAACTAAAATTGAGTAAAAAGGAGAGCAGCGAATCGAGTCAATGACCCATCTAGCGCTGCTCTTTTTTGGAGAGAGGTATGGCAAAACAAACAGTAAGCAAACGAACCAAACAAACACTAGCAGGTTTTGTGGTGGCAACGGCCCTAGCTATTGGTGGCTATTATTTTAATCAACCGACGGTAAAAGAAGCGACAGATCAGGTTGTTTCGGTGGTGACTAGTAGCCAACAAGAAACACCTAGTAAAGAGTTAGCTAGCTCTGTATTAACGAAATCTGCCCGTTCACAATTAGGGAATGACTTGGAATGGAACGGCGCAGGAGCCTTTGTAGTTAAGGGGAATCGGACAGATCTGGATGCCAGTGTGGCTAGTCAACCCTATGCGGATAACAAGACAAAAGAAGTGAATGGAAAGACCGTGCCGACGGTTGCGAACGCTATTATGACCAAGGCGACTCGCCAGTATAGAGATCGGGAGGCAACAGGAAGTGGTCTAACCGATTGGAAACCGGCAGGTTGGCACCAGGTCCACAATCTGTCCGGTGAGTATGACCATGCTGTGGATCGGGGCCATCTATTGGGCTACGCCTTAATCGGCAATCTCAAAGGTTTTGATGCTTCGACTAGCAATCCCAAAAATATCGCTGTGCAAACGGCTTGGTCCAATCAAGCCAATGATCCTCATTCCACTGGTCAAAACTACTACGAGACCCTGGTTCGAAAAGCACTGGATAAGAACAAGAGGATTCGCTATCGAGTAACCTTGATCTACAACCAACCAGAAGATTTGATTCCATTAGGTTCTCATATCGAAGCCAAATCAAGTGATGGGACCCTTGAGTTCAATGTCTTTGTTCCCAATGTACAAAGTGGGATTAGCCTGGATTACCAGACAGGAAAAGTAACCGTTCATCAATAAGCTAGAAAGCATGGCTATTTAAGTTATTTTTAAGAATGGGGTGTTACAATTGCATACCTTCTTTAAGAGAAAGGAGAATGTATGAGAACCATTTTTCGATTTTTCAGAGGAATCCTTCGCATGGCTTGGAGTCTTTTTTGGG
>CABSRC010000023.1 GCA_902480035.1 uncultured Streptococcus sp. | reverse complement strand
CATATTCATTATAACTTTTTAGAAGAGATTGTCAATTTTTATTTTTCTAGTCAAAAATTTTAAAAAAATAAGAAAAAATTCTTGACAAGGCTTAGAAATAATTGTAGACTTAATATGTTAACAGAAATATTCCATTTTAGGAATTCATTCTTTCTGTTGGCTGACTTTTTTGGATGCTCCTTATCATGATACATTTTTCTAAAAGAGTCAGTTATCATTTAGGTCTCCTTATAAATATACAAGGGTTAACATCTGGTTAACCCTTGTATTTTTGATTTGCATATAAAAAAACGGTCTATTGCTAGACCGTTCCTAGGACTTATTTATCCCCTTTATTGCGGATGACAAATCCATTTTTCTTTTCATTGGAAGTACGATGAGGACGTTTGTTGCCTTT
This sequence comes from uncultured Streptococcus sp., assembly GCA_902480035.1. Taxonomy (GTDB): domain Bacteria; phylum Bacillota; class Bacilli; order Lactobacillales; family Streptococcaceae; genus Streptococcus. Next base: position 16,810 of record CABSRC010000023.1, on the reverse strand, counting down.
GCCTTCAAAGTCTCGGCTATTTTTATTGGACTTGCGTTTGAAATCACGGCGTCCACCTTCACGGTCATCTCTGCGATTGCGGTCACGGCGTTGGTCTCCACGACGGCCATTTCCACGGCCACCTTTGCCTTTTCCACCAAAGCCACCACCAGATGGTTTGAATGGCAATGGTTTTTCACGCGCAATTTCAACTTCTGGAAGGCTGTCTGGATCTTGAACAGTCAAGCTCAAGATATACATGGCCAATTCTTCAGGAGTGAATTCTGCAGCCAATTTGCGAGCATCCTTACCAAACTTCTCAAAGTTAATCCGGATTTTTTCATCCTCAAAGTCTCGCTCAATTTTCTTCAGCGCTACTTGTTTTTTCGCTTGGAAGGCTTCTGCTGCTGTTGCAGGTTTCATTCCCTTCATCCGCTTTTTAGTCAAGGTTTCAATGATTTGCAAATAGCCCATTTCATTTGGCGAAACAAAGGTAATAGATTGCCCTGTTTTCCCAGCACGACCTGTCCGTCCGATACGGTGAACATAGCTTTCTGGATCTTGTGGAATATCGTAGTTGTAGACATGGGTCACACCTGAAATGTCCAAACCACGTGCCGCAACGTCCGTTGCCACCAAAACGTCCAAGTTCCCATTTTTAAAGTCACGAAGGACTCGAAGACGCTTGTTTTGATCCAAATCTCCGTGAATCCCTTCTGCTCGGAAACCACGGATCTTCAAGCCACGCGTCAATTCATCGACCCGGCGTTTCGTCCGACCAAAGACAATGGCAAGCTCCGGTTGCTCGACATCCATCAATCGAGTCATGGTATCAAACTTTTCGCCTTCTTTGACACGAATATAGTATTGATCGACCAAGTCGGTGGTCAATTCTTTAGCCGCAATCTTAACGTGTTCTGGCTCTTTCATAAACTGAACACCGATGCGTTTGATGGCTTCTGGCATCGTTGCTGAAAAGAGAAGAGTTTGGCGTGTTTCTGGGACACGGCTAATGATGGCTTCGATATCTTCCAAGAAGCCCATATTGAGCATTTCATCTGCTTCATCCAGGATCAAGGTTTCAATATGATCGAGTTTCAAGGCCTTGCGCTTGATCAAATCTAGCAAGCGTCCAGGTGTTCCCACAACGATGTGAGCGCCTGACTTCAAAGCTTTAATTTGCTTTTCAATGCTTGATCCACCATAGACAGAGCGAACCTTGACACCCTTACTGCGTCCAAAGCGGAACAATTCTTCCTGACTTTGAACGGCCAATTCACGCGTTGGGGCAATGACAAGGGCTTGGATCACTGTGTTATCGACATCAATCTTCTCCAACGTTGGAAGACCGAAAGCAGCTGTTTTACCAGTCCCTGTTTGCGCTTGACCGATGACATCTTTTCCTTCAAGAGCCAAAGGAATGGTTTGTTCTTGGATCGGGCTTGCTTCTACAAAGCCAGCTTTTTCGATTTCTGCTAATAATGCAGCAGATAAGTTAAATTCATTGAATTTCAATTCTTTCTTCTTTCTAAAAAGTGGTGCGAAGCCACTTTATCAAACTTCTTTCAATGCGAAAACGCACTGATTGCATAGGAAGTCGCCTTCCTGGTTACCTGTCGCAAGACTCATCTAAAGAAAAACTTAGTCCGTCTGTTATGGACTACATTTTCTTTAGAGAAAAATGTTTTGCGTCCTAACGGATGTTGCTGACTGGAATTGTTTTTCAAACAAACAGTCAATAAGATCCTTCTTGCGGGAGTCTTCTTTCGAACAGAAGCCTTCCATCTGTTCAGTCTCCCCACCATTTCTCTCATACAAGTTTGCAACTTATCTAGTATAACATAATGAAGAGGCAAATGATAGTCAAAGGAGATTAATTTTATTTTTTAGGAAAAAATCCTGGATCGCTTGAAATCAGAAAAGTGACGCAAATCCTAGCCAGGACTGGTTTTCTTCTTGCGACCATTTCATATACTTCATCATTGGAGTATAAAAAAATCGGAAAACTTTTATTTTTTGGTAACTCTTATCTTGCGTTTTTACAAATAAATATGTATAATACAGTTAGTATCTAAAATATTTCTGTATAAAGAAATAGGATCATTTTATCTGATTCAACGATTTATTCTAAGTTCTGATTTATTTAGAACCACTCAGTACTATTAAATCTACTCCTACTATTTCCAAGAAGATTTTGTACAGTCAATGAACTATTCACACTGCCCCTTCTTTGGAGAGGAGGGCAGGTGTCTAGATGGTTCCTATTTCTCAGATTATTCTAGATACGAAGAGGCTCGGATTTCTCCAAGCCTCTTTTTTTTTATCTTTTTTTCACAATCCACCGCATGACCTTTGCCAAAATGAGCCATAATATAAAGCTACATAGGGATACATAGATCCAAGCATTGGGATCCTCTGTCATCGGAAGAGGGATATTCATTCCAAAGAAACCGGTGATAACGGCTAAGACCGCCAACAAGGCTTCAAAGATGGTTAGGGTTGTCAAGTTGTCATTCAAGTTGTTGTTTAGGATATTGTTATATGATCCAGACAACTGCTGTAAGACATTCGAAATCAACTCAGTCATCGAAACCAACTGACGCGCTTCGATCATGGCATCATCAAACTGCTCTTTTTCAACATCATTCATCCTGCGATAAATGGCATGCGCTTTGATATGTTCTAGCAACATCCGATTTTGCTTGGCTGCTGCGACTAGATACACCATACCGGTCTCAAGGTCAGACAGGGCATAAAGATTCTTGGTCGTCGTTGTCTTTCGAAGCAAACGATTGAGTTCATCTTTGTGCTTATCTAAGCGATCAATAATCGGATAATAAGCATTACTGATCATTTCAAGACCTGCAAAAAGCAACTTATAGATCGACAGCTCCCCATGGCTTTCCAAATAGCGAACCATTTGTTCAATGATATAGGCATTGTCCTGGTTACTGATGGTCACGAGTCGCGTATCTTGAACGATAAAGGTCATGGGGATGGTTTCGTAGTATTCCTTGTCCTTTTCTAAATCCAATACATTGTAGATAAAGGTGATCGTTCCGTTTTCTCGATTGTAATCCATATGGGCACGTTCGTTCTTATCCATCGCGTACTCAATGGTTTCTTTGTCAATATCGTATTTTTTATAAAGATATGAATTTTCAGCAATCAAATCCGAGTCGATATTGATCCATTTCCGATCTTGACCCAATTGTTTATCGATAAACATTCCGTCTCCTTTCTCAACTGTTCTCTATCAAAATGATTTTTTTATTTAAAGACTGCACTGGCTAATGCTTGCTGAATTTCAATGACACTGTTGTCACTCTTGAATTGTAAAACTTCTGAAGGTTCCACTGCTGAAGAAACCCAGATTTTTAATTCGGCATCCAAATCAAAATGACCGGAAGTTTCTACTGAAAATCGAGAGATGGAGCGATAAGGAAGGGATTTGTAGGAAGTTTTCTTCCCTGTTACTCCTTGCTTATCCACTAAGATCAAACGAAACTCTGTAAAGACGATTAAATCACGAATCAAGCTAAAAGCAAGTGTGACTTGCTCTCCCGGCACCAAGATATCTTCCAGATCTCTTTCTACTTTATCAACATTCTTTTGAGAGGCATTGCCCATCAAACCACTTAATAATCCCATCATTTCTCCTTTAAAAGCGAAAACGGATAGATTTTCGTTTTCTTATTCTATTGTTATGGATCGATTTTGAATCGTTCCTTACCCCATCTTTTCTTCCAGCTCAACGTCTGGATACTTATCCGCAAACCAGCGGAGGGCAAAGTCGTTTTCAAAGAGGAAGACAGGTTGGTCAAAGCGGTCCTTCGCCAAGATATTTCGGCTTGAAGACATGCGCTCATCTAAGTCTTCTGGTTTGATCCAGCGAACGGTCTTTTTACCCATTGGGCTCATGACCACTTCGGCATTGTATTCATTTTCCATCCGGTGCTTAAAGACTTCAAACTGAAGTTGACCAACAGCACCCAACATGTATTCACCTGTTTGGTAGTTGGTATAGAGCTGAATAGCTCCTTCTTGCACCAATTGCTCAATCCCTTTGTGGAAGGATTTTTGCTTCATGACGTTCTTAGCTGACACTTTCATGAAGATTTCAGGCGTAAAGGTTGGCAGTGGTTCAAATTCAAACTTGTTTTTGCCCACTGTCAAAGTATCTCCAACCTGATAAGTACCTGTATCGTAAACCCCGATGATGTCTCCTGCTACAGCATTGCTGACATTTTCACGGCTTTCGGCCATAAATTGAGTCACGTTAGATAGCTTAGCGCCCTTACCAGTTCGAGGGAGATTAACACTCATCCCACGCTCAAATTCACCAGATACGATCCGAACAAAGGCAATCCGATCGCGGTGACGAGGGTCCATGTTGGCTTGGATTTTAAAGACAAAGCCTGAGAAATCCTTATCGTAAGGATCGACAAGTTCACCGTCTGTTTTCTTGTGTCCGTGTGGTTCTGGAGCAAATTTCAAGAAGGTTTCCAAGAAAGTCTGTACCCCAAAGTTCGTCAAAGCGGATCCGAAGAAGACTGGTGTTAATTCACCCGCAAGGATGGCTTCTTCTGAGAATTCATTCCCAGCTTCTTGCAAGAGTTCGATGTCGTCTTTCACTTGCTCGTAGAAAGGATTGTTAGCAAAAAGCTTGTCCCCATCTTCTAGACTGGCAAAGCGTTCGTCTCCTTTATAGAGTTCCAAACGTTGGTTATAAAGGTCATAGAGTCCCTCAAAAGCTTTCCCCATCCCAATCGGCCAGTTCATCGGGTAACTTGCGATGCCCAAGACTTCTTCCAATTCTTGCAAGAGATCTAGTGGCTCACGTCCGTCACGGTCCAGCTTATTCATAAAAGTAAAGACTGGAATGCCACGGTGTTTGACAACCTCAAACAATTTCTTGGTTTGGGCCTCGATACCCTTGGCAGAGTCCACCACCATGACTGCAGCATCCACTGCCATCAAGGTCCGATAAGTATCTTCTGAAAAGTCCTCGTGCCCTGGCGTATCTAGGATATTGACCCGTTTGCCATCATAGTCGAACTGCATAACAGATGAGGTTACCGAAATCCCACGTTGTTTCTCAATGTCCATCCAGTCGGATTTAGCAAAGTTTCCTGTTTTCTTCCCTTTGACAGTACCGGCTTCCCGAATCTCTCCCCCAAAGTAGAGCAACTGCTCAGTAATCGTCGTTTTACCAGCATCCGGGTGGGAGATGATGGCAAAGGTACGGCGTTTTTTAATTTCTTCTTGTACGTTCATGTTCCTAATTCTTTCTCTTCTTATTTTTTGATAAATTTACAAATTCATCTCTACATAGGATTTCTCCTCAATTTCTCTATCTGTCCTATTATAGCGAAAATAGGCACTTTTTTCAACGATGATTCTTCTTTGAGAGCAAAAAGAAAGACTAAAATCCGTAGATTCTAGTCCTCTCATCATGACTGTTAGAAGGCTCCAAATCCTCCGCCACCGCCACCATCAGAAAAGCCACCGCCGTCAAAGCCACCACTGCCATCTGAGGAGTTAGTAGAGAAGCTTGAAACGCTATAGGAATCATCAGCATAACTCATCAAGGTAGAGCCGTCTAGGAAGGAATTTGAGGAGGTCGTTAGCCAAACAACAGTGTCCCAGTTTTCATATGGCAAGGAAATCTGATGATTTTTGAGTACCTGACTCACTTTTTTAGCTTGACCATACATAGTTGCATAGACTAGGATACGATTCCATAGAACAACACTCTCCAGTTCTGCTTGATTGAAATTTGGAATACTTTCGATCATATTTCGAAAGGCCATCCATTCAAATTGTGCATCCAAGTTCTCTAAGGATTGGAGATGTTCTTCGCGAATTTTCACAAGAATATAAAATGGAATGAAGAAGACGACCAACAATACAATCATCCAAAAATAGAAGGAAGATAGGTGTGAACCGAATCCAAAAGATAAGAAACACATGCTCACAAATAAGATCAGTAAGAGCCAAAAATGTAAGGCACAGCCTGCTTTTGAAAGAGCTTCTTCTTTCTCAGATAAGTCTCTAAAATAAGAAGGCAATCCTAATTTCGCAATCTCCTTATCGACACCTTTTGACAATTGCTGGGCATCCTTTTTTAAAAGGGATTGAACTTCATTTCCGATCTTTCGAATACGGTCTCGTTGCGTGTCTGATTTAGCAGCTCGAAAGTCTTTTTTTAGGGCTACTTTATCAATTTTATACTTTGAGAATACCTCACTGATATTGATTTCAGATTCTTGATCAAAAATCATTTCAATAAACTTTAATTCAAAATCAGCCAAGCCTTCATAATGGAGACAGGTCAAGGTTTCCCCATTTTCATCCCTAGTCAACCGAAGATTTCCTCGATCAATAAGATCTAACACGGTTGCCTGGATGAGATGATTAAATTTTAGTTGCCCCTTCTCTCTAGACATCACCATCCGTTCAAAATCAAGTTGATACAGTGCCTTAGCTAGGACAAGAGGAGGTAAATTCTGTGGTGGTTCGTATAATCGTACTCCTTTTGCAATCCGACGAGTTCTGGTACTAATAAAATACCGAATCCATGGAATGAAAGCTAGGATAAATAAAAGAACCGATACAATTGGAACGACCTTGAGTAGAAGGGTCCGATAAAAGAATGTTTTTTGTTCAATGGATTTCTCTTTTTTGAGAAATTTCTCTTTTCCATTTCCCTTGTTAATCTCATTTGCTTGGTCTCGACGCAGGGCCTCTGTCATTAGCCAATAGCCATGCAGTTCGAGCTTACCATTTTTGGGAAAATCCTTTGTCCAAATATGATAACCAGTTGCAGTTCGTTCAACTTGGGCTGGTGGATTAAAGTAACCAGTATGGGCATACAGTTTTCCCTGCTTGGCATCCAAGCCATCCACATAAAAATCTAATTTCGCGACTTTCTCATCTCCATCTGAAATAGGAAACCAATTCAATTCTGCAATATCCTTGTAGAAAGTCAAAAGATGATCAATCTTCCATTTTACTTTGATCTTGACCGTTCCTCCGACGATACGGGCATTGTATATTTTTAATTGCCGACCATCTTCCAGGTCTGTCTCCTCTACACGAATCTCACGTTTTTCCCCATCCACATAGGCTTCCACTTCAGGATGACGATGAATCTTAAACCCTTTTGGAAGAGGATCAGCGCTTCCTAAGGTCACATATTGACCATGATAGCCTGTCTGAAACTGATAGGTAATCTCTTGTGTAAATGTTGCTTGGCTATCTTCCTGCAATTGGAGGTGTCCTACATAGGATTCAATCGAATAGCGAACTTCATCATCTGCATGTGCGATCGTGATTGTACAAACCAAACTCCAAATGAGGGAAATCATTAGCAAGAAACGCTTCATATATTCTCCTTTAATATAAAACAGGGTTGAGACCGAGATGTCCCAACCTTCCTACTTGTTATTTTCTCACTTTCACCCGCTCACTTCTGCGACTGAAGAACTGATTAAAGAGCAATAAAGCAAGGGCTAAAACACTGGATACAACCAGATAGTTGAGCCACACCTTATCCCCTCTCATAATCGGAGGGCGGGCCATCAAGCCGTAATTTCCTCCCGTCAATTGATTGACTCCAACCAGGAATAAATCTAAGGCAAAGGTATAGAGAACAATCTGACTATTTTTTAAGAGGTTTCGATCATACCATCTCAAGAGATAAATCAAGGAATTGATGAGGAGACAGTAATGTCCGAGGAGGAAAGAAAAACTCGTAATATGAGGGAAAGTGTAGGGATCAAAGACTGGATAACCCAAGGCAAAGATGGCTCCACTCACTCCCATCAAAGCAAAGAACTGTTTGCTTTTCCATCGGTCTGGTAAAAACAAGACCGCAAACATGGCCAAGCGGCAATGATAAAATGGTAAGCTATTGGACCAAGGAATGTGGTAGGCAAAATACCAAAGATACAAGCAAATTAACTGGAAGCCCTGTAAGTATTGAAAACATTTGCGAAATTGCTCATTCTGATAATAGCGAAGTGACATCATAATCGCTGTCACAACGAACAAGACCATCACACTATACCATAGTGCTGAGATTGCTGGTGGTGCTGTTGATTCTGTAGTGAAAAAATGATGCATAAAATCTCCTTATTTAAACAGATTTAGGTATTCTTCTTTTCTTACTGTACTGAACGATCGTATTGATGAAAATCAGTGTCCCCGTCATGAGAACTGTCACGATCAAATAGTTGAGCACAAGGCCATGGTCACCGATCACAGGAGGGCGACGCATAAAGCCGTAGTTTCCACCCGTTGCGAGATTCGCAAGCTGAATAATTGCATTGACCCCAAACGTCATCTGACAGATTTTCCAAACAGCCCCTTCTTCCACCTGGTAGGATTGAACCAGATAGATCAAACAGTTGGCCAGGAGAGCCCAGTGACCAAAGACATTGTTGATCGAGGATACGTGAGGAAAAGGATAGGGATAAAAAACAGGATGAAGCAAGGCCATAATGGAGCCAAAGACTCCCACGAGGGCAAAATATTGCTTGAAGCTTCCCTTGGGGGCCAAAAGGATAATCCACATGGCCATCCGGCTATGATAGAAAGGAAGACTCTCTGAAAAAGGCAAGCGAGCTGCTAGATACCAAGCATTGATAATGAGCAACTGGATCAACTGCCCCCAATACCAAAAGTTTTGGTAGGCTTTAGAGTGAGCAAATCGAATGGACAGAACTCCCACTACTACCAATGAAGTCGGCAATAAGAAATACCAGACTCCTAATTGAGGAGGGGCCGTTGGTTGACTGGTGAAAAATAGGTCCCAAAGTGTCATGATTTCTTTCCCTTATCTGCTCTTTTTATTCTGAACGCGAAACTATACTCTCTTCGACCATCTTGTATTTGTATTTATAGCGTTGATTGACCAAGCAAATACCTGCCACCATCACAATGCTGACCAAGAGGTAGTTCAAGAGAGCACCGTGGTCTCCAATGATTGGTGGACGCTTTAAGAAGCCGTAATCTCCACTGGTCAAAAGGTTGACCAAAAAGATGACGGCATTCATGCCAAAGGTGATCTTAACAATTCGTAGGCTGTCTTGCTTTTCCGACTGATAAAAATCTTGCAGGTAAATCAAACTATTGGCAAACAAGGCCCAGTGACTAAAAATCAGATTGAGCACAGTAATATGGGGGAATGGGAAGGGGTCAAAGGCTGGATAAACCAAGGCCGCGATGGATCCTAGAACTCCCAACAAGGCAAAATATTGCTTGATATAGGTTCCTCTCGGGGCAAAGAGGATTGCAAGCATGGCCAAGCGACAATGATAAAAAGGCAAATTATCTGTCAAAGGCATGTGGGCGAGAATATACCAAGCATTGATAGTCAAGACTTGAATCAATTGTGCCCAGTACCAAAAGCGTTGGTAGCTTTTCGACTGCGCATATTTAATAGAAAAGTAGCCAACCACCAACAAAGAAGCTGGCAAAATGAAATACCAGAGTCCAAACTCAGGCGGGGCTGATTTTTGGTTCGTAAACAATAAATCCCAAAGTGTCATGTTTATATCCCTTTAATTTATAGATCGTTTTTAATCACAATACAAATCTCGTTTCCCATCATAAACCTCCCAAAGGAAATTCAATTGTTCTTCTGTATTGCGCTTGGTAGAAAGAGCAGGCATCTTCTCTCTCTCAAAAAAGGCAAGATCGGAAATTTCCTGATTCTGTTGAAAACTTCCATCCAGCAATTCACATTCAAATACCAATTTCACATATTGGCGGCTTTGCAATTGGTAGCGATTGGTATCAAATACTGCCAACAAGCGATTGACACGTGCTACATAGCCCGTTTCTTCTTGGATTTCCTTTAAAATATTTTCTTTAGGAGAATAGCCAACCTCACCAAAGCCACCCGGCAAGGCCCAGGTCTCTTCTCCCTGACCTTTCACCAGACAAAGTTTTCTATCTTTGACAATCCAAGCCCTAACATCAATTAAGGGGGTGTCATAATAGTTTGTCGGTCGAAACAAATCCGATAATTCTTGTGAATTCAGATCAGTCGTTTCTTTCACAAGATCCTGTAAAATTTCACGAATATCCTGGTAGCGCTCTTGATCAAATGGATCTTTTGAGAATGCTAAACCTGTATTGGTGATTGAAATCAAGCGCTGAATGTCCTTCAGTACATTATTACTCGCCATTCTCCAATTCCTCTACTAATTTGGCTAGATTCATGGAATTGCTTCCCTTGATAAGGATTTGGTCTTGCTCTTTCAAGCTTTCCTTGACTTGTTTGACCATGTCCTCAAACTGATCTTCCTCAGCTGTCTTCTTGAAATAATAGACATGTCCGAGTGGGAACATCTGACTCGCTAATTGAGCCAATCCCGCAATGTCTTGGCCGTAGAAAATAACCGTATCCAAGACATCTGGCGAGAGGCTGAGAATCATTTGGTTGTGCAGATCTACAGATTGCTCCCCTAGTTCTTTCATATCTGCCAGGACGGCTAATTTTCGACCATTTGGATTAGCAGGAATAGTCGAGAAAGTTTCTAAGATTAGGCGCATAGCCGTCGGATTAGCATTGTAGACATCGGATAAGATATCTGCTCCGTTACTGGCCTTTTTCCATTCCGTGCGGTTGCGCGTCAATTGCAAGGTAGCAAAACTATCACGAATCGCCGCTTCGCTCACTCCTTCTTGCAGGGCAACATAAGCTGCAATCATGGCATTGGTCGCATTGTATTTGCCTGTTACTGGTAGATCAATCGCTTCTTCTAAGAAATTAGCACGGAAAGTTAAGCTGTCCTTTCGCTCGACTAACTCGGTAATAAAAATCTCCTCGTCTGGACCAAAGCGGACCACTTTTTGTTTTTCAGGGAGGTAGGCATTGACGATCGGATCAGCTGGAACTACCAGAAGACCGCCTTCTGGCATCCCATCCGCAATCTGGAGTTTTCCTTTTGCGATCTCACTTCGATCTTTGAAGAATTCCAAATGGGCTTCCCCAATCAAGGTGACAATAGCAGCTTTTGGATGCGCCAGTTCTGACAAGAGATGGATATCTCCTAGATGGTCTTGCCCCATTTCAAGGACCAGTTTGTCCGTCCCTTCTGGCATATGCAAAACCGTATAAGGAAGACCAATTTCGTTATTATAGTTTCCTTGTGTTTTATAGGTCAGGTAGGTGGTGGACAAAAGCTGTGCCAACATATCTTTTGTGGTGGTTTTACCATTTGACCCTGTCACAGCAAAAACATCCACTTTTGTCTTTTGAAGATAGGCTGCAGCCAATGTTTGAAATGCGCTCAAAACATCTTCCACCAAAATATAAGGGTGGCCTTCAATCACTTTCTCTGAAAAAGTGGCTACGGCTCCATTTTCAAAAGCGGTCTCGATGAAATCATGACCATCACGCGCTCCCTTTAACGGAACAAAAAGGTCTCCCGGCCCAATCAAACGGCTGTCAAATTCAGGTTTGACAAGGGCCACATCTTCAAATTGGCTGATATCATTTTTTGCATGTACTAGATGAGCAACTTCATGTAATGTGAGATTCATATCCGACTCCTCAGTTCTCCGTAGCGTCGTCCCCAAAAGTCTAGACGCTCGTTTCAAATTCTTCTCATTATACCATATTCTAGACCACAAAAAAAGTGGCTGGGACAGAAGTCCTAGCCTCTTGATTGTTTTAGGATTGTCGAGCAAGACGCAGTGGTTGAGTGGGCTCTACTACGCTGATTTCATCAGCTTTTACAGCCCTACTCAACTGTGCGGAGGTGGGACGACGAAATCGAATTCTAACGAATTACCGATTTCTGTCCCACTCTCTCTTTTCTTACAACAAATGCGCTTCGTGTTTTTGGAAAACTTCTTTTCCAAGCTCTACTAACTTGGTGATCAAATCTGTATAGTTGAGACCCATATTGTCCCAAAGCAAGGGATACATAGACCATTGGGTAAAGCCTGGCATGGTATTGAGCTCATTTAAGAAGATCTCTCCTTTATCAGTATAGAAGAAATCACAACGAGCTAAGCCTAGACCACCGATCGCACGAAAGGCTTTTTCTGCGTTGGTTCGCATGATTTTCACAACCTCAGGGTCCAATTGAGCTGGAATAGCCATGCTAATTTTGTTATCGATGTATTTGGCATCATAATCATAGAAGGCAACATCTTTGACAACTTCACCTGGCAAGGTACTTTTCACATCATAGTTTCCAAGGAGCCCAACTTCGATCTCACGCGCATTGACCCCTTGTTCTACCAAGACACGGCTATCGTACTTGAAGGCCAATTCAAGAGCAGTCCGAAGTTCAGTTTGGTTTTCAGATTTTGAAATCCCAACACTAGATCCCATATTGGATGGTTTGGTAAAGACTGGATAAGAGAGAGTCGCTTCAATTGCAGCAATTTTCTCATCTATATCATCGCCTTCTACTACAGCTACATATGGAACTTGTGGAATCCCTGCAGATTCCAAAACCCGCTTGGTGGTGATCTTGTCCATTGCGACACTAGAAGCCAGGATGCCACAGCCGACATAAGGCATTTTCAAGACTTCTAAGAAGCCTTGAATAGAACCATCTTCACCCATTGGTCCATGAAGCACTGGAAAGACCACTGCTCCTTCCTTGTAAATCGCTGATGGTGCGACTTTTTTAGACCAGTCCACTGTCTCATTGGTCATCAATTTCTCATCATCCGCTGGTTTCTCTTCAAAAGCTTGCGTCTGGATGAAGTCTCCTGACTGCGTAATAAAATAGGTCTGAACCGAAAATGCTTGGTAATCAATCGCGCGCATCACGCTTTCTGCTGAAAGAACAGATACTTCACGTTCTGCACTACGTCCACCATATAACAGGATTAAGTCTTGTTTACTCATAGTTTCTCCCTAATTGTTCCCTTGATTTCTTACTTGATAGTATACCACAATGACAGCCCTTTCGAAAGAACTTCTCTTATAATTCTGTCCGATTTTCGATCGCGCGAAGAAGGGTCACTTCGTCCGCATACTCGATATCGGCTCCAACTGCTAGACCCCGTGCCAAACGGGTCACTTTGATGCCTGCAGGTTTGAGGACGCGTGAGATATACATAGATGTCGCTTCCCCGTCTGCCGTCGCATTGGTCGCAACAATGACCTCAGTAACTGTTCCATCCATCAAGCGGCTGAGCAAACTCTTGAGATTGATATCATCGGGTCCCACGCCATTCATGGGTGAGATCAAGCCATGCAAGACATGGTAGCGGCCGTGGTATTCCTGGATATTTTCCATAGCAGAGACATCCCGGCTATCTTCTACAACAAGAATGAGGGAAGGATCCCGCGTTTCATCTCGACAAATCTCGCAGGTTTCTTCATCGGTTAAATTGCCACAAATACTGCAATACCCTAGCTCGCGCTTGGCATTGAGTAAGTTCTTGGCAAATTCATTGACATCATCATCTGACATACCAATGGTGTAAAAAGCCAAACGGGTCGCTGTTTTGATCCCAATTCCTGGCAACTTGGAATAGCTGTCAATTAATTTTGCAATAGGTGCTGGATAAAGCATAGTTTCCTTTCTAATTCATGGGGTGTTTCTGATTGTATAAGTTAATAATGTCACGCGTAATGGAATGACTAACCGTCGCCTGTAGATTGGTATTATGTGGAAAGACCACCGCTACCGCAATCTTTGGATTATTCGATGGTGCATACGCCACCACATTGGTATTAATGGCTTGTTTGCCTCCATCGACAGTAGTTTCAGCTGTACCAGTCTTTGCACTGATGGGCACACTGGCCCCACGACCAACGGTTTTTCCTGTCGTCAACCCACTCGTACCATTGGCCACTTGGTAAAACCCTTGCTTGATCAAAGCCATGTCCTCCGCTGAGATATGGACTTGATTGAGCTCCTTGGCTTCGATCGCTTTTTTCAACTGACCGAGGCCACCTTGATCATTATTGTCATAGATGCCTTCGACGACATGAGGACTCACCCGCTTGCCATCGTTGGCGACGGTTGCCGCATACTGGGCCAATTGCATCGGTGTATAGTTATCAAACTGACCAAAGGCATTGGTCAAATAATTACCAACTGTATAGTCTTTTGGAATAAAACCGGTCGATTCATTGGGAAGGTCAATACCTGTCGCCGCTCCAAGTCCATACTCTGCAAAAGTGGAGCGGAGTTTTTTCATGGCAGGTTCGACCTGATCCACTTTTAAGGTCATATTTGGGGTATAAGGTTGCCCCATCATCTTAAGGGCAATTTGGACCATATAGGTATTAGAGGAGTATTCCAAAGCTTCAACTGCATTGATAGAACGACTGCCGTATTGGGTAAACCAAGAGTTAATCGGCGTCGATCCTGCAAAGACAATAGGCTGATCGGTCAGTACCTGATTGCCAGAAATGGCACCATTTTCCCATCCTGAAGTCAAGGTTGCTCCTTTAACGACCGATCCTGGGACGAAAACATTGGTGACTGTCCCCAGAGCATCGGTTGACAAGTCCTGGCTACCAGCCTGGTGCTTAATGCCTGCCATGGCAAGAACTTTCCCTGTATCAGGCTCAAGGGCTACAGCATAGACACCTTCGGAGTAGGTCGCATTTCCAGCTTGCAACTCTGCGCTAAAGGCAGAGCGGAGAATATCTTCCACCCCTTTTTGGAAATCCAAGTCAATCGAGAGCTTGAGGTTTTCCCCCTTAGCTCCTTTTGAAATATCTACCACTTTCTCCATGTTGCCATTTTTATTCAGGAGAATTTCTTTTTCACTGCGTTTTCCTTGAAGGACCTCCTCGTATTCCTTTTCGAGATAAGAGGTTCCGACCCGGTCATTCAGAGCGTAGCCTTTTTTGACATAGTCCTCAACTTCTTCTGCCGGAAGTCCCGCCTGCTCAGTCGAAACCGTTCCGATGATAGAGGCTAAAGGAGTATCCAAAACCTTGCGATCCCAGCTAGTCGTAATCGCAATTCCTGGAAGATCTTGACTGTCTGCAGCAATGGTCGCGATTTGCTCAGCTCCTAGTGCTTGTGTCGTAATGATTCCGGTGGCAAAATTCTCCACAGCATTCATCTGACTATAGAGATAGATAATCTTTTTCTCATCTTCTGTGTAACCAAGTTTAGAGGGATCGACACTCTCTACAGCTGCTTGATAAATCTTAGCTTCTGGTAGACGGTTGCCATCTGTATCAAATTTCTTTTTCTCGGGTAAGTGACCTACAACCTCTTGGTAGACTTTGGTATTGGCTAGATAGTAATCCACTTCTTGCCGTTCGGTTACTTGAGGATTTTCTACATCCACATACTGCAAGAGTTTACCTGCGGTCTCTCGCATTTCTTGGGCCGTCATTTTGCGATCGCGCGTAAAGGTCAAGACTTGTTTGCCAACATTTTCCACCAAGGGCTTACCAGTGGCATCATAGATTTGCCCTCGCACACTCCCTTGTTTGACCGTCTTTTTCGTAGCCTTTGCCAACTTATCTGTATAGTAGGCTTGGTGAGTGATCTGCATATAGCCAAGCCTGGCAATGAGAGCCAAAAAAAGAAGGCAAATCAAACTAAACAGCAGGTACATTCTGCGTGTAATCGAATGATTTTCAAACTTCCGTATTTTTTTCTTCATGAAATAGTTTATCCTTCTTTTCTAATGAACACTTACACTCCATTTTACTATTTTTCCAAGAGTATCTCAAGAAAAGGAAGGGTCCTTTTCTCTTTTTTGCAAGGAAAAAAGATTGGACATGCTCGCCCAATCTTTTTTTCTAATAAGTCACAACATTGATTTTTCCTTTGTCATACTCAGCAATGAAAATATCCAAAACGTTGTCATAGCCTTCTTTTTCCAATTCAGCTAGCAACCACTCTTCACTTTTCCCAATTGTTTCCAAAATTTCAAGCTGAACCACACCATCCGTAATGATTGGGTATTTAGGATTTTCATCCCCCGCACGGACAACGATCATTTGACCGTTTTGTTCAATTACAGCTCGTTTCACTCCCTTTAATTGGAAAATTCCTTGTGAACGCAATTTCAAGGCAACGTCTGAAGCAGAAAGTCCCTTGGATCGACAAGCTTCCGGATCAAGCTTCCCATTTTTGATAATGACAGTTGGTTTGCCATCGATCAAGTGCTTCATAAAACGGACATTGGTATTGAGCCATTTTAAGAGTAAGATCAAAATAGTCCACATCAAGAGAATCACAATGTATTGAAGAATGGTAATGGAGCTATTGTAGATGACCCCACCAATAATTCCCCCAAGAACAAAGTTCTGTATCTGGTCTACTGCAGAACTTGGTGCTAAGTTTCCTTTCCCGGTCACATTGATTACAAATACCAAGGAAATCAAGCCGATAGCTAATTTAATCAAAATGGCTAAAAAATCTACTGTCATTTGTTCACCTCCACAAGTTCCACGTCTGTTTTATACAGATCCATCTTTTCTAATAGGTAGCTATCTGGGTCAGAGCCTGCGATAGCTCGGTAATAAACCTCTCCAACCTTCAGGATCGCCCCATCTGTGGCTGCTGAAGTATTGACATAGACATCTTCTTTTTTGACATCCAACTCCTTTGAGATGACCTCAATAAAATGGAGTGAGAGTTGGAACTGATCATTATTACTTTGGCTATTTTGGAAATTGCTGATACTGATCAAGACCACTGCCACCAGAGTTAAAATGGAGATAATAGATCTGTCTCTTATACACATCTGACGCTGCCGACGAATAGAGAGGTGTAGATCTCGGTGGTCGCCGTATCATTAAAAAAAAAATCGAAACCGGCCGCGAACTGCAGAATTATGTGAACATCAAAGAGTGGAGAGATGACGCCTATCA
>CABSRC010000022.1 GCA_902480035.1 uncultured Streptococcus sp. | reverse complement strand
CAAGGACGCTCATGTGAGGGAAAAGGTTGAAGTGTTGGAAAACCATCCCGATATTTTCACGGACCAAATCAACATTGGTTTTTGGATCGGTTAGATCATATCCATTTACGGTAATTTGACCTTTTGTAACTTCTTCGAGGAGATTAAGACTACGAAGGAAGGTCGATTTACCAGAACCGGACGGTCCGATAATGCAGACCACATCCCCTTCGTAGAATTTTGTTGAGATTCCTTTTAAGACCTCATTTTCACCATAGTATTTGTGGAGGTCATGGACATCAATTTTTAATTTAGCCATTAGTTAACCTTCTTTTCTAATTTTTTTGCAAATCGTGTTAGCAAGGTGATAATCACGAGGTAGAAGACGGCAAGGATAGCATACATCTTGAAACTTTGGTAGTTTCGAGCAATGATGATCTTACCAGTTTGGAAGAGTTCGACCAATCCGATTGCAGACACAATAGTCGTATCTTTCAGGGCAATGACGAATTGGTTAACAAAGTTTGGAAGCATGAGTTTGGTTGCTTGTGGCAAGATGATCTTGCGCATGGTCTTGCCATAAGAGATTCCAAGGCTTCGGCTGGCTTCCATCTGTCCAATCGGTACAGCTTGGATCCCCCCACGAACAATTTCTGCGATATAGGCAGCAGCATTGAGGGAGAGGGCAATGGTACCTGCGACAAAGTCGTTGATTGGGGATTGATGATCTGTGACAGATTCAATCAAGTTTGGAATTCCCCAGAAGATGAAGGCAGCAAGGATCATCAATGGGATCCCACGAATAACATCGACAAAGATTTCTGCTGTCCAGCGGAGCCATTTATAAGGGCTAACACTAAACATCCCAAAGATAACACCGATCACCATAGCAATCGCGAAAGAGAGAAGTGCAAGGGCAAGGGTTACACCCAAACCACTTAGCAATTGTTTGTAGTTGTTTTGGAGCAAGCCCCAGATTGTTGTTTCATCTGCTGTTGTACTTGAAGTACTTGATTTGCTATCTGCTTTAAGGTATTTATCGAGAATCTTTTGGTATTGACCGCTTTTCTTCAAGTTTGCAAGACCGTTATTGAACATTTCGATCAATTCAGGATTTTCACCTTTTTTAACGGCAAATGCTAGTTGACCACTTGGAGTTCCTTTGATAGGTGTTTTGAATTTACGTCCTTGTTTAATGGCGTATTTGATAACAGGTTCGTCATCCATGATCGCTGCAACAGAACCAGAATTTAAACTGTCATACATAGAAGCTCCGTCAGAGAACGTTTTGATCTTGTAACCATATTTCTTTTGGTTTTCTTCAAGGAAGTTTTGTGAGGAAGTACCGTTTTTAACACCGACTGTCTTTCCTTTTAGGTCATCATAAGAATCAATCTTGCTACTTTCTTGAACGGCTAGAATAGAATTGGCTGTGTAGTATGGTTCAGAAAAATCAAATGTTTCTTTCCGAGCATCTGTTACGGTCATCCCTGCGATCATTCCTTGCGCATGGCCGGATTGGACATCACTTACCGCTGCGTCAAATCCAGGATTGTTAATCTCGATGGTAAATCCTTGGTCTTTGGCAATAGCCTTGATCAAGTCCATATCGATTCCTGTGTATTTGTTTTTTCCATTTTGGAAGACAAATGGTGCAAAAGATGAGTCACTTGAAATTACATATTTTGATTTTTTAGGAGTTGCTTTTTGACCAGCAGGAGTAGTTGTTTCTGGAACAGCACTGTTACTTGATGATTGACTTTCACCTGTCCATTTCTTGATGATCTCATCAAGTGTCCCGTCAGCTTTCATTTGAGCGAGAGCCTTGTTAAATTCAGTGATCAACTTTTCATGATTTCCACCTTTTTTAACACCAAAGGCAAAGCCACCGACTGCTTCCCCGTCCATATTGATAGCTAGGTCCTGACCCTTTTGGATGGCGTATTGAATAACAGGTTGGTCATCCATGACTGCATCCACTGCACCGGCTGATAAACTGTTATACATGAGATCACCGGTATCAAAAGTCTTGATCTTGTAGCCGTACTTGTCCTTGTATTTATCGAGGAAGCGTTGGGCTGCAGTTCCGTTTTTAACACCGACTGTCTTCCCTTTTAATTGGCTGTACTTCGTGATTTTGTCGGCTTTCGTAGTCGCGATGACAACTTTTGTATCGTAGTAAGTATCAGACATGGTGAAGACTTTTTCACGTTCTGTTGTTTTGGTCATACCGGCCATGATGGCATCTGCTTGACCAGCTTGAACTGCATTGACCGCTGCATCAAATCCCGGGAAGGATTTGTCCAAATCCCAGCCATTGATTTCAGCGACCTTATCCAAGATCTCTACGTCAATTCCTTTATAGGTTTGATCTGAATCCTTAAATTCAAACGGTGCATATGCTGTGTCAAAAACGACCTTGATCGTTTCAGCATGAGCATGACCAGCGAATGCAACGAATGGAAATAAGAACAGCAAACATGCTAGTAATTTTTTCTTCATTTCTGTCTCCTTTTAATTCTTTTCTCTTTGGGTATTTGACCCATGAGCACATTGACCAAAGGATGGCCTTAAAAAAACAAATCATTCATACCAAAACGAGTATGAATGGTCTTATGTTTTTCTACAGAAGCTATTATATCAGAAAAAAGTCGTTTTTGCAAGAAAAATCCAGTTTCGATGTTAGGTTTTCTAACATCAGATAGTGTTGCAGCTCTGGATTTTCTTTGCTACAATGAATCTAACAAGTTAAGGAGATTTGTGATGAAGAAAGGGAAGATTATTCAAGGGATCAAAACGAATACTTCTGTGTCAGTTATTGTTTCTACACTATTCTATATATTTTTAGCGTCTTTCTTTATCGAAGGGGGACTTTGGATTGGTAGTGAACTTGTGGGACCATTTTCTCAAGCTATAGGTTTTCTAGCAGAGTTTTTTTCACCGGGAAGTGGGACCACGGGTGTTCTGGAGTTTTTCTACCATTATTTTCTCTATTATGAGCTACTTTGTTTTGTATTTATACTTTTACCTTTTCTTTTCTGGGTGAAAGTTATAGAGAAAAATCCTCTATCAAGCTTAGGCTTTGTAAAAAGAAATTGGCTCAAGTATCTAGTCTGGGGGATCATGATTTCACTTGTTCAAATGGGAGTGATCGCGCTTGTCTACCAAGTAAGTGGCATCGGGTCTTTTGTGTTAAATGAGCTCAGTTTAGAGCCCTTGCTTTTTATCCTAGGATTATTTCCATTTTGGCTTCTGCAAGGGGGGACGGAAGAAGTAGCGACGCGAGGTTGGCTTCTGACTCGGATTGCTGCAAGAACTAATCTGCCTTTAGCGATCGTGATTTCTAGTAGTCTCTTTGGCATTCTGCATATGGGAAATGCAGGAGTGACTTTCTTATCCGTTCTGAATATCATCCTCGATGGAGTGCTGGCTGGTCTGCTTTTTATCTATACGGATAGTATCTGGCTAGTGGTCGCCCAACACGGCACTTGGAACTATGTACAAGGAAATCTCCTTGGTTTTCAAGTCAGTGGCACAGGCACAGATGCGTCTATCTTTAGCTTTACCATGGGTTCAGGACCTGACTGGTTGACCGGAGGGGAATTTGGAGCAGAAGGATCGATCATCACCACTCTGGTTCTTCTTGTATCCCTAGTGATTGTCTATCGCTTAGGGGAGAGGAAAGAAAGAGTTGATAATGAACAAGTGTGTCATGACTGACAGGAAATGATGATGAAAATGAAGACCGGAACTTTAGCCTGGTCTTTTTCTATGTGAGGATTCTCTCCTCAAAAGTCAGAGAAATATCGTCTATTGTGGTAAAATAAGGGAAGTATAATCAAAGGAAGAAAGTATGATTAATCGAGTAACAGATAATAAATTTAAACTAGTATCCAAATACCAACCGTCTGGGGACCAACCGCAGGCGATTGAACAGCTGGTGGATAACATCGAGGGTGGTGAGAAGGCGCAAATCCTGATGGGAGCGACTGGTACGGGGAAGACCTATACCATGAGCCAGGTCATCACTCAGGTCAATAAGCCGACCTTGGTCATCGCCCACAATAAAACCCTAGCAGGCCAGCTCTATGGGGAATTTAAGGAATTTTTCCCGGAGAATGCCGTCGAGTACTTCGTATCTTACTATGATTACTACCAGCCAGAAGCTTATGTGCCATCGAGCGACACCTATATTGAAAAAGATAGCTCGGTCAATGATGAGATTGATAAGCTTCGTCACTCCGCGACATCAGCCCTCTTAGAGCGCAATGATGTCATCGTTGTGGCTTCTGTCTCTTGTATCTATGGGTTGGGTTCGCCTAAGGAATATTCCGACAGCGTGGTCAGTTTGCGTCCTGGTCTGGAGATTTCTCGTGATAGTTTGCTCAATGACTTGGTGGACATCCAGTTTGAACGCAATGATATCGACTTTCAACGGGGGAAATTCCGTGTCCGTGGAGATGTGGTCGAGATTTTCCCAGCTTCGCGTGATGAACATGCCTTCCGGGTGGAGTTTTTCGGGGATGAGATCGAGCGGATTCGTGAGATTGAAGCTTTGACGGGTCAAGTTCTAGGAGATGTGGACCACTTAGCCATTTTCCCAGCCACTCACTTCGTGACCAATGATGACCATATGGAAGTAGCCATTGCCAAGATTCAGGCGGAACTAGAAGAGCAATTAAAAGTCTTTGAAAAAGAAGGCAAGCTTTTAGAAGCTCAACGCTTGAAACAACGGACGGAGTACGATATTGAAATGCTACGGGAGATGGGCTACACCAATGGCGTCGAAAACTACTCCCGTCACATGGATGGCCGGAGTGAAGGAGAGCCTCCCTACACCCTTCTTGACTTCTTCCCAGAAGATTTTCTCATTATGATCGATGAAAGTCACATGACCATGGGCCAAATCAAGGGTATGTACAATGGAGACCGCTCGCGCAAGGAGATGTTGGTCAACTATGGCTTCCGTTTGCCGTCTGCTCTGGATAACCGTCCTTTGCGTCGTGAGGAGTTTGAAAGCCATGTCCACCAGATTGTCTATGTGTCTGCGACACCGGGTGACTATGAGATGGAACAAACCGATACTGTCATCGAGCAGATCATTCGTCCGACAGGTCTACTCGATCCTGAGGTGGAAGTGCGTCCGACCATGGGACAAATGGACGATCTCTTGGGTGAAATCAATGCGCGTGTAGAACGTGGAGAGCGGACCTTTGTCACCACCCTGACCAAGAAGATGGCAGAAGACTTGACCGACTACTTCAAAGAAATGGGTGTTAAGGTCAAATACATGCACTCAGACATTAAGACCTTGGAGCGGACAGAAATCATCCGTGATTTGCGTTTGGGCGTTTTTGATGTCTTGGTCGGTATCAACCTTCTTCGCGAAGGGATTGACGTACCAGAAGTCAGTCTGGTAGCAATTCTTGATGCTGACAAGGAAGGTTTCCTCCGTAATGAGCGTGGATTGATTCAGACCATCGGTCGTGCTGCCCGTAATAGTGAAGGTCACGTGATCATGTATGCGGACACCATGACCCAGTCTATGCAAAAAGCCATCGATGAAACAGCCCGTCGTCGGAAAATCCAGATGGCTTATAATGAAGAGCATGGCATTGTACCACAAACCATCAAGAAGGAAATCCGTGACCTCATTTCTGTTACCAAGGCTGTGGCCAAGGAAGAGGACAAGGAAGTGGATATCACCAGTCTCAACCGCCAAGAGCGCAAGGAACTGGTCAAGAAACTGCAAGGTCAAATGCAAGAAGCCGTCGAAGTGCTTGACTTTGAACTAGCAGCCCAAATCCGAGATATGATGTTGGAAGTCAAGGCTTTGGATTAGATAGGATAAAGCGAATGAAGATTATCATTAAAACAATGGAAACTCCTGAAGAGATAGAAGGAAAATCTCTCGTTCATTGGCAAACGTGGAGAGAGGCTTATGACGATCTTTTACCCGCGGAATTTCAGGAGACGATGACATTAGATAGATGTCGTTTCTTTAGTCAACAGTATCCAGAAAATACCTTGATTGCGATGGATGGAAAGAAGGTCGTTGGGTTTATCAGCTATGGAAATTACCGTGATGAGACCATTCAAGCTGGTGAAATCATTGCCTTATATGTTTTAAAAGATTACTATGGAAAAGGTGTGAGTAAACAGTTAATGCATGCTGCATTTGTTGCTCTTGATCCATTCTCTGAAATTTATTTATGGGTATTGAAAGATAATAAGCGAGCCATTGCTTTCTATCAAAAAATGGGTTTTACTTTTGATGGCCAAGAACAAATACTTAAACTTGGAAAACCTGTTAAGGAATTGCGGATGATGTGTTCTTCAAATAAAAATTCCTAAAGGACCTATCTATCAATCTTTGTACCATTATCAATTAATCAAGTAAAAATATAAAAAAGATAGAATGAACCAAAGAGATGAAGGAGAAGACGAATGAAAATTCTAGTCATCAACGGGCATCCGGATAAGGAAAGTTACTGTCAGGCTATTTTTCAAACCATTGTAGAAAATATTGACTCAGGTCGCCATGAGCTTAAAGTGATCAGTCTTAATGAAGAAGACTTTGATCCGGTTCTTCGCTATGGCTATCGAAAACGGATGGAGGAAGATCCTTTTATTCTTCGTTCCCAAGAATTAATCCAGTGGGCGGATCACTTGATCTTTGTTTATCCCATCTGGTGGAGTAGTATGCCGAGTCTTATGAAGGGCTGGATCGATCGGGTCTTTACACCGGGGATTGCATACTCGGCTAATGATCAGGGAAGTTTTATCTGGAATTACCTGAGAGGCAAGCAATTCAAGAAGTTGCTCAAAGGAAAAACAGCCAGTATTTATGCGACCTCCATGGCGCCTACTTGGTGGTACAAGATCTTTTCAGGTCCTCTCAACATTCCTGATAGTTATGGCATCTCTGTTTTGAAGAATGCCGTCTTGAACCACTGTGGGATTAAAACCAAGCGCGTCTGCATCTTGGGTGAAGTCGGACGAGATGTGAATACCGCTAGCATGCGGGAACACCATCTCCAAAAGGTAGCAGCAGAAGTGAAGAAACTCTGATCCTGTCCTTGTCTTTTTTGGGTGAGTCTAGGTAAGAAGTTGTATTCTAAACGGATGTTGGATAAAATAGGAATAAAATCTATAGGAAATAGGGGAAATAAATATGTTTCTATTTATGTATATGATCTATGTTATCTATTCCATTTCACAACTGAAAAAAGAAGATAAAAGGGTCTCTCTTTTTACGAAGATTGTCGTTTATAGTTTATTGGTTTTATCATTGGTTAAGATCTATTTCGGCTTAGTAGCACTTATATTTTCCCCTTTACCACTCATTGGTTCTTTAGTTTCTTTGGCTCTTGGCGGTATGAGACTCGTTCTTAGAATAGTTATAGCCCTTAGCTTACTTTTGTTGTCGCTAAGTCTATTTTTAGATAGTAAAAAAAATGATCCGGATTCGCCCCTTATAGAACATTGGCTCCGGTTAGGTTATCATTTTCTGTTGATGTTTCTTTAGGAGATCCAGTTTAATCCAATTATTACGAAGGGGAGACCAAACATGAGAAAGTATTTGAACCTGTTTAGGATTATGTATCTGATTCTGTTGCTTTTTGTTCTTGTGAACTTTATATTGAGCTTCTATGGTTATGCATTTACACCGCTCCTGTGGAATCCCTGGCTGTATCTTGGAGCTGTGACGGCTTTTAGTCACATCTGGTATCACTTCTATCGAAAACATGCTCCAAATTGGAAGAACCTTGTTAGTGTTCTTTTGAGTCTCTTTGCTATGGTGATTCTGGTATTTTTCATTGAGTTGTTCTTTACCTTTGATGGCCATGGTCCGGTAACAATTCACTCGGAATATTCGTTAAAAGAGAAGACCATTGTCTTTGAGAGAGGCTTTCTTTTGGATATTTTTGATGAATACCATGAGCTGGTAAATCCCTTTGTGATGAAGAAAGAAGTAAAGAAAAAAGTTTATTTTGATTGATGTATTACATCATAGAAAGGAAATATATGTCACGTACAACGCCTACTACACTGTGCAATCTTTGCATGGTCGAAGATCTTGAAAATGGGAAAGTAGTCCTCCAATACCGCTCACCTGAAAAGACTCACTGGGCTGGCCATGCTTTTCCAGGTGGCCATATCGAAGAAGGAGAAAGCCTTGTAGAATCCGTCATTCGTGAAGTCTACGAAGAGACAGGACTGACAATTGCAGATCCAAAACTGGTCGCAGTCAAAGACTGGGAGCCAGATGAGGGAGGCCGCTACATCGTCTTTTGCTACAAAGCAACAGAATTTACAGGCCAGCTCAGATCGTCTGATGAAGGAGAAGTTTCTTGGGTTGAGAAGGACCAATTAGAAAAGTTGGACTTGTCCTACGACATGCTTCCTCTGCTGGAAGTGATGGAAGACCCAGATTTGTCCGAGTACTATTATCGCAAACGGACAGACGATGGTTGGGAAAAATTAAGATTTTAAGTAAAGGGGCTAGAGGTATCTAGTTCTTTTTTTTCTCTTCAAAGATAAAATGTTGCCTAAAGCACTGAAAATGTTCCATCAGTGCTTGAATCTGCTTTAAAAAAGTACTATAGTATAAGCATAAAATACAATTGTAATCTTTCATACTGTGAATAGAAAGAAGGCAAGATATGAAATTACAATTTAGAATCCTTATAGGAATTTGCTTCTTGATCGGTGCCTTAGTCTTTGCCTTTCAAAAGGAATGGTTATACGCTTTGCTGTTGCTTTTAGTTGGGGCTTCTTACCTTTATAAAGGAGTGCGTCGATGAAGACTGAGTGTCTAAACATCAAGGGGCTAAATGTTTGGTATAAAAAAGACAGGCCCGTTATAAAAGACACGAATTTGCTTGTACCCAATCATTCTGTAGTAGGGTTGATTGGTCGAAATGGAGCTGGGAAGACAACCTTGCTAAAAGCTTTAAGTAGTGTCTTTGATCATCGGCAGTATGCAGTTGAGACTGTTACCATAGAAGATAAGGTGACCTCTTTTCATATGAATTTCTATAAGAGCCGTACCTATACAGTTTTTACTGAAAACAATAGTTTTCTAAACTGGGATTTTGTTCATTATTTTAATTTTGTCTGTCGTTTGTATCATCGAAAGAGAGATGAAAAGGTATTGCAGGACCTGATCTCAGGTTTTCATTTTGAGGAATTTCTCAACACCGATATCGGTAGTTTGTCAACGGGAAATAAGAAGAAAGTCTTCTTGATCACAGCTTTTTATCTCAAACCTCCTCTCCTTATTTTGGACGAACCATTTGATGGCCTTGATTTTGATGCGACGGAATTTCTATATGGTTTGCTATTGCAGTATAAAGAAGAAGGCTCTATTCTGATGAGTTCGCATATCGCAGAGAGTATTGTTCGAGTCTGTGATACAGCTTATTACATTGAAGATGGTCACCTAGACGCTATCGAATCGAATTTAGAAGATTGGTTTCATGACGTCAATCGTCAGAGGGGGTAGAGCATGCTACTAGCAATTTTTAGAGATTTGGTATCCAAAAATCGGCTCTTCTTGTTCTTGACTTCCTTAGCTTTTGCTCTTTATTACCATCTTGTTGGGGGCAAATTTTCTACGAGCTTTCAAGTCTTATTGATCAGTACGGTTATTGTCACTGCTCTATCGACCTTTCAATTGCTCTATTCCTACTTTTCGATGGACAGGGTCCAGGCCTATTACCAGCTTCCGTTGTCTCTCAATCGTTTCAAAGGTTCTTTTCTGACGGTAACCTTTCTTCTCAATTTGTTAGAGCGCGTGCTGTTATTGATCCTCTTTTTGGGAGTCAAGTTAGACCTGCCACAATCCTTTAAGCTTGTTCTCCTATCTTTCCTAGTGATACTAAGCGTGTTTTATGTCTTTATCCAGTTCAATACACGGCCCAGTTTTCTAGGAGGGGTGCTCATTTTTGTAACGACTGTTCTCACAGTATCTTCTTTATGGGTCCAACAAGTGTCCTATATGATCTTACTGTCAGTCCTCCTTGCTGTCTTAATTTTTAAAAATGAGGACCTGGTCGCGATTTCAAAAAATGATCAGTTGCTCGTCGCAAAGAGAAGAAGTGGCAATTATTTTTGGATTTCCTTATTTCAAGAGCGCTATTTTTCCATCAATTTTATCTTTACTTTCATCTTCCTCCTTCTCATTCTGATACAGGATTATGATGCTCCATTAAAAATCATCATCCTTTTAACGATTGCTTCTGTCAATACGCCATTAACCACCCTCATTTCCTCTGATAAAGATTTGATCGATCATGTCAAGTCCCTACCTAAGAGTCGGTTCTTTTACTTGATGTATTACCGTGTATTGCTGACTTATTTTTTATCTGTCAATCTATTTGTTGCTCTGTTATTAAAAATGGTGGTCATGCCTGACTTGGGGATCCTATTTTTACTAGGAGTGATGATTCTAGCAGTGGTTGAAGCTGTTTTGCACTTACTGATTGAAATCTATTTCCCTTTAAGAAAATGGAATTTAAAGAGAGAATGTTGGAAGCACCCAAGAAAATATATTGTGCCTAGTATCGTCTTCTTACTTAGTTGGAGTCTCCTTTTCTGCTCCTAAGGAATTGCCCCTTTGCTTGTATCTGCTTCTTAATTGTAGTATGATAGAGGAGTTGAAAAGATGCTAGAAAAGGTGGCAAGTATATGAAAGATTTTCACTTTGATGCAATTGCTGCATTTGAAAATTACGAAATCGAAAAGATGAGAGATGGCCATGTAGTGGTGACAACCAAGGTCGTGGAATCATCGCTCAATTATTATGGAAATGCGCACGGAGGCTATCTCTTTACCCTGT
The DNA here is from genome assembly GCA_902480035.1 of uncultured Streptococcus sp. GTDB lineage: Bacteria > Bacillota > Bacilli > Lactobacillales > Streptococcaceae > Streptococcus. The sequence continues at coordinate 6,947 of CABSRC010000022.1, read as the reverse complement.
GTGACCAAGTCAGTGGGTTGGTCGTGGTTTCTCAAGGGGTCGATGGGGTGACCTTGCAATCCTCGATCAATTACTTAAAAGCAGGGCGTCTGGGAGATGTCCTTACGATCCATGGCGAATGTGTCCACAGTGGACGGACGACTCGAGTGGTGGATGTCGATATTACCAATCAAGACGGGGCCAATGTCTGCAAGGCAACCTTTACGATGTTTGTTACGGGAGTGAGAGATGAATCCGCACAAGTACGCATTTAAAAACTATATTTTTGATTTTTATGGAACCTTGGTCGACATCGAAACCGATGAGTCGAGTCCCATTTTATGGGATACCATGGCTCAGATCTACCAATCCTACGGGGCAAGCTATACAGGAGAAGGTCTTCGCCTACGTTATAAAGAGTTGGTGCAACAAGCCGAAGAAGACTTGGCTAAGGAAAAACAAGTTGCCTACCCAGAGATTGATCTGACGGTTATCTTTGTACAATTGTATTTAGAAGGCCATCCAAGTGGGAATAGTGTTGCCCACCTCAAAGAGTGGGGACGTTTGATTGCGCGGACTTTCCGTGTCCTTTCTCGCAAGCGGTTGGAGCTCTATCCTCACACGAAAGAAGTGTTAGAGGATATGAAAGCTGCAGGTTGCCGAATCTTTCTCTTATCCAATGCCCAAGCAGATTTTACCAATCCGGAGATTGATTTGGTTGGTTTGAGAGAACTTTTCCATGCCATTTACTTGTCATCTGATGCAGGTATTCGCAAACCTCAGCCAGAGTTCCTCTTGGAAGTCATCAAAGAACACCAGTTGAACCCTGAGAAAACGGTCATGGTGGGGAATGACTTTACGACAGATGTCGCTGTTGCCCAAAGTATCGGGATGGAGAGTATCTTGATCAATACCTTCCCATACTCTGAAGCTGAACTGCGCGAGAAGAATCAAGCAGGTGTGCGCGTGATTCGAGATATTCAAGAATTGCAGGAAGATTGAAAAATATGATCTATGTAGGGAGGCCAAGTCGCCTCCATTTTTCTTGAAAATGCTACAGTCGAGCAGGATTTGTCAAATTTTCGCTTTCATGGTATACTATGAAAGTTAATTTGAATAAGGAGATAAAAATGAATAACTTACCAAACTGTCCAAAATGTAACTCTGAATACGTCTATGAAGATGGAGCGCTCTTGGTGTGCCCAGAGTGTGCGTATGAATGGAACCCAGCTGATGTCGAAGAAGAAGAGGGTGTCGTAGCGATTGACGCCAATGGAAACAAATTGGCTGATGGCGATACGGTGACCTTGATCAAAGATTTGAAGGTTAAGGGTGCACCGAAAGATTTGAAACAAGGTACGCGCGTGAAAAATATCCGTATCGTGGAAGGAGACCACAACATCGATTGTAAGATTGATGGCTTTGGTGCAATGAAACTCAAATCAGAATTTGTGAAGAAAATCTAAAGATAAAAAGAAGGGCCTAGCCCCTTTTCTTTCAGGAGGATACTATGAAATTCAAACTATTATTTAGCTATCGTTTTCTATTGTTTATCTTAAGTGTACTCGGTGTTTATCTGCAACTGACCAAGCATGGTGGCTTTGGCATGATGCTCTATTACACCATTTTATCTAACATGTTGGTCATGTTCTTTATGGGAGACATGGTTTGGCGCATGGTTCGAGGTCGTTCGACCCAGACTCAGGGCTATCTTCGTATGAAAGGCGCAGTTACCATGTCCATTATGATCACCTGTGTCATCTACCACTTTATGTTGGCGCCTATTGCGACACCAGAGAAGTTTTATCGTTTGGAAAACTTCCTCTGTCATTACATCGTTCCTTTGATGTTCTTCTTTGATACTCTAGTGATTGATAAAGCCAAGCAATACCGTAAGCTCGATCCCTTCCTTTGGACCTCGATTCCCCTGGCTTACATGCTCTTTGCCCTTCTCAATGGATTGGTCTTGAAGTGGCCAATTCCAGGTGCAAAAGATAGTCCCTTTGCCTATTTCTTTATCAATGTGAATAAATACGGCTGGGCCTTTGTTGGCAAATGGGTGGTGATCATTTTTATCGCCTACCTCTTAGCTGGCTATGTGCTCTATGGGATCAAAAATATCAAGCGAAAATCGGCTGTTTCTGAGTAAAAGCCGAACGTTATTCGGACGAAAAGAAATATTTTTAAATTTTTTTGAAAAATGTTGAGTTTTTTCTTGCATGTCGTTTGAAACTGTGATATAGTTATCTCAATTAAATAAATCCTTTAATCCTGTCCCGTGAGGCAGGCAAGGAGACTGTGAAAAACAATGGCTAGGACCATAGAGCGAGACTCTATCCTCTTAGACCATCCATTTGCTGAACCTCCTTGAAAAAGGAGGTTTTTCTTTTACAACTAAGGAGGACTGAATGAAAACCAAAGAAGTCGTTGATGATTTGACGATGAAACGGGCCATTACCCGGATCACCTACGAAATCATTGAACGAAACAAAGATTTGAGCCAGATTGTGCTGGTGGGGATCAAGACGCGCGGTGTTTACATTGCTCGCCGGATCCAAGAACGCCTCTCTCAGCTGGAACAAATTGATGTCCCTGTTGCAGAACTTGATACCAAGCCTTTCCGAGATGATATGAAGGCAACAGAAGATACGACGGTGTTACCAGTTGATATCGCTCATAGAGAGGTCATCTTGATCGATGACGTCCTCTATACAGGTCGTACGATTCGCGCTGCCATTGACAATCTGGTCAGTCACGGTCGTCCTGCTCGAGTAAGTCTTGCGGTTCTAGTCGACCGTGGGCATCGGGAGTTGCCGATTCGTCCGGACTTTGTTGGGAAAAATATCCCGACAAGTAAGTCAGAGGAAATCATTGTCGAGATGGTGGAGCTAGACGGCCAAGACCGCGTCCTCATCAAAGAAGCTTAAATAAATAGTAAACCATTCACATTATAAAAGGAGAATCAACATGTCTGAAAATCAAATCGCTCTTAAAAACCTTGTCTCAATGGAAACTCTTACCAATGAAGAAGTAATGGCATTGATCAAACGTGGGATTGAGTTCAAAAACGGAGCTAAAGCATCCTACGAAGACCAACACATCATCTCTAACCTTTTCTTTGAACCTTCAACTCGTACCCACAAAGCCTTTGAAGTGGCAGAGTTGAAATTGGGATGTGATCTCCTTGACTTTGATGTGAAGACAAGCTCTGTGAACAAAGGGGAAACACTTTACGATACCATCTTGACCATGTCAGCTCTTGGTGTAGATGTCTGCGTCATCCGTCACCCTGAAGTGGACTACTACAAAGAATTGGTTGAAAGCCCAACGATCACAGCCTCTATCGTCAATGGTGGAGACGGTTCAGGTCAACACCCAAGCCAAAGTTTGCTTGATTTGATGACCATCTACCAAGAATTCGGTCACTTTGATGGCTTGAAAGTTTGTATCGCTGGGGACTTGGATCACTCACGTGTGGCAAAATCAAATATGCAAATCTTGAAACGTTTGGGAGCAACCCTCTACTTTGCAGGTCCAGACGAATGGAGAAGTGCGGAATTTGAAGACTATGGAACCTTCGTCACTATCGATGAAGTCATTGAAGAAGTGGATGTGATGATGTTCTTGCGTGTGCAACACGAACGTCATGATTACGAATCACTCTTCTCTAAAGAAAACTACCACCGTCTTCACGGTTTGACACAAGAACGTTATGACCGTATGAAAGATACTGCGATCTTGATGCACCCAGCACCAGTCAACCGTGACGTTGAAATTGCGGACCACTTGGTAGAAGCTCCTAAATCACGTATCGTAGAACAAATGACTAACGGTGTCTTTGTCCGTATGGCCATCATTGAAGCCGTCCTTAAAGGTCGCGGTGCAAAATAAGATAACTGACAATTCATTGAAAGGAAAGAAAGAGGACAGAGTAGAGAGCTACATGGAATCTGACTTTCCTTTTTTTGAGGAACTGTGATAAAATTGGACTAGTGTAAAAGAAGGGAGGGGTTCGATGAAACGATTATTGGTCCTAGAGGATGGGACTGTATTTGAAGGGGAAGCCTTTGGTGCAGACTTATATGTGACTGGTGAATTGGTCTTTACGACAGCCATGACAGGCTATCAAGAATTGATCACGGATCAGGCTTTTAGTGGCCAGATCCTCTCCTTTACCTTTCCAGTTATTGGCGCAACAGGGATCAATCGAGATGATTCTGAATCGATTACGCCGACCTGTTTGGCAGTAGTCGTTCAGCATTTGGTGGAGATGCCAAGCAATTGGCGGCAGCAGATGACCTTGGATGAATTCTTGAAGCGAAAAAAAATCCCTGGTATTGTAGGGATTGATACGAGGCAGGTGGCAAAAATTGTCCGCAAGTATGGACGGATGAAGGCGACTGTCATTAACAAGGGGGATTCGATCGAGCATATCTTGGATCAGTTGCGAGCAACGGTCCTTCCCAAAGATCAAGTGCGTCAAGTCTCGACAAAAACGGCCTATGCTGTACCTGGTTTTGGAAAGAGTATTGCCTTGATTGATTTAGGTGTCAAACACTCTGTCTTGCGCCAGCTGAGTCAAAGGGACTGTAATGTGACAGTCTATCCCTATGATATCTCTTATGATGAACTGATGGAGCAACAACCAGATGGGGTTATTTTATCCAGTGGGCCAGGCGATCCCCATCATGTGAAAAAACTGTGCCACTTGATCAAAAAGCTCAATGGTCAGATTCCGATCTGGGGTATGGGCTTGGGAGCTCAGTTGTTGGCACAAGCTTACGGCGCTGAGCTGGCCCCTATGGAAGTCGGACATTTCGGCTTGAACATACCTGTGCGTGAAATTGCGACAGGAAAAATCGAGATAACCAGTCAAAATCACTTGTATAGTATAGCGAGGGACAGTCTGCCCCATGATTTATTGGTCACACATGAAAATGTCAATGACCATAGTATTGAAGCTTTTCGTCATCGTTACCAACCAATTTTAGGGGTCCAATTCCAAGTAGATGCTAGTCCAGGTCCAAGAGAAAATCTCTATTTTTACGATGAATTTTTAGAGTTGATTGATGCTAAAATTCACGAAAGTAGAAGGGAGAAGGAATGATGAAACAAAACCAGAAATTGCTTCTCCTGTGTGGAGATTCTTATCAGGATATTAGCCTTTTGGCTGCGGTAAATGAAGCACAAAAACTCAATGCCAAGGATGGGAATGCTCTTGTCCTTTACTTGGGCGAAGAAAATGCTATCACCAAAGAAACTGCAGATATGGTTGTAGTTAGTAAGCTCAAGCTGGATGCTCTTAGGACGACTCTTCTTTCTTATACTGGATCTCGCTTGCTCCTAGTTTTTGCGGATAAACAGATTTTGAATCTCTTGTTTCGTTTGGAAGAAACTGGATTTTTCAAAGAAGCATCGATTAGGATTGTCGGGCCAAGCCTCCAACGCTACCGTACTTTTTACCAACAGGCAGATCAACGACGTCTCTTTCAAGAGCTGGGCTATCAGGTACCGGCTTCGTCACTGGTTGGTTCGGTTCGAGAAGCTATCGAGTTTTCTGAAGGCATTCAATTTCCTATTATGATCTGGCCGGTAGCGAGTAAGCAAGGGCAAGGGCGAAAGATTGCTCATAACCTGGATGATTTATGCGAAGCTGTAGAAATGGGACTTTCGGTCTCTCCAAGTCAGCAGTGTTTGCTGGAGTTTTCGACCTATGGCTTTAAGGAACTGGATTTTGTAGTCATGCGGGATCGTGAAGACAATCACTACCTGGCAGCCTCTATTGAAAGCATTGATCCTGTTGGGATCCACTCCAGTGACTCTTACCAATTCATGCCAGCGGTCACTCTGACTGACCGGGAGTTTCAAAATCTTCGTGAAGCGGCGATCCACATCAGTCGCTATTTGAAGCTGACAGGAGCCATTTCGATCAAGTTTGCTTTGGATCCGACGAGCTATGCTTTTTATATCCTAGAAGTTAATCCATTTGCTTCAGATAGTATCTCGATGGCCTCTATGGGCTTGGGCTATTCCTTGTTTGAGCAAGGAGTACAGTTGCAATTAGGGCGGTCTCTCGAGCATTTGCCTCATCCCCTATTAAAAGATCTAAAGGCTGTTTACGAACCGAGTTTGGACTATATCTTCTTTAAGATCCCGATTTTTTCTGATGCTGCTAAAAATGCCCGCCTCAATACCCAAATTCACTCTTATGGGGCAGTTTATGGATTTGGGAAGAGAATCGATGAGGCTTATCAACAAGCCCTAGAAACCATTAAAGATAAGAACTTGCTGACCATCCTTCCTGAGGAAATGAGCGATGATGAATTAATCCAGAAAATTGCTCGTCATATGCCCCACCGGCTCTTCTATATCTTAGAAGCCTTGAAACGTGGTTTTGAGTTTGAGGAACTCTTGGATTTGAGTAAATTAGCACCTGTTTATTTGCAGGTTCTGGCCAACCTTGTAGAAATGGAAAAAGTAGCAGAAGCTGAAATCAAACCAGCCTTTCTTCCAGTTGAACCATCAGCTGGTTTATATGAGGTCAAAGAGGGAGCAGCCTATTATCTGACCCAAAATGGAACCAATGAATCGTTAGGTTTGGACGCTGCTAGTGTCTTGGTGGATGATCTAGAAATCGGTGATGAGCGTTTTTACCAAAAGGTGAGAAAGCAAGTGAAAGAGCTGAAAGAAAAAGGACAACAGGTGATCTTACTCACGAATCGTCCTTTTACAGAATCTTTGGCAGATAAAGTCTATTATCTTCCTATTAATGAGACAAGCCTTCACCTGATTCAGACCATTGATCAGTTCAAAGATTTGATCTATCTTTCTAACATAAAATAAAGAGAGTGGGACAGAAATCGGTAATTCGTTAGAATTCGATTTCGTCGTCCCACCTCCGCACAGTTGAGTAGGGCTGTAAAAGCTGATGAAATCAGCGTAGTAGAGCCCACTCAACCACTGCGTCT
>CABSRC010000021.1 GCA_902480035.1 uncultured Streptococcus sp. | reverse complement strand
TGATGGGCATGGTGGACTCTTATTTAGTGGCTCACCTGGGCTTGATTGCCATTTCAGGTGTTTCCGTCGCAGGGAACATCATCACCATCTATCAGGCCATCTTTTTGGCACTGGGTGCGGCAGTTGCCAGTGTCATGTCCAAAAGTTTGGGTGAAAAAAATCAAGACCACATTGCCTACCATGCGACAGAGTCCCTAAAGGTGACCTTGTTGTTGAGTGCTCTCTTAGGAGGGGCTTCGCTGTTATTTGGACGCCAGATGATTTCGCTGTTGGGGACTGAAGCTGCAGTAGCCGAAAGCGGGGGGATTTACCTTTCCTTGGTTGGCGGGACCATAGTTCTCTTAGGATTGATGACGACCTTGGGCTCCTTGGTTCGGGTGGCCAACAATCCACGTCTTCCTATGTATGTGAGCCTGTTGACCAATCTATTAAACGCTCTGTTCTCCTCTGTAGCCATTTTCCTTTTTGGTTGGGGCATTGTTGGTGCAGCTTTGGGGACAGTGCTGGCCCGTCTGGTGGGCGTCATCCTCTTGTGGCAAAAGGTCCAGCTACCCTTTGCCCCCCTTGGTTGGGGATTGGATCGTAAGCTCTTGAACTTAGCGCTTCCAGCTGCCGGGGAGCGGCTGATGATGCGAGCTGGAGATGTGGTGATCATTGCGATCGTGGTTGCTTTTGGGACCGAGGCAGTCGCAGGAAATGCCATCGGAGAGACCTTGACCCAGTTTAACTATATGCCTGTATTTGGAGTGGCCACAGCGACGGTCATGCTCGTGGCACGGAGCCTGGGTGAAGGTGATCTTGAGCAGATTGCCCGCCTTCGAAAGCAGTCTTACTGCTTGTCCTTCGTGTTAATGTTACCTATTGCCTTGGGAATCTTTTTTGGGGGCACCCTTCTGACCCATCTCTACACCCAAGATACAAAAGCAGTAGAAGCTAGTTTATCGGTTGTCCTCTTTTCTTTGTTGGGAACGCCGTTTACGGCAGGGACAGTCATCTATACAGCTGTTTGGCAAGGCTTGGGAAATGGGAAGCTTCCATTTTATGCGACGACGATTGGCATGTGGGTCATTCGAATTGGAGCCGGTTATCTGCTTGGAGTAACCCTTGGCTTTGGCCTTCCAGGGGTCTGGACGGGGACGCTGCTCGACAATGGCTTCCGTTGGCTATTTTTGAGTCAGCTATATAGACGAAAAGTAGGAGAGAAGAAAAAATGACAAAACGAGCCTTTATTTGGGATTTGGATGGGACCTTGCTAGATTCCTATGATGCTATTCTGGCAGGTCTTGAGGAGACCTATGCAACTTATCAGCTTCCCTTTGACCGAGCCAGCATTAAAGATTTCATCTTGAAGCATTCGGTTCAAGATCTTTTAGTAGCGGTGGCAGCAGAGTATCAACTGGATGTGACGGACTTAAATCATCGCCGAGCAGAAAGTCTAGCAGAGAAAAATGCCCAGGTCCTTCTGATGGAGGGGGCGCGTGATGTCCTGTCCTGGGCGAAGGATGCTGGGATAGAACAATTTGTCTATACCCATAAGGGAGAGAATGCCTTGGTCATCCTACGGGACTTGGGCTTAGAATCCTTTTTTTCAGAGATTTTGACCAGTCAAAGTGGTTTTGCCCGCAAGCCTAACCCAGAAGCAGCCAAGCATCTGATAGAGAAGTACGGGTTGCATCCGGGAAAGACCTACTATATTGGGGATCGGAGCCTGGATATTGACTTTGCAAGGAATAGCCAGATTCAGAGTATCAATTTCTTGACGTCTGACTATGAAGGTAATTATCAGGTGGAAAGTTTACTAGATATTCCAGCTATTTTAAACGCTGAAAAGAATCTGTAAAGAGATTGTTTTCATTTTGAAATAAAGTCGTAAGCTTTCTTTAAGAAATGTCCGCTATAATAGAACCATAAACAAAGACCTCCTAACTTTGTTTAGAAAAATCCTAAAACTTTTCTTTTTCATAATAATCTCCCTAAGAGTCGCCCAATCAGGCGGCTTTTTTTGTGCGAAAAAACAGTGCCAGCTTTTTTTCTTGCCAGGATAGAAGAAAAAGTTTATGATTGACTAATCAATTATTGATTTATCAAAAACGATTCGGAGAAGGAATATGGCAGAAATAAATGATTTACTCTACCAACTACGTTTGGCAGATCAATCGACCACACAACTCTTTGAAAAGCGACTAGGGATTAGCTTAACGCGTTACCAAATCTTGCAGTATCTATTAGAACAAGCACCTTGCAATCAGATCGCGGTTCAGGAACGCTTACAGATTGATCCAGCGGCTTTAACCCGGCATTTCAAAATTTTAGAAAAGGAAGGATTTGTCCATCGGAGTCGAAATCCAAAAAACCAGCGAGAAATCTTAATTCATTTGACGGATATGGCCTATAATCGTTTGGTCAAACATCCCCCTCGCTATCATGTGGCTGTGAAAGATCAGATGAGTCGCATTTTGACCACTCAAGAACAAGAGCAATTTTCATACTTGCTGGATAAATTAGTATCTGGTATTGAACAAATAACGATTGAATAAAAAGGAGAGCTACGATGTCATTACTGACGATTATTTTAGCAAGTCTTGCTGCACTGGAGCATTTATACATATTTTATTTGGAGAGTATCCGAACCACATCTGATACCACCAGTCGGGTTTTCAACATAGAGAAAGAAGAACTCGCTCGCCCATCTGTGACCTCTTTATTTAAGAATCAAGGAATCTACAATGCCTTGATCGGTGTCTTCCTCTTGTATGGATTGTTTGTGTCCAAAAATATTGAAGTCGTTACGATTTTTGTGCTCTTTATTATTGGAGCAGCGGCTTACGGTGCGATGACAGCCAATAAAAAGATTATCTTGACTCAAGGCGGTCCTGCAATTTTGACTTTGTTGAGTATCCTATTTTTGGGATAAAAAAGACGTTTCGCTAGGGATCTTTTGGCTGATTTTATTAAATAAGTGTAGAAAAAAGTATAAAAAAAGACTAAAAATTTTATTGACTTTCGAAGAAAAAGGGTTATAATGGTAGCAACAGAAAAGTAATGAGTCGGCTATTTTCAGGGAGCTTGTGGGAATTGCGAACAAGCAATAGCGACTGATGAAAATTGGACTGTTATGATCAATGAATTCTAACCCATGTGAATTCGGTTGGCACCCCTTACCGTGCAACTCCTTGTTAGAGGAGATAGAGATATGGGGAAAGACCAGCTATTTTTCCCTATAAAAGAGGTGGCACCGCGGACACTACGCCCTCACACAGTTTTTGTGTGAGGGCTTTTCTATGTGCCTTAGCAAGCGAAGCAGGGCTCAGTTGAATTCATTAGAACAGAAGGGTTTTAGAAGAGAGGTTTCTAATATGAAAAAAGTTTTATCTGCTGATGTTTTGAGTCCAATTTTGGCTTATATGCGTTTGGATGCGCCCCATAAAATGATTTTGGAGTCGATCCCTCGTGAAAAAGAGAATGCGCGTTTTTCAATTGTAGCCTATCGGCCAGTCAGTGAAGTCAAGTTTGAACATGGCATTCTCTATTACAATGATCAGATTGTCGAAGAGGATCCTTTGAACTTTTTGAATCGCATCACAGTCAAAACGAAAACTTCCGAAGAACTCCCTTTTAACGGTGGGGCGATTGGATTTGTCGGCTATGACTTGATTGGTCTCTATGAGAACATTGGCTCCATTCCGGAAGACACGATCGGCACTCCAGATCTTCACTTTTTCTTATATGAAAGCTATGTGATTTTTGACCACAAAAAGGAAAAGGTCTATGTGGTGGAAGAGAATCTTTATAGTGGGCGAAGTGAAGCAGAACAAGCGTCGAGTCTGGAGCAAGTGTTAGAGCAGTTGGCAAGACCTGCAAAAGAAGAGTTTCAGGATAAGGATCTGCATGCTCTTCATTTCCACAATCATTTGGAGCAAAAAGAGTTTGAGGAAATGGTGGCTTTAGCGCGGGACTATATTCGAAAAGGAGATATGTTCCAATGTGTGCTCAGTCAACGTTTTTCAGCTGATTTTTCAGGAAAACCGCTAGATTATTACCGCAATTTGCGCGTGACCAATCCTTCGAATTATCTCTATTTTTATGATTTTGGGGAGTACCAAATTATCGGTGCCAGTCCAGAAAGTCTGGTGTCGGTCAAGGATCGAGTGGTGACGACCAACCCTATTGCCGGCACGCGTCCAAGAGGGATCGATGAAGAGGCTGATCGGCAGTTGGTAGCTGATTTGACAGGAGATCCTAAAGAAGTCGCAGAACACCGCATGTTGGTGGATCTAGGGCGAAATGATATTGGTCGTATCGCTCAAAATGGGACGGTTGAAGTGACCAAATATATGGAAGTGGAATTCTTCCGTTATGTCATGCACCTGACCAGTGTTGTCAAGGGACAATTACTTCCGGGGCTAGCCTCCATTGAGGCTCTGAAGGCAACTCTTCCAGCTGGAACCGTTTCGGGCGCTCCCAAGATTCGGGCTATGAAGCGGATCTATGAGGCAGAGAAAGAGAAACGAGGCGTCTATGCGGGAGCGATTGGCTATCTCTCTGTGACGGGGGATCTCGATTTTGCTATTGCCATTCGAACCATGATCCTCAAAAATAAGAAGGCTTATGTGCAAGCTGGAGCAGGAATCGTTTATGATTCGATTGCTGAAAATGAATACCAAGAAACCGTCAATAAGGCAAAATCGATGACAAGGATTGGAGAAGAAGGATGATTTTATTAGTTGATAATTATGATTCATTTACCTACAATTTAGCGCAGTATATCGGGAAATTTGATGAGGTCCAGGTGCTTCGAAATGATGATGCGAACTTGTACCAAGTTGCCCAAGAAGCCGACGCTTTAGTCTTTTCGCCTGGTCCGGGGTGGCCAAAGGATGCGGGCAAGATGGAGGAGATGATCCGAGATTTCGCGGGGATCAAACCAATCTTAGGGATCTGCTTGGGACATCAAGCGATTGCAGAAGTTTTTGGAGGACGCTTAGGATTGGCCCCTCAGGTCATGCATGGCAAACAAAGCCAGATCCAGCTAGAAGCTCCCTCTCCGCTATATGCGGGTGTCGCAAAAAAAGTTCCAGTCATGCGCTACCATTCGCTGACGATTGAAGACATGCCAGAGGATTTTGTCATTACCTCTCGGACGACGGATGATGGAGCAATTATGGGAATTCAACACCGTAGCTTACCGATTTATGGTTTTCAATACCATCCAGAAAGTATCGGAACACCAGATGGGCTTAAGACCATCGAAAATTTTGTCAAACTAGTCAAGGAGCGAAAAATGAAACAAGTGCTTGCAAAGGTAACGGAAGGAATAGATCTAACCGGCGCAGAATTAGAAGCGGCTATGGAGGAAGTCGTTGCTGGTCGTGCTTCAGAAGCGCAGGTGACGGCCCTACTTCTAGGCCTCAAAATGAAGGGGGAAACGGTTGAAGAACGGACGGCTATTGCGAAAGTGATGCAGGCCCATGCGGTTGCTATTCCTACAGAAGTTCAAGGAGCAATGGACAATTGTGGAACTGGGGGAGATCGTTCCTATAGTTTCAATATTTCAACAACAGCTGCCTTCGTCCTTGCTGGTGGTGGCATCAAGATGGCGAAACACGGAAATCGTTCGATCTCTTCTAAATCTGGTTCTGCGGATGTGCTAGAAGCGCTAGGGATTAACCTTGATTTGGGTCCAGAAGACTTGGGACGAGTGTTTGAAAAAGCGGGCATTGTCTTTCTGTTTGCCAAAAATCTGCATCCTGGCATGCGCTATATTATGCCAGCTCGCTTGGCACTAGGGGTTCCAACGGTGATGAACTTAACTGGTCCTCTTATTAATCCGATTCCTCTAGAAACCCAGCTATTGGGAACCAGTCGTCCAGATATGCTGGAAAGTACGGCGGAGATTCTAAAGAATTTGGGAAGGAAACGCGCAGTGGTGGTGAGTGGTCCACAAGGTTTGGACGAGGCAGGCCTTGATGGGGAAACCCAGCTCGCTATTCTGGAAGATGGACAGGTTACTTTATCCAGTTTTCAACCAGAAGATATCGAAATGGAGCGCATTGAAATTGATCAAGTACGAGGTGGTGACGCCAAACGCAATGCGGAAATTTTGCTCAGTGTCTTGAAGAATGAAGCAAGTCCCTTCTTAGAGGTGACGGTCTTGAATGCTGGCCTTGGTTTTTATGCCAATGGCAAGGTAGATTCTATCAAGGAAGGGATTGCCTTGGCACGTGAAGTGATTGCCAGTGGGGCTGCCCTTGAGAAATTGAGATTATTACAGGAGTATCAAAAATGAGTCAAGAATTCTTGCCAAAGATTCTAAAGGAAAAGGCGCGTGAAGTGGCTGCGATGAAAGAAGAGGAGCTCCAACCTTTGCGCGAGACCTACCGCTTGTATGATTACCTAAAGAGTCATCCAGAAAAGCTTCAGGTCATTGCGGAAGTGAAAAAGGCCAGCCCGAGTCTGGGAGATATTCATGTTGATGTGGATATCGTCGCGCAGGCTAAGACTTACGAAGAAAATGGGGCCGTGATGATTTCTGTCTTGACTGATGAAGTGTTTTTCAAGGGCAGCATCGAGTATCTCCGCGAAATATCTAGTCAGGTGCGCATTCCCACCCTCAACAAAGATTTCATTGTGGATGAAAAGCAAATAATTCGGGCGCGAAACGCAGGGGCGACTGTGATCTTGTTGATTGTTGCAGCCTTATCAGAGACTCGTCTGAAAGAGCTCTATGAGTTTGCGACCCATCTTGGCCTGGAGGTCTTGGTGGAGACCCATAATCTGACAGAACTAGAGGTCGCTCACCGGATTGGGGCTCAGATCATCGGGGTCAATAATCGCAACTTGGTGACCTTTGAGACTGATCTTCATACTAGCCTGGAATTGGCGACCAATTTTGAACAAGAACCGGTTTACATCTCTGAGTCTGCTATTTTCACAGCAGCAAATGCGCGCATGCTGGCTCCTTATTTTAATGGCATTCTCGTTGGGACAGCGCTCATGAAGGCAGACAATGTGGCTGAAAAAGTAAAGGAGTTGCAGATTGACAAAGGTTAAAATTTGCGGATTGTCCACTCCAGAAGCCGTCCAGACAGCTGTTGAAGCTGGTGCAGACTACATTGGTTTTGTCTTTGCACCAAGCAAACGGCAAGTCACGCTGGAGCAAGCTCGGCAGTTGGCTACAGGGATTCCAAAAGGGGTTCAAAAAGTCGGTGTTTTTGTATCCCCACAAAGAGAAGAAGTGGAGCAAGCTTGCCAAGTTGTGGGCTTGGACCTGATACAAGTGCATGGGCCGATAGATGATACCATCTTGCAAGACCTTCCCCAACAAACGATTCGCGCTGTTCAAGTGGGGAAAGATACAGCTCTTTCTGAGACCAGTGCCGATTATCTGCTCTTTGATGCTCCTGTAGCAGGAAGTGGGCAGACTTTTAACTGGCAAGAACTCGAAAGTCAAAACGTTACAAAGCCCTTCTTTATTGCAGGAGGTTTGACGGAAGACAATGTAGCAGATGCCATTCGCTTCTTTCATCCTTATGCGGTGGATGTATCCAGTGGGGTCGAGACAAATGGAAAAAAAGATCAAGAAAAGATAAAACGATTTATAGAAAGGGTCAAGCATGGCATATAAACAACCAGATAAAAACGGATTTTACGGGCGGTTCGGGGGACGATTTGTCCCTGAAACCTTGATGACAGCAGTTTTAGAATTAGAAAAAGCCTACAGAGAAAGTCAAGCAGATCCTTCTTTTCAAGCAGAATTGGATCAGCTTCTGAAACAATATGTCGGTCGGGAAACACCGCTCTATTACGCTAAGAATCTTACCAAGTATGTCGGTGGAGCTAAGATCTTTCTTAAAAGAGAAGACCTCAACCACACAGGGGCTCATAAAATTAATAATGCCCTAGGACAGGTTTTGCTGGCACATCGGATGGGCAAAAAGAAGATCATCGCAGAAACAGGGGCCGGACAGCACGGTGTTGCAACAGCAACAGCTTCTGCTTTATTTGATATGGAATGTACCATCTACATGGGGGAAGAAGATGTCAAACGCCAAGCCCTCAATGTCTTTCGGATGGAATTGTTGGGTGCCAAGGTTCAATCAGTAACAGATGGGTCGCGTGTTCTCAAGGATGCGGTCAATGCTGCTCTTAGATCCTGGGTAGCAAATGTGGAGGATACCCACTATATCATGGGTTCTGCTCTAGGACCTCATCCATTCCCAGAAATTGTCCGTGATTTTCAAAGTGTCATTGGCCGAGAAGCCAAACGCCAATTTGCAGAGCAAAATGACGGTGCGCTGCCAGATGCCGTCCTAGCCTGTGTAGGAGGCGGATCGAACGCCATTGGCCTCTTTTATCCTTTTGTTGAAGATACATCTGTTGCCATGTATGGGGCAGAAGCTGCTGGGCTTGGAGTAGATACAGACCAGCATGCAGCAACCTTGACCAAGGGGCGTCCGGGAGTCCTTCACGGCGCCTTGATGGATGTGTTACAGGATGCTCATGGACAGATTTTAGAAGCCTTCTCGATTTCAGCAGGTCTCGATTATCCTGGGATTGGGCCAGAGCATTCTTATTTCCATGAGATCAAGCGGGCGACCTATGTGCCTGTGACAGACCAAGAAGCCCTAGAAGCCTTTCAATTGCTTTCAAAAGTAGAAGGAATCATTCCAGCTCTGGAATCGAGCCATGCTATCGCCTATGCGGTGAAATTGGCTAAGGAGATGGGGCCTGAAAAAACCATGATCGTTTGCTTATCAGGTCGTGGGGATAAAGATGTGGTACAAGTCAAAGACCGCCTAGAACAAGAGAGAGGAGAGTAAGATGGGAAAGACCTTAACAGAGCATTTACAAAAGCTGAAAGAC
Source organism: uncultured Streptococcus sp. (assembly GCA_902480035.1). Taxonomy (GTDB): domain Bacteria; phylum Bacillota; class Bacilli; order Lactobacillales; family Streptococcaceae; genus Streptococcus. Next base: position 8,966 of record CABSRC010000021.1, on the reverse strand, counting down.
CAGCAGCAAGGAATCTTTGTTCCTTATATTATGGCAGGAGATCATGAAAAAGGCTTAGCAGGTTTGCAGGAAACCATCCAATTTTTGGAGGAGCTTGGTGTCTCAGCCATTGAAGTTGGCATTCCTTTTTCAGATCCGGTGGCAGATGGCCCTGTGATTGAAGAGGCAGGATTACGCAGTTTAGCCCATGGGACGACGACAGAGGGTCTGGTGCAAACGATCCAGCGTCTGGAGACAAGTGTTCCTTTGGTCATCATGACCTATTTCAACCCCTTGTTCCAATATGGGCTCGAAAACTTCTTTAGAGATGTAGAAGGAACAGCGGTCAAGGGAGTGATTATTCCGGATCTTCCTCATGAGCATGCAGATCTGGTAGAGCCTCTCTTAGTGGATAAAGACATCGCTTTGGTGCCGCTAGTGAGCTTAACCACAGGAATCGAGCGCCAGAAGAAATTAATCCATGATGCAGAAGGATTTATCTATGCCGTTGCTGTCAATGGGGTGACGGGGAAAGCTGGTAGCTATCGAGATGATTTGGATCACCACTTGGCCCAATTACACGAAATAGCGTCCATTCCTGTTTTAACAGGTTTTGGAGTTTCCAGCATGGAGGATGTTCGCCGTTTCAACAAGGTCTCAGATGGCGTTATTGTGGGATCTAAAATTGTTAAGGCTCTCCACCAAGGGGAGACAGAAGCCGTCGCTCATTTTATTTCTCAAGCAGTGAAGGGCTAGCAGGTCTATTCTATTTGTAATTGGCTCGATTCTCCTAGATCAAGCTCTTTGTCTACTATTTTAAACATTCCCCTCGTTTGTCTTTACAAACAAGGGTTTCTCGATACAATAGAGATAGTAATAAGAAAAGAGGAGAAGAGAATGATAAGTCTTGAAGAGATTAATCAAGTCGTCCAGTCAGGCCCTTTTGAACCAAGCTGGGACTCTCTTAGCTATCAAGTCTGTCCAGACTGGTATCGGGATGCTAAATTTGGAATCTTTATCCACTGGGGCGTCTACAGTGTACCTGCCTTCGGTTCGGAGTGGTATTCACGAAATATGTATATCCAAGGGAATCCTTGCTACGACTACCATCGAGAGTATTTTGGAGATCAGGCTAGATTTGGCTACAAGGATCTTATTCCTCTCTTTACAGCAGATCGATTTGATCCGGCATTTTGGCTGGATCTCTTTCAAAAAGCAGGCGCTCAGTATCTTTTTCCAGTTGCGGAGCACCACGATGGTTTTCAGATGTATGCCTCTACTCTCTCGCCTTATAATAGCTTAGAAATGGGGCCAAGACGAGATGTTTTAGGAGAACTGAGGGCGGAAGCAGAAAAACGTGGTCTACACTTCTGTACGTCTTCTCACCGGGCAGAGCACCAGTTTTTCTTTTCACATGGCAAGGAGTTTGCCAGTGATATTCTGCAAGAAGTCCCAAGAGACAGCCTATATTGGCCAGCAGAGCCAGAACCGAAGGATCATTTTGATCTCACTTCCAAGCCTTATCCCAGCAAAGAATTCTTGGAAGATTGGCTTTTGCGAACCTGTGAACTGGTGCGGGATTATCAGCCAGAGCTCCTTTATTTCGATTGGTGGATCCAGCATGAGAGTTTCCGTCCCTGCTTAATGCGCTTTTTGGCTTACTATTACAATCTAGCAGCACAAGAGGGTCGCGAGGTGGCCGTTTGTTACAAACAGGATGCCCTACCTTTTGGTTCAGGAATCGTCGAGATGGAGCGGGGAGGTTACGGAGAGACGCAAGCTTTTCCGTGGCAAATGGATACTGCGATTGCCCGTAATTCTTGGTGCTATACCCAGGATCTAGCCTACAAGACCAGCAAGGAATTGTTGCAAAATTTAGTTGATGTTGTGGCCAAAAATGGGAATCTTCTGCTCAATATTGGACCCAAGGCAGATGGCACCATCCCTGAGCAAGACCAAGACATCCTTACAGAGATCGGGGATTGGCTGGCAGTAAACGGAGAAGCCATTTATCAGAGCCGGCCTTGGCGGGTGTCATCGGACGGACCGACCGAGGGCAAGGAAGGTTCCTTCTCAGATGGGAAAGCCCCACTCTATACCAGCCAAGATTTCCGCTATACCATGCGTGAAGGCCTGCTTTATGCTATCCAGCTGGAACCAAGTGGAAGGACGGAAGAGTTGACCTTGCCGTCTCTCGCCTATGATCTCAAACAACCGAGAATCCTTCATGCGCGTATTCGGCAGGTAGAGCTCCTTGGAGAAAGCCAGCTCCTTTCTTGGAGTCAAGATGAGGCAGGCCTCCATCTTCAATTACCAGCTTGTAGCCAAAAACAACCGCGTGTTTTGCGTCTCCGTTTTTAGTTTTCTTGAAGCTTTCTATAAGGAATCGTTTAGTTTTCTCTTGTATACTGTACTCATCCAATAAGAAATGAGGTACAGAAAATGAAAATCTCAGTCAATTATCCAAAATGCTTTAAGAAATTGCCACAACAAGGATCTTGTTACGGCGAATAAACGCTTCTCTTCATTTTTCATAAGGAACTCCTAAAGAAGGCTCTACCCGAAAGGGTAGAGTTTTTATGTACCAGAGACCTTGTGATTCGTGGTATAATAGGCCTATGGAAAAAAAGAATAAATTGTTACTCATCGACGGGTCTTCCGTCGCATTTCGTGCCTTTTTCGCACTTTATAATCAAATCGATCGCTTCAAAAATGCCAATGGTCTACATACCAATGCGGTCTATGGCTTTAATCTCATGTTGAGCCATCTCTTGGAGCGCATCCAACCAACCCATGTCCTCGTCGCCTTTGATGCAGGAAAGACAACTTTTCGGACGGAGATGTATGCCGACTACAAAGGGGGTCGTGCAAAAACACCAGATGAGTTCCGCGAGCAATTTCCTTTCATTCGCGAGCAATTAGACCATCTAGGAATTCGCCACTATGAGCTAGCTCAATATGAAGCAGATGATATTATTGGAACGCTGGATAAGATGGCAGAAACTACCTCGGTGCCATTTGATGTGACCATTGTTTCAGGGGATAAGGATTTGATCCAGCTGACAGATGACAATACGGTGGTTGAAATCTCAAAAAAAGGGGTAGCGGAGTTTGAAGAATTCACTCCAGCCTATCTGAAAGATAAGATGGGACTAACACCAGAGCAATTTATCGACCTCAAGGCCTTGATGGGAGATAAGTCGGATAATATCCCAGGTGTCACCAAAATCGGAGAAAAGACAGGAATCAAACTACTCCTAGAGTACGGCTCTCTCGATGGCATTTACGAGCATATCGATGAGATGAAGGCTTCTAAGATGAAGGAAAATCTCATCAACGATAAGGAACAGGCCTATCTGTCCAAGACCCTTGCGACCATCGATACCAATGCGCCCATTGAAATTGGGCTTGACGATATCACCTATACGGGTCCTCATCTAGAAAATCTTGCCAAGTTTTATGAGGAGATGGGCTTTAAGCAACTCCGTCAGGCCTTGGATCTCAGTGGAGAAGAAGCAGCTCCTGTAGCCCTTGACTATACAGAAGTCGAGCAAGTCACTTCAGATATGCTCACGGAAGATAGTTTCTTCCATTTTGAGATGTTTGGGGACAATTACCATACGGAACCCATCATCGGTTTCGCATGGGGGACCAAAAGTCAGCTCTACGCGAGTACAGATACTGGTCTTTTACAAACACCAATTTTCAAAGAATTTCTCGAAAAAACGCCCCTCAAGGTCTATGACTTCAAACGGGCCAAAGTCTTGCTCAGCCACTTGGGTATTACCCTTCAAAATCCCGCGTTTGACAGTCGATTGGCCAAGTATCTCTTGTCGACCGTAGAGGACAATGAAATTTCAACCATTGCGAGTCTCTATAGCCAGATTGCACTGCCTCTGGACGAAGTCGTTTATGGCAAGGGAGCCAAAAAAGCCATTCCAGAAAAGGCGGTCCTATTAGAGCATTTGGCAAGAAAAGTCGCTGTTTTACTAGACACTGAAGAGCCTATGACGGAGCAGTTACAAGCTCACGACCAACTAGATTTGCTCTATGATATGGAGCAACCACTAGCAGCTGTTTTAGCCAAAATGGAAATCGCAGGGATCAAGGTGGAGCGCCAGACCCTCCAAGACATGCAGGTGGAAAACGAAGTGGTCTTGGAACGCTTGACCCAAGAAATCTACGAGTTGGCAGGAGAAGAGTTCAACATCAATTCTCCAAAACAATTGGGTGTCATCCTCTTTGAAAAATTGGAACTCCCTCTTGAATATACTAAGAAGACCAAAACCGGCTATTCAACAGCCGTTGATGTCTTGGAACGGCTAGCTCCTATTGCACCGATCGTGTCTAAGATTCTTGAATACCGCCAAATTGCTAAGATTCAGTCGACCTATGTCATCGGTCTTCAAGACTGGATTTTGGAAGACGGGAAGATCCATACTCGCTATGTACAGGATTTGACGCAGACCGGACGCTTGTCTAGCGTGGATCCTAATCTACAAAACATCCCTGTCCGTTTGGAGCAAGGTCGTCTCATTCGTAAGGCCTTTGTCCCAGAAGAGGAAAACAGTGTCTTGTTGAGTTCAGACTATTCACAGATCGAATTGCGCGTCTTGGCCCATATTTCGGGAGATGAGCATTTGATTGATGCTTTTAAACATGGGGCAGATATCCATACATCGACTGCTATGCGCGTCTTCAATATTGCAAAACCAGAAGATGTGACACCAAATGACCGGCGAAATGCCAAAGCAGTAAACTTCGGTGTGGTTTATGGCATTTCCGACTTTGGACTGTCTAACAACCTAGGGATCAGTCGAAAAGAAGCCAAGGCCTACATTGAGACCTACTTCGAACGCTACCCTGGCATCAAGGACTATATGGAGAGAGTGGTGCGGGAAGCGCGTGACAAAGGCTACGTCGAGACCCTCTTCAAGCGTCGTCGGGAGATTCCAGATATCAACTCTCGCAACTTCAATGTTCGAGGCTTTGCGGAACGGACAGCAATCAACTCACCGATCCAAGGATCGGCGGCAGATATTTTGAAAATTGCCATGATCCACTTGGACCAAGCCTTAGAAGCAGGCGCATACAAGACCAAGATGCTTCTTCAGGTGCACGATGAAATTGTTCTGCAAGTACCAAGTGATGAACTGGCAGCGATCAAAGAACTCGTCAAAGAGACCATGGAATCCGCTATTGAGCTTGCGGTACCACTGGAAGCCGATGAGAATGCAGGCAAAACATGGTATGAAGCCAAATAAAATTGAGTTTGTTCAAAACAGAAAGCGGTAGGAGACTTTTCAGTTTCCTACCGCTTTTAACGACAAACACTTGCAATGCCCTCCGGATTGTTATACTATTTAAAGAAAGGAAACGCATACAAAAGGAGATTCATATGGCCTATTCATTTCGTAATCCTAGTGATGGCATTATCAAACATTACCTAGAAACCAGCAAGATCATCGCTGTAGTTGGATTATCTGATCGTGAAGACACGACCAGTCATCGTGTTAGCAAGGAGATGCAAGAGCGGGGCTATCGGATTATTCCCGTCAACCCCCGTGCAGCCGGTGGCCAGATCCTTGGAGAAACGGTGTACGCTAGCCTACAGGAGATCCCTTTCCCAGTAGACATCGTCGATGTATACCGTCGCAGTGAATTTTTACCAGATGTGGCGCGTGACTTCATCGAGACAGACGCGAAGATTTTTTGGGCACAATTGGAGCTGGAAAATCAAGAAGCAGAAGAGATTCTTCGTGGAGCTGGACGAGAAGATATCGTCATGAACCGCTGTATCAAACGGGAACACACCCGACTGATCCTCGGGGACTCCCTATACGGTTTATAAATGATAAGAAATTGACAGTAAAATTATAGAAGAAAACCCCAGCAGGAAACTGGGGTTTTCTTATTGCTCTTATTTAGCTTCATGGCTTGGATGACCTGTAAAATGGCGCGGCCCTTGTTTAATCTGCTTGATTTGATCATAAAATGCAATTTGGCAGTTGATAAAGTATGGCATGGTATAAAAGCCGATGACATCGCGCGTGAAGTAATTCAAGAAGTACCAACCAATCAAGGTTAGATCGAGCACCAAGCGATTGCTGCGGAACCCTTTCATGGTTTCACGACTTTGGCGAAGCACTCCAAAGGCTCCCTTGTAGTCGCCGTCTCGTAGTTGTTCGTAGAGGATCAATTCGACCAGACTGAGACTGTAGTATTGTGGCAGGTAAAAGAAGAGGCCGAGTAGGCCCAGTACGACACCGGCCGTCATCAGAGGCATTTGTTGCATGAGAGATTGAAATTCAGGACTGGAAGCACTCAAAGTACTAGGGTTGCTTACCTTGTCGTAGATCGCCAAAAATCGAATGCTAGCGTAGGTGCTGATGAGGCTCCCTACATAGAGGATGAGTCCCCATAAAAAGAGGACGGCTTGCTTCAAGATCAAGGTGGCAAATACAGAGGTAAAGCGATCTTGTTTAAAGATATCTAACACGCGTGTTCGGTGTTCGATTTTGGGATTGATCGTATCTAAATAGCTAAAAGTTGCACCGACCACTAAAATAGAGATGACAAAGGAGACAACAGAAGGAAAGAGCTGCCGCTGGATCATGTAAACACTTGCTTGCTGCAAGGTCATATCCGGTAGTAGATCGATCAGATCTTGCCCGCTTAAGAGAAAGTTAGCAAGAATGGTCAACAGGACCGGCAAGGAAAAAAGGATAGCTAAGCCCGGTTGCTGGACTTGCATGGTACGTGCCCGGAGGCGAATCAATTTAAGGTTCATAGATGACACTCTCTTCATAGTAGTACTTTTTATTATAACATAAGTCCGTGACAGAGCCGGTAAAATTTGGTACAATCGTACAGGTGCTCACAGGAAAACTGTGACAGGAATAAGAAGGCTGGGACTGTCTTTCCCAGTACGGAGGTAACCATGACAGATTCACCGATTCAATATCGATTAATCAAAAAAGAAAAGCATACAGGAGCTCGGTTGGGAGAAATTATCACCCCTCACGGGACCTTCCCAACCCCAATGTTTATGCCTGTAGGGACTCAGGCAACCGTTAAGACCCAATCGCCAGAAGAGCTCAAGGAAATGGGCTCAGGCATTATTTTGGCTAATACTTATCATCTCTGGCTTCGTCCAGGGGATGACTTGGTCGCAAAAGCAGGAGGATTGCACCAGTTCATGAACTGGGATCAGCCTATTTTGACAGATAGTGGAGGCTTCCAAGTCTATTCACTAGCGGATACCCGCAATATCACCGAAGAAGGGGTGACCTTTAAAAACCACCTCAACGGCTCGAAAATGTTCCTTTCTCCAGAAAAGGCCATTTCTATCCAAAACAATCTAGGGAGCGACATCATGATGTCCTTTGACGAATGTCCTCAGTTCTATCAGCCTTATGATTATGTGAAAAAATCAATCGAACGGACCAGCCGTTGGGCAGAACGTGGGCTAAAAGCTCACTGTCGCCCTCATGATCAAGGTCTGTTCGGGATTGTCCAAGGGGCTGGATTTGAAGACTTGCGCCGTCAGTCCGCGCGTGATCTTGTCAGCATGGACTTTCCAGGCTATTCCATCGGTGGATTAGCTGTTGGGGAAAGCCATGAAGAGATGAATGCAGTACTTGATTTCACAACTCCGCTCTTACCAGAGAACAAGCCGCGTTATCTCATGGGAGTAGGAGCTCCAGACAGTCTGATCGATGGGGTGATTCGTGGAGTGGATATGTTTGACTGTGTCTTGCCGACGCGGATCGCTCGAAATGGCACCTGTATGACTAGTCAAGGACGCCTGGTAGTGAAAAATGCGCAATTTGCAGAAGATTTTACACCGCTGGATCCTGAATGTGATTGCTACACTTGTAAAAACTATACCCGAGCTTATCTTCGTCACCTCCTCAAGGCAGATGAGACCTTCGGTATTCGCTTGACCAGCTACCATAACCTCTATTTCTTGATTAACCTTATGAAGCAGGTCCGTCAAGCCATCATGGATGATAATCTCTTGGAATTCCGCGAGCATTTCGTCGAAAAATATGGCTATAACAAATCAGGACGGAATTTCTAGGATGGATCGTGAAAGACTACTAGACTCCATAGTAAAAAAGATACAATCGGGAGAATTACGAACACTTGGAATCTATGGTCATGGAGGGTCAGGGAAAACAACCTTTACCAAAGCACTCTGTGAGCGATTGGACCTCATGAAAGTTAATCTTTTAGAGACAGATCCCTATGTTATTGGAAGTCCAAGAGAATTGGTTGTACCAAAAGACTCCCCAGGTCAAAAAGTGACCGCATGTCTGTCGAGCGCCCACGAATTGGCTAGTCTAGAACGAGATATTCAAGCTCTTCAAGCGGGAATGGATATACGAACGATTGATCAGCCATGGTCTCCAAGCCACATATTATCTGGGAACAAGCCCATTCTCATCGTAGAAGGGATGTCAGTGGCTTTTTTACCCAAGTCTTTGTTTGATCAAACCATTTGTTTTTACACAGATGATCATACGGAGCTAGAAAGACGATTAAGCAGAGACGTCGCCCAACGAAATCGAGAAATGGACTTCATCTATCGAATTCACAAAATCAGACGAGAACAATACCATCAGTATTATCAACCGATGGAAGATGAGGCAGATATCCTGGTCAATACATCACAAGATCAATTTTGTATTGAAAAAGAATAAAAAGTTCTACAGAAAAGTAGAACTTTTTTCTATATAATGGTAACATTTTTAGCATTCAATATTTTTCGAAAACACTTTCATTAAAAAAACGAAAAAAATCTTCTCAAATCCCTTGCATTGGGCCTTTGTTTGTGTTAAACTACTATGGTGCTGTGAAAAACAGCTATTAGCTTTGATGCAAGAGGTTGCGACACGCTCGGTTGCATTGCCACGCAACGCGCGTCGGTTTTCTTGTGGAGCTAGCCTATTATCTTAAATAGACGAAAAGGAGAAAAAGATGGC
>CABSRC010000020.1 GCA_902480035.1 uncultured Streptococcus sp. | reverse complement strand
CATTCAGCAAAACTACGGGTTGCTCGAAAAATACACAAGTAAGAGGAATTGATATGGCAGCAAGAGATGAGAGAACAAGAACACAGGTACTGCAAGACCGCTTTCGCCGTTTCTCTAGAGTAGAAAAGGCTTTTTATGGGTCGATTGTCCTAACAGCTGTTATTTTAGCCATTAGTATCGTCTTTATGCAGACACGGATTTTACAAGTTCAAAGTGAATTGACTGATTTGAATACGGAACTAGAAGCCAAAAAAACGGAATTGGCAGATGTTCGTCAAGAGGTCAATGAATTAACACGTTATGACCGCTTATCACAGTTGGCTAGCTCCCAAGGAATGAAGCTGCAAAAAGAAAATCGAAAAACAGTGAGTGCAAGTAGTAATGAATAAATTCAAAAAATTTTTAATCAGGTATTCGATAAAGAAACGTCGCTTGCCGGATCAGAATCGAAAACAAGTTGGGAAAAATCTCAGTGTACTGGCGATTTTCCTCTTTTTTCTCTTTCTGATTAATTTTGCAATGATTATTGGGACTGACAAAAAATTCGGTGTGACCTTATCGGATCAAGCCAAAAAAGTCCATGAGCAGACGGTTATTGTTCCTGCAAAACGTGGAACGATCTATGACCGAAATGGAGCAGTAATTGCTGAAGATGCTACGACCTATAACGTTTATGCCGTTATTGATAAAAAGTACAAATCAGCAACTGGAAAAATCCTTTATGTAGAAGAGAGCCAATTTAAAAAAGTAGCAGAAATCTTTAAGCAGTACTTAGGGATGGATGAGGATTACGTCATTCAACAGTTGTCGCAAAAGAAATTGAAACAGGTTTCTTTTGGGTCGAACGGGAACGGCATTACTTATAGTAATATGACAGCTATCCGTGAGGCCATGGAAGCGGCGAAGATTGAAGGGGTTTCCTTTACAACTAGTCCAAATCGGAGCTATAAAAATGGAGTTTTTGCCTCTCAATTTATAGGTCAGGCCTCTCTTCAAGAAGATAAAGAGGGGAATAAAACCTTGAAGGGGCAATCAGGAATGGAGAAATCCCTCGATCGTATTCTCGCTGGTCAAAATGGAGTCATCACCTATGACAAAGACCGAAACGGGAATATCGTTCCTGGTTCAGATAAGGTTTCTGTCAAAACAGAAGATGGAAAAGATGTTTATACGACCATTTCGGCAGAATTGCAGACCTACCTTGAGACACGTATGGATGTTTTCCAAGAAAAAGTAAAAGGAAAGTATGTTAGTGCGACTCTTGTGAGTGCAAAAACAGGAGAAATCCTTGCGACAACGCAACGTCCTTCCTATAATGCGGATACCAAACAAGGGTTGGATCTGAAAAACTTGAAAACCTGGAATACCATCCTTTATCAAGGTCAATATGAACCGGGGTCAACGATGAAGGTCATGTTATTAGCTTCGGCGATTGATCATGGAACCTTCCCAGCCTATAATGAAGCATACTACAATAACGAACTACAAGTAAAAGATGCGACGATCCGTGACTGGGATGTCAATATGGGACTGTTAGAAGGTCGCTATATGAATATTGCCCAAGGTTTTGCCTATTCAAGTAACATTGGGATGACCAAGCTTGAACAGAAGATGGGCAATAATGTCTGGATGAATTACCTCACACTCTTTAAGTTCGGACTTCCTACACGTTTTGGAATGGGGGACGAAAGTTTTGGAGGCCTACCAGGTGATAACTATGTCACTCAAGCCATGTCTTCCTTCGGTCAAGGGATTTCGGTGACCCAAACGCAGATGTTACGTGCATTTTCTGCCATTGCAAATGATGGGGAAATGTTGGAGCCGAAATTTATTAGTGCTATTTACGATAAAAAATCAGACACAGCCCGCAAATCAAAAAAAGAAGTTGTTGGAAAACCAGTTTCAGGATCAGCTGCGCAACAGACACGGAACTATATGATCACGGTCGGAACAGATCCAGAGTATGGAACCTTGTACAGCGATGGACCCATCATTCAGGTACCAGGTCAAAACGTTGCGGTGAAATCAGGGACTGCCCAAATGGCAACAGATCAAGGATACTTGCAAGGAGAAAATGATTATATCAACTCGGTTGTAGCTATGACACCTGCAGAAGATCCTGAATTCATCATGTATGTAACGGTCCAACAACCAGAAGTGAAATTCTCAGCCACCAGCTGGGAAGAGCTGGTCAATCCTATTTTGGAAGATGCAGTTGCTTTAAAAGACGAATTGCATTTGACATCAGAGGCACCAACTTTGGATGATGTGACCAAAGAAACGACCTACAAAATCCCTTCAGTAGAAACTCTCTCTAAGGAGTTGAATCTGAAACAAAATTTGAGCCCAGGTGCTTATTCAGAGGAATTGCGTCGCAATTTGGTGCAACCAATTGTCCTAGGAACTGGGGAAAATATCCGCAAGATGTCTGTGGATGTAGGCTCTAAAGTCAAAGCCAATCAGCAAATATTGTTATTGACAGAAGACTTTGATGCGGTTCCAGATATGTATGGTTGGACAAAGAAAAATGCGGACATCTTTGGAGAATGGACTGGAATTGAGATTACCTATAAAGGTAGTGGAAAGAAAGTAACCAAACAAAGTGTCAAGATGAACACCTCACTCAATAAAACTAAAAAGATTACGTTAACATTAGGAGACTAAGATGTATATTGCTACGATCCTTGTATCGTTTCTATTAACAGTGGCTGCTATTCCAGCCTTTATTCGATTTTACCATCGTGCTCATATTTCTGGGCAACAAATGCACGAAGATGTGAAACAACACAAAGCGAAAGCTGGCACTCCGACAATGGGGGGAGTTGTATTTCTCATTACAGCCGTTCTAGTTAGTTTTGTCGTTACCGTATTGACTGGAAATTTCACGCGCCCTGTTCAACTGATTCTATTTATCTTGATTCTATATGGAATTGTTGGATTTTTGGATGACTTTTTAAAAGTTTTTCGTAAGATTAATGAAGGTCTCAATCCAAAACAAAAATTGGCCCTTCAACTTGTTGGTGGAATCATCTTCTATATTTTTTCTGAACGCCACGGTGCAGGAAGCCTTTTGAATGTCTTTGGTTACGATCTTTACTTGGGTCATTTCTACATTCTCTTTGCTTTGTTTTGGTTGGTTGGTTTTTCAAACGCGGTCAATTTGACAGATGGGATTGATGGATTAGCCAGCATCTCCGTTGCTATTAGCCTGAGTGCCTATTCCTTTATTGCCTATATGCAAGGAAAATGGGACATTCTCTTTGTCACCTTGAGTATGATTGGGTCCTTGCTAGGATTCTTTGTCTTCAACCACAAGCCGGCTAAAATCTTTATGGGAGATGTCGGTAGTCTAGCTCTTGGAGGGATGCTTGCAGCCTTGTCAATGGCTTTGCATGTCGAGTGGACGCTGCTCTTGATTGGTCTGGTCTATGTCATTGAAACAGGTTCAGTGATGCTACAAGTGACCTATTTCAAATGGACCAAGAAACGTTACGGGGAAGGACGTCGGATTTTCCGAATGACTCCTTTCCACCATCATTTAGAACTGGGTGGCCTTTCTGGCAATGGGCAAAACTGGTCAGAATGGAAAGTGGATGCCTTTATGTGGAGCATTGCCTTGGTGACAAGTGTCGTGACTCTAGTTCTTCTCTACCTATAAAACGACGGTGGGCTTGCCCATCGTTTTTTTACTGACTCAGAGAGACTTCGCTGGTTAGGAAAAATGACTCATAAGAGAAGCAAGAAGACAGCTTTTCTGATATAATAATAGAGATCATGAAAGGAACTGAGAAAATGAAATTTACAGAGTTTAATTTTAAGCCCTATATTCAAGAGGCACTGAAAGAAATCAATTTTATAGAAGCAACTGAAGTACAGGAAAAACTAATTCCGATTGTCCTAGCTGGAAATGATTTGGTAGGAGAGTCAAAGACTGGTTCTGGGAAAACCCATACGTTCCTCTTGCCGATTTTTCAAACGTTAAATGAGGACAGTGAGCAAGTTGAAGCGGTCATCACGGCTCCTAGTCGGGAGTTGGCGACGCAAATTTACCAAGCTGCTCGTCAAATCGCTAGTCATTCTGACAAAGAGATTCGGATTGTGAATTATGTTGGAGGAACGGATAAAAGCCGTCAGATTGAAAAACTGCAGGTCAAACAACCGCATATCGTGATTGGAACTCCAGGGCGGATCTATGATCTGGTTGCATCTGGTGATCTGGCCATCCATAAGGCCCATACTTTTGTGGTAGACGAGGCAGATATGACACTGGACATGGGATTCTTGTCTACCGTGGATAAGATTGCTTCAAGACTTCCGCAACAACTGCAATTTTTAGTTTTTTCAGCTACCATTCCGCAAAAATTACAGCCATTCTTGAAAAAATATCTCTCAAACCCAGTCATGGAGCAAATTAAGACTAAGACGGTGATTTCAGATACCATCGATAATTGGCTGGTTTCCACCAAGGGTCGGGATAAAAATGAGCAAATTTACCAATTGACCAAGACCTTGCAACCTTATTTGGCCATGATTTTCGTTAATACCAAAACGAGAGCAGATGATCTCCATGCCTATTTGGTGGCTCAGGGATTGAAAGTGGCAAAGATTCACGGAGATATCCCACCACGTGAACGGAAACGGATCATGAATCAGGTTAAAAATCTTGATTTTGAGTATATTGTGGCCACAGATTTAGCGGCTCGTGGAATTGATATCGAAGGGGTGAGTCATGTCATCAACGATGCTATTCCACAAGATCTTTCTTTCTTTGTCCACCGTGTCGGTCGGACAGGACGCAATGGTCTACCAGGTGTCGCTATTACTCTTTATCAACCGAGTGATGATTCAGATATCCGTGAACTAGAAAAAATGGGAATTCGTTTCGTACCGAAAGTGTTGAAAAATGGGGTTATTGAAGATACTTATGATCGGGACAGACGGGCGAATCGTGAGAAAAAGCAAGAGAAACTCGACATCGAAATGATTGGTCTGGTGAAGAAGAAAAAGAAAAAAATCAAACCAGGCTACAAGAAAAAAATCAAATGGGCAGTTGATGAAAAGCGGAGAAAAGCTAAGCGAGCTGAAAACCGTGCGCGTGGTCGGGCGGAACGTAAGGCCAAACGCCAAACTTTCTAACTCCTTCTTTCAAATGTTCAGAAGAAAACATAGATTTTCTTTATGAACTCCATAAAGAAAAACTATTAGGAACTTGTCTAAAATTATGATAGACTAAATTTGAGTAGTCTATCATTTTTCTATTTCTGTAGCAATTTTTGGAATTCCGATAGTGAATATGATAGAATGTTTATGTTCGAGAAAGGAAGTAACAAAAATGTTTACAACTAATCTTTTAGCTGCCAACTGGTATGCTGACTTTTTAAAACACGTTCCAGATAGCAAGCTGTTTAGTTTGAGAGCCGTATTGGATGCATTTCCGGCTGTCATAGGGAAACTGCCTGTGACGATTTTACTAGCCCTGGGAGGCGCATTTGTTGGGATTATTTTTGCCATGATTTTTGCTCTGGTCAAAATTAATCGTGTACGAATCCTCTACCCGATTCAAGCTGTTTTTGTCAGCTTTTTACGTGGGACTCCTTTGTTGGTTCAATTGATGTTGACCTATTATGGGATTCCTCTTATTTTAAAAGCGATCAATCAGTCTTATGGAACAGCTTTTAATATTAATGCCATTCCAGCTGAGCTATTTGCGATTGTGGCCCTTGCCTTTAATGAGGCAGCGTATGCGAGCGAGACCATCCGGGCAGCCATTTTATCGGTGGATCCTGGTGAGATAGAGGCAGCACGTAGTCTTGGAATGACCAACCGTCAAGTTTATCGCCGGGTTATTATTCCCAATGCAGCAGTCGTTGCAACTCCAACCTTAATCAACTCTCTCATTGGTTTAACCAAGGGGACATCGCTAGCCTTTAGTGCCAGTGTGGTTGAAATTTTTGCCCAAGCACGGATTATTGGGGGGAGCGATTTGAAGTATTTTGAACGCTTTATCACGGTATCGATTGTTTACTGGATTGTGAATATCCTCATAGAAATGCTAGGCCGACACATTGAACGTCGACTGGATATTGAGACTCCCGTAGCAATTGATTTACCAGATCAGGAGGTCCGGATCTAATGATTTATATTTCAGAATTATCAAAGACATTTTCAGGTCAAAAGGTTTTAAATAATCTAAGTTTGGAAATTCAAAAAGGGGAAGTAGTAGCCTTGATTGGGTCTTCTGGAGCGGGTAAATCGACCTTTTTACGCAGTTTAAACTATTTGGAAGCTCCAGACAGTGGTAGAATTAAGATTGATGCTTTCGAGGTTGACTTTGAACATATTAGTCAAGATCAAATCTTAACTTTGCGGAGAAAGTTGGCCATGGTTTTCCAACAGTTTAATTTGTTTGGAAGGAAAACAGCTCTTGAAAATGTGAAAGAAGGGCTCGTTGTTGTAAAGGGCTTATCCGATCAAGAAGCAACGAAAATTGCACGAGAAGAACTGGCCAAAGTTGGCTTGTCGGATCGTGAAAATCACTATCCTCGTCACCTCTCAGGCGGACAAAAGCAACGCGTGGCTTTGGCTCGTGCCTTGGCCATGAAACCAGAAGTTCTTTTGCTGGATGAACCGACTTCAGCCTTGGATCCAGAATTGGTTGGGGAGGTTGAAAAATCCATTGCCAATGCCGCAAAAACAGGTCAAACTATGGTATTGGTCAGTCACGATATGTCTTTTGTAGCACAAGTGGCAGATAAGGTTTTATTTTTGGATAAAGGACGGATTATTGAAACTGGAACTCCAGAGGAAATCATGCAGCATCCAAAAGAAGAACGGACAAAAGAATTCTTTGCTAGTTACAAACGGACCTATGTTTGATATAATAGAGGAGAGGTAAGACTCAGCTGGCGATGCTAGCTGGGTTTGTTTTCTGAAAATGTAAAAATATTTGGAGTCGTGATGTTAAATAAATTATTGTCCTTATATTTACAAAGTTTAGTGACGACAACGATTTTAGTTGGGATCGCTTCTTGTATTTGGATTGGCTACCGTGCCCTTAAGAAGAAAGATAAAACAGCCAAGCAACGACAAGCCCATTTGTATGATATCCTCTTAATTGATATCATGACGATTCCTATTTTAACCTTTGCGGTCATAGGGATTTTGTTTATCTTTCAAGCACGATAATTGCAAAAAGACCGTGTTAGAATTATAATGGTTACAACAAAACAGAAAGAGGTTGTGTATGTTTGATACAGTGATTATTGGAGCAGGTCCTGCAGGGATGACGGCTGCCCTTTATGCAGCACGAAGCAATTTAAAAGTCGCATTAATTGAGAGAGGGATTCCAGGCGGTCAAATGAACAATACGTCTGACATTGAAAACTATCCTGGCTATGCGAATATTAGTGGCCCAGACTTGGCTGAAAAAATGTTCGAGCCTTTGGAAAATCTTGGTGTGGAACATTTGTTTGGTCAGGTAGAGCGCATCGAAGACCACGGAGCAACCAAAAAGATTGTCACAGATGATGGGGAATTTGAAGCTAAAACCGTGGTGATTGCCACAGGGTCTAACCACCGTTCATTGAATGTCCCTGGTGAAGAAGAGCT
Source organism: uncultured Streptococcus sp. (assembly GCA_902480035.1). Taxonomy (GTDB): domain Bacteria; phylum Bacillota; class Bacilli; order Lactobacillales; family Streptococcaceae; genus Streptococcus. The sequence goes on along the minus strand of CABSRC010000020.1, from coordinate 10,338 downwards.
GAATAGTAGAGGGGTTTCCTACTGTGCTGTTTGTGATGGAGCTTTCTTTAGAGACGAGGATCTCTTGGTCGTTGGTGGTGGCGATTCTGCGGTAGAAGAAGCTGTCTTTTTGACTCAGTTTGCAAAAACAGTGACCATTGCCCATCGTCGTGATCAATTGCGTGCTCAAAAGGTTCTTCAAGATCGTGCCTTTGCCAATGATAAAATTCATTTTGCTTGGAATACGGTTGTTGAAGAAATTAAAGGTGAACAAAAAGTAACGTCTGTCCTTTTAAAAGATGTGAAGACAGGAGAGGTTAGAGAGCAAGCCTTCGGTGGTGTCTTTATCTATGTCGGTTTAGATCCTGTCAGTGATTTTGCGACAGAACTTGGTATTTTAGATGAAAATGGCTGGGTGGTCACGGATGATCATATGAGAACCACAGTCCCAGGTATTTTTGCGGTTGGCGATGTTCGTCAAAAAGATTTGCGTCAAGTGACGACAGCAGTCGGAGACGGTGCGATTGCTGGCCAAGAAGTTTATAAATATATCACAGAAAACTTTTAATCCCAAAAAATCTGAGCTTCCTGTCTCAGATTTTTTTCATGCTTTCCTTTCAGTATTCAATAGGGCTGAAATGTGCTATAATGGTACTAATTTTATGGTAGGAATTCATAGAACAAATCAATAAAAAAGAGGTATACATATGTATCCAGATGACAGTTTAACCTTGCATACTGATTTATACCAAATCAACATGATGCAAGTCTATTTTGATCAAGGTATCCACAATAAACATGCCGTATTTGAAGTCTATTTTCGTCAACAGCCTTTTAAAAACGGCTACGCGGTATTTGCTGGCTTAGAGAGAATTGTGAAATACTTGGAAAACTTGAGTTTTTCTGAGAGCGATATTGCCTATTTAGGGTCACTTGGTTATCATGGGGCCTTCTTGGAATATCTCCGCGATCTCAAGTTAGAATTGACGGTACGATCGGCTCAAGAAGGAGACTTGGTCTTTGCGAATGAACCAATTGTTCAGGTAGAGGGGCCTTTAGCTCAGTGTCAATTGGTGGAAACAGCCCTTTTGAATATCGTCAACTTTCAGACCTTGATAGCCACAAAAGCTGCTCGTATTCGTTCAGTCATTGAAGATGAGCCTTTGATGGAATTTGGAACACGTCGTGCGCAAGAAATGGATGCTGCCATTTGGGGAACTCGTGCAGCAGTCATCGGAGGGGCCAATGGAACTAGTAATGTTCGTGCAGGAAAACTCTTTGGAATCCCAGTTTTAGGAACCCATGCCCATTCTCTTGTACAGGTATATGGAAATGACTACCAAGCCTTTAAAGCTTATGCGGAAACCCATAAAGATTGTGTCTTCCTCGTCGATACCTATGATACGCTTCGTATTGGGGTACCAGCAGCTATTCAGGTAGCACGTGAAATGGGAGATAAAATCAATTTCCTAGGCGTCCGGATTGACTCAGGAGATATTGCCTATATTTCTAAAAAAGTTCGCCAGCAATTAGATGAGGCTGGGTTTACAAATGCTAAAATCTACGCTTCTAATGACTTGGATGAAAATACCATCCTCAACTTAAAAATGCAAAAAGCAAAAATTGATGTTTGGGGTGTAGGAACCAAGTTAATTACAGCTTACGATCAACCAGCGCTTGGAGCGGTATACAAAATTGTCTCTGTTGAAAACGAAGCAGGAGAGATGATCAATACCATCAAGCTTTCCAATAATGCAGAGAAAGTTTCTACTCCAGGTAAAAAGCAAGTCTGGCGGATTACGAGCCGTGAAAAAGGTAAGTCAGAAGGGGACTACATCACTTACGATGGAGTAGATGTTTCACAACTGACAGAACTTAAAATGTTCCATCCAACTTATACCTACATTAATAAAACAGTCCGAAACTTTGAGGCGATTCCTCTTTTAGTGGATATTTTTAAAGAGGGTCAATTGGTTTATCAACTGCCAACATTATCAGAAATTCAAGAATATGCTCGTAAAAATTACGATCAATTATGGGATGAATACAAGCGCGTTCTCAATCCACAGCATTACCCAGTTGACTTGGCCAAAGATATTTGGCAGGATAAGATGGATCTGATCGAGGAAATGCGTAACAAGGCCAATGGAGAAGGAGAAGCAAAATGAGTTTGCAAGAAGAGATTATCCAACAATTGGGTGTCAAGCCTAGCATTGATCCTCAGGAAGAGATTCGCCGCTCGGTTGATTTCTTAAAAAGATATCTAAAAAAACATCCCTTCTTGAAAACATTTGTATTAGGGATCTCAGGAGGACAAGATTCAACTCTTGCTGGACGATTAGCTCAATTAGCCATGGAAGAAATGCGTGCAGAAACAGGAGATGCCTCCTATCAATTTATTGCCGTTCGTCTTCCTTATGGGGTACAAGCAGATGAAGCAGATGCACAAAAAGCATTGGCCTTTATCCAGCCGGATGTTAGCTTGGTTGTGAATATCAAGGAGTCTGCTGACGAAATGGTACGAGCAGTAGAAGCGACTGGAACAGAGATTTCTGATTTTAACAAAGGCAATATTAAGGCTCGCAGTCGCATGATTGCTCAGTATGCTCTAGCTGGAGCACGTAGCGGAGCGGTGATTGGGACGGATCATGCTGCAGAAAATATTACTGGTTTCTTCACAAAATTTGGAGATGGTGGTGCAGATATTTTGCCCCTTTTCCGTTTGAATAAACGCCAAGGAAAACAATTGCTTAAGGCCTTAGGAGCTGATCCTGCTCTTTATGAGAAAATCCCAACAGCAGATTTGGAAGAAGAAAAACCAGGAATAGCAGATGAAGTAGCGCTGGGTGTCACCTATAATGAAATCGATGATTACCTAGAAGGCAAACAAGTGAGCCCAGAAGCTCAAGCCACTATTGAAAAATGGTGGTACAAAGGCCAACACAAACGCCACTTGCCAATCACAGTATTTGATCATTTTTGGGAGTAAAAAGGTCCAGTGGACCTTTTTAGCCCGAGTCTTAAAATAGGAGAACGAGGAAGAAATCGGTAACTCGTAGAGTTCGATTTCGTAGTCTCACCCCCGCAAGGCTGTCTAGATTTGAAAGGTGCTCAAAGAGCTCCGTTCAAATCAGCCAGCTACTGCGTCAATGTATCATTGAAAAGCTCATGGATGAGGTGGAGACAAATAGAATTTTTCTATTAATACTAGACAGAAATCGGTAATTCGTAGAGTTCGATTTCGTAGTCTCACCAGACAATATTGTGAAAAGCATCAAAAAGAAGGGCGGTTTCATCCGTCCTTTTCTTCTAGATTAAAATAACCAACTTGCAAAGTTCAAGTTGCATAAAAAAATGAAGGGAGACAATCTATGAATCATCTTGGAAGTCTTGCCATAGAGACAGAGCATTTATACTTGAGGCCTTTCGTTTTGGAGGATGCACCAGCGATGTTTGAAAATTGGGCTTCTGATCCTGAAACCCTGAAATATGTCACCTGGGATGCCCATGCATCTTCTGAGAGAACCAGAGAATCGATCAAAAGATGGATCGAACAGTATCTTAAACCAGATACTTATAAATGGGCGATCTGTTTGAAAACATTACCGGATCAGGTAATTGGAGATATTAGTGTGGTTTCTCAAGACCAGGAAAGTCAATCATGCGAGCTAGGTTATATCCTTGGCAAGAAATTCTGGGGGCGGGGATTCATGACAGAAGCCGTCATAGCTGTTTTGGATTTCTTATTGAACAAAGTCGGATTTAAAGAAATCAAAGCCACTTATGTCAGTTTAAATCCTGCTTCAGGGAAAGTCATGGAAAAGGCAGGAATGCAGTATGTAGAAACCATCCCTCATGCCATTCAACGCAAAGGATATTGCGGGGATAAAATCATCTATTCTAAACAGAATCCCTCTCTATAGGGTGATTTTTACTTGAAGATTCTGCTCAAAGGATTATAATAGTAAATAATGAAAAAAGGAGATTGCTATGTCAGAATTAACGAAAGAATTTACAGACCAGCTCTATGCTAATTATGAGGCAAATGTGAAATATGCGGCTCTTGAAAATGCTGTTACCCACAATGGGATCCATGCATCGCTTGAAACGCGCAAGAGTGCAGTAGAAAATACACCAGTTTTTTCACTTGATTTGACCAAGGATAAGGTGACAAACCAAAAAGCATCTGGACGTTGTTGGATGTTTGCGGCTTTAAATACCTTCCGTCACAAGATGATCTCAAGCTTCCAATTGGAGGATTTTGAATTGTCTCAAGCACATACCTTCTTTTGGGATAAGTATGAAAAATCAAACTGGTTTTTGGAGCAAGTGATTGCGACAGCAGACCAAGAATTGACCAGCCGTAAGGTGGCTTTTCTCCTACAAACCCCACAACAAGATGGCGGTCAATGGGATATGGTGGTATCCCTCTTTGAGAAATACGGAGTGGTTCCAAAATCAGTTTATCCAGAATCGATTTCTTCAAGCAATAGCCGGGAATTGAACACCTACCTCAATAAACTCTTGCGTCAAGATGCGCAAATCTTGCGTGATTTGATTCACTCAGGCGCAGATAGTGAGGCAGTTTCGAGCAAGAAACAAGCCTTGTTGCAAGAAATCTTTAACTTCTTGGCTATGTCTTTAGGATTGCCTCCGCGTGAATTTGATTTTTCATACCGTGATAAGGACAACCAATTCCATAGCGAAAGCGGCTTAACTCCACAAAGCTTCTACAAAAAATATGTAGACCTTCAATTAGACGATTACGTCTCTATTATCAATGCCCCAACTACAGATAAGCCATATGGAAAATCTTACACCGTAGATATGCTGGGTAATGTGGTTGGTAGCCGTCCAGTCCGCTACCTAAATGTTCCAATGGATCGATTGAAAGAATTAGCCATTGCTCAAATGAAAGCAGGAGAAACTGTCTGGTTTGGTTCAGATGTAGGCCAAGTCAGCAACCGTAAAGCTGGAATCCTGGCAACAGATGTCTACGATTTTGAAGCAGGCATGGACATTCATTTGACACAAGACAAGGCGGGTCGCTTGGACTATGCAGAAAGCCTCATGACACACGCTATGGTCTTGACAGGGGTTGATTTAGACGAAGCAGGTCAGTCTCGTAAATGGAAGGTTGAAAATTCATGGGGAGACAAGGTCGGTACAGATGGTTACTTTGTGGCTTCTGATGCTTGGATGGATGAATATACCTACCAAATCGTGGTTCGTAAAGAATTCCTAACAGCAGACGAATTAGCAGCCTATGAAGCAGAACCAATTGTCCTAGCACCGTGGGATCCAATGGGAGCTTTGGCAAAATAATGATACAGAAAAGAGCCGAAAGGCTCTTTTTTTTATATACTCAAAAATAAAAAAGCTGGGAAGTCTAACTAAATAAATCAGATTTTATTCGTTCTGGTTTTTTAACCATTGTTAAAAAAAAGCCGGGCGAAAAGCCCGACTTCTCTGTTATATTATTCGTTATGATTGTTAGATTCTTGTGAAGAAGGCTCAGATGGTTTAGATGGATTTTCTTCGTTCGAAGAGCTAGACGATGGTTCTTCATACGAATACTGATCAGTGGAATAACTTGGCTCATAGTAGTAGTTATTGTAGTTGTTCTTACCATTGTTTAAGTAGAGATAAGAACCACTTCGATACAGTCCACTTGGTTGCGTCCAATCCGTATGACCAGAGTTATTATTATTAGCAAGATAGAGCATCATTTGACGGTAGACATCCGTTGCGACCTGTATTCCATTATCCAATACTGGTGTAAAGCGATTGGAATAACCTGTCCATACTGCCATGGCATATTCAGGAGTGTAGCCTACAAACAATTCATCCGGTGTTACAATATTTGAATAAGCATTTTTTGTCAATTTACCGATTTCGTTATCATCATAGTTTGATGTACCTGTCTTACCAGCTTGGTAGATTCCCGAAATGGCAGCATTTGTACCGGAACCAGACAAGAGAACTGTCTTCATCATATCTGTCATCATGTAGGCAGTTGTTGCTTTCATTGCACGAGTTCCTTCGGACTCAAATTCCTTGGTTGTGCCATCACTAAAGACAACCCGACTAACATAGGATGGTTTGTAATAGGTACCGCCATTGGCAAAAGCAGCATAGGCAGCAGCCATTTTTTCACTGCTAGCTCCGTATTTGTTACTTGAATCGCTAGTATTACTTGAGATGGCATTAGCGTAAACCATTTCTGGGTAATCGATCCCTAATCCATTGAGGAATTTCTTAGCTTGTTTAAGACCAACTTTTTCCAGGGCCTTCACCGCAGGCACGTTACGAGATTGTTGAATTGCGTAGGTAATGGACATGCTACCATAGTATGAACGGTCCCAGTTGTAGACAGGCGTTGAGGAATGAGGGAAGTTGTATGGCGCATCTGTTGTAGTAGCTGCTGTAGAGGTATATTCCTCATGTTCAAGAGCTGGTGCGTAATCTGTGATTGGTTTCATTGTTGAACCCCAGTCACGGTTCGTTTCAACCGCTTGGTTTGTACCAAAGGAAACATTGCTGGATTGGTGACGAGAGCCAAGTTGTGCAATGACTTTACCATTATTAACATCGATAACTGTTGAAGCTACTTGCAATTCATCATCTGGATAGTTGACATATTCATCTGTATTGTAGATGTCCCACAATTTCTTTTGCGCTTCGGTATCAACGTTAGTATAGACATCCATCCCGGTTGTGAGCAAGTTGTAGCCTGTTTCTTCTTCGACCTGCTCGATCACTTCTTTTAGGTAATTATCCATATAAGCTGGATAACTGCTTGAAGAGCTAAGACTTTGCAGACCATCTGTAACAGGTGTATTGACCGCTGCTTCGTATTGTTTGTTAGAAATGGTCTTCATATCGAGCATTTCTTTTAATACTAAGTTTCGGCGTTGTTGCGCTGCTTCAGGATGGGAGTATGGATCGTATTGGTTTGGTGCTTGGGGCATCCCCGCAAGGAGTGCCAATTGAGGGAGTGAAAGATCTTTTAGATCTTTTCCGTAATAACTTTTCGCAGCTGTCTGCATTCCGTAGTTCCCATTCGCCATAAATACTTTATTGACGTAATAGGTCAAGATTTCTTGTTTGGTTGCTTTCTTTTCTAATTGGGTTGCTAACCAAGCTTCTTGGATCTTACGAGAGAGGGTACGGTCAGAGGCTGAAGTGGAGAAATAGGTTAACTTGATCAATTGTTGCGTCAAGGTTGACCCACCTTGACTTCCTCCTCGTAAGTTGTGAAGGAAGGAACCGCCAATCCGAATGATGTCGACCCCGCGGTGATTGAAGAAACGGTGGTCTTCAATCGCAACGATAGCATTGACCAAATCAGTAGGGATTTCATTGGCTGTGACATTGATTCGTTTCTCAGCCCCCAAATCTGCGATCAAGTTATTTTGGTTGTCATAGATCTTACTAGATGTTGTTGCAACCAAATCTTTTTCAGACAAGGTTGGTGCTTTCATAGCATAGTAACCAAATATCAGTCCACCGAGGACAAATAAAAGTAAGAAAAATGAAATGGCTGCGATGGCAACATATTTCAACCATTGAATGACTGTTTGTTTATTCATTTAAATACCGCCTAGAAGTTTCTGTTCGATAATATCAAGATAAGGAACGCTTGGAAGACGATTCTTATCTACTAGAAAGCCGTGCTCCTGAATATAGGAGAGGGGCATGGATTTACTACCATGATCGATGTTGTAATAGTGAATTAATGCAGGAGCAGGAAGTAAGTAGGTTTCACTCAACTTTGCAAAATGCAAGAGAACGAAACAGATACCGCCTTGCTGGACAACCGCCTCCATATGATCGATCTGATGTTGATGAAAATTTTTCATCGGCATGGATTGCTTTTGCTGTGTTTCCTTAGCTTCAAAATCGATATAGTGTCCCTTGTATACTCCAGAATAGTCCGTCGTTGAGGCTTGCCTGAAATAGGCTTCAACAATCTTTGCCCGACTGCGACGTGGATAATCTACTTTCACGATTTGAATCGGTGTTGGTTTTTTATGGATGACTGCCAGACCTCGAGAAAGATAGTATTGATTACTTTCATTGATCATTTTTTCAAATGTCATCCCACGATTCGCAAAGTCGACTGGATGTTTCCTTTGTGTAGAGACCAAGGTTTTTTTTGCTACTTTATGTGGATAGTTGACCATAGTTCTCCTTATTGGTACAATTACATCACTCTATTATATCATAAATTAGAATAATGAGGAAAAAATGAATACCATACTTGTTGCAGGTTATAAGAGTTTTGATGTGGGAGTCTTTTCCAATAAAGACCCTCGACTGACCATTATCAAAAAAGCCATTGAAAGAGATCTTCGTCGTCTATTTGAAGAAGGAGTGAAATGGCTGGTCTTTTCTGGTAATTTGGGATTTGAGGCTTGGGTACTAGAGGTCGCCTTTGCATTAAAAAAAGATTACGATTTTCAAATGGCGACGATCTTCCTATTTGAGAATGTTGGCGAAAATTGGAATGAAAGCAATCAGGAATTATTAGCACGCTTCAAACAAGTGGATTTCGTGAAATATGCCTATCCACACTATAGCAATCCGGGTCAACTAAAAGAATACAATCAGTTTTTGATAGATAACGCGGATGGAGCTTATGTTTTTTATGATCCAGAAAATGAAACCAATTTAAAATATCTTTACAAAATGATGGTAGAAAAAGAACCATTTTATGTCAAACAATTAAGTTTTGATGACTTAAATGAACTTGCTGAAAATTTTTACGAAAACTAAGTGTTATACCTTGATTTTTCTTACCATTTTTTTATATAATTGAGATGATGAACTAGATTGGAGAGAGTAATGGCGAGTATTATTTTTACTGCGAAAGATATTTTTGATCAAGATTTCAAACGAGAAGTTCGTGGTTATAATAAAGATGAAGTAAATGAATTTTTGGATGATGTCATAAAAGACTATGAAACCTATGCTGCTTTGGTGAAGGAATTGCGTGAAGAAAACGCCCGCCTTCGTGAAGAGCTTGCCCAAAAAGCACAGGAAACACCACAAACATCTCCGATTGCTAGCACTGCTACGCAAGAATTTCCGCAAGTGACAACAGCGACGAACTTTGATATTCTCAAACGTCTCAATCGGTTGGAAAAAGAAGTTTTTGGCAAACAGATCATAGATCGCGATTATTAATCCCATAGATTGTGCAATTTTTGGATAATCGCGTGAGAGAATATTCTCATGAGGAAAGTCCATGCTAGCACAGGCTGTGATGCCTGTAGTGTTTGTGCTAGGTGAATCCATAAGCCTAGGGACTTGGTATTCAAGTTACGGCGAGTGAAGGAGCTAAGTCTAAGGATAAGCTCTAGTAACTCTGAAAGTGCCACAGTGACGTAGTTTTTAGGGAAACCTAAAAAGTGGAACGCGGTAAACCCCTCAAGCTAGCAACCCAAACTTTGGTCGGGGCATGGAATGCGTGGAAACGAACATAGCATTCTGACTGGAAACAGTAGACAGATGATTATCGAAGGAAATGGTACCTAGTCATTTCTGGAACAAAACATGGCTTATAGAAAATTGCATATAGGTTGATGAGGTGGAGAGAGATCTCAACCTCCTTTTTTAAAGTGATAGGAATAAGATGAAAAAACAATTTGAATTGATTGCAACGGCCGCTGCTGGCTTAGAGGCTGTTGTTGGTCGAGAGCTACGCGATCTTGGCTACGATTGCCAGGTCGAAAATGGACGGGTTCGATTTCAAGGAGACCGTCGAGCAATCATAGGGACCAATCTCTGGTTGCGCGCGGCTGATCGAGTAAAAATTGTGGTTGGGACTTTTCCAGCCAAAACCTTCGAAGAACTCTTTCAAGGTGTCTTTGCTTTGGATTGGGAAAATTATTTGCCTTTAGGAGCACGTTTTCCTATTTCTAAGGCTAAATGTGTCAAATCAAAACTCCATAATGAACCTAGCGTTCAGGCCATTTCGAAAAAAGCAGTTGTTAAAAAGTTACAAAAACACTATGCCCGCCCAGAAGGTGTTCCTCTCATGGAAAATGGGGCAGAGTTTAAGATCGAAGTATCAATCCTTAAAGACCAAGCCACCGTCTTGATTGACACCACTGGTAGTAGCCTCTTCAAACGTGGTTATCGGACTGAAAAAGGGGGAGCCCCTATTAAGGAAAATATGGCAGCGGCAATTCTTCTGCTGTCAAACTGGTATCCAGATAAACCCTTGATTGACCCGACATGTGGTTCTGGAACGTTTTGTATTGAGGCGGCGATGATTGCGAGAAATATGGCACCTGGTTTACGTCGGACCTTTTCTTTTGAAGAATGGAACTGGATGGATGATCGCTTGATTCA
>CABSRC010000019.1 GCA_902480035.1 uncultured Streptococcus sp. | reverse complement strand
GTTCTTGATAGAAGGTCTGCATGTGGTTTAAAATCGTCTTTTCCATGCTGACAGTCTCAGGATTTAGACTAATGACCACCTTGTCCGGGAGATATTGTTTAACCTTATAGGTTAATTTAGCGCGCTTTGCATTTTCCTTTTCATAAGCATCGATAAACTGGGTCACTTCTTCTTCTGGGAATTGGTAATCGTGTAGTTTACGAGTAAAATCAGCCGCAAATTTCGCACGGAAATCACTGGCTTCCTTTTTCAAATCAGTTCCCAAAACAAAAGCATCATCCTTTTTGACCTTTCGTTGTCCACTAAAGTAAACTTGATTGATGTATTCATCAGCTAGAAGGGTGGAATCTTCCACCTTGTCCTCATACTGAGAAGAATCCACCGCAAATTTTAGAGGCTTCGTTTTTTTATCAGAGCTATAGGTTTTTCGTTCATACTGCACTTCGTATTTTTTGCCTTTTTCGACTGGGAAGACAATATAGCCGGTTAATTTTTTATCCTGGGCCAACTGATCACTCTTGAGCAATTGGAAGGCTTCCGTTTGGTCATAAATTCCTGACTGCAATTTGACCTTGTTATTCTCCGCATCGTAAATGGTGATATCTGAATCTGACACGTTAATAGATTCTTTAGCAACATTCTTAAATTCTAATTGAAGGGCCAAATAAGTGCCGTCTTCTGAGTCATTGAGGACAGGCGGTTTGATGTATTGCCCTCCTTTTAGGCTCAGCTCTACTTGACCGTCAGATGCTGAATTTTTCGCCGCTTTTTCCGTCTTTGATTGCTGCGAATTTGTCTTTTGAGCAGTGGTGCCACAAGCTACTAGACTCAATGTCGCCACAGCAAATAGGGTCCATTTAAAAATCTTTTTCATCCTTATCTCCTTAAAAAAGTTTTGTTCTATTTTAACATCTTTTTCTATCTATGTATACGCTATATAGTGATAACTCTTCCCTATCATAAAAAGGCCAAGACCTTCGTCTCAACCTTTTAACTAAAATATGATAGGTCTTGATTTTACAAGATGCCTTTTTCTTTTTGAATCATGAAATCCTTGAGGGAAATCAAGAGAACTGCAAGGAGGATCATGGCCATCCCAATCACATCAACCATAAAAAAATGCTCCTTCATAATGACAAAGGCAAAGAAAACTGCCGAAACAGGCTCAAAGGACGCCAGCAAGCTTCCTTTAACGGCTCCTACCAAAGAGGTTCCTTTCAGAAAGGCTGTATAGGCAAAAATCGTCCCAATCACCACCAAGCCAAAAAGGGCCATCCAGGTATCGAGTCTGTAGTTTCCAGAAGAAGAGAGAAGACCACTAAAAGGGAGCATTAGGATTCCTGGAATAGTCATCCCAACTCCAATCACCAGCATGCTTCCCCATTTTTGAATTAAGTTCAGAGGTAGAATGATGTAAAGGGCATAGGCAAATGCTGACACCACTCCCCAAGCCAAACCTTTGGGATTGATGGCCAATTGATTGAGTTGACCATGGGTTGCTATTAAGAATGTGCCTCCAATCGCTAGAAGCATCGAAAACACTTCTGCTAGTGTAGGGGCCACCTTATCAATGATACAGGTATAGGCTAAAATTCCCACTGGACAGAGATACTGTAACACCGTAGCAGTCCCAGCATTGGTTTCAGCAATCGCCTCTAAATAGGTCAACTGAGTCAATAACAATCCTAAAAAGGCAAAAATAAGAAGGGGAAGGTAGGAAGATTTATCTTTGGCAAAGGCCAAAAACTTCTCCTTATCTGCAACGTAGGAAAGAAGAATAAGGACAATTCCAGAAAAAAGCAAACGGAGATTTGTTAACTCAATAGCCGAAAATCCATGAACCATTAAATATTGCCCGCTAACTCCGGATAGTCCCCAAGCGATCCCGGCGATCAAGGTCATGAGTGTTCCTTTCATCGTCTTTGACATAGTCCCCTCCTAAATCTGTTCCTTACTTTTATTGTATCATAAAAGGCCGAAACGAAACGTTTCAGCCTCATATATTTCATATAAATTTATTCGCTTATTCAGGTTGAACCAAAATCTTGATTTGAGATTTATCTTGTGTTAATTCAATAAATCCTTCTTCAACGATATTTTCCAATTTAATTTTCTTGGTAACCAATTTTTCAGCAGAGAAGTAGCCTTGTTCCATCAATTCCAATACTTTAGGGAAAATATGACGGTAGGCAATAATTCCTTTGAGAGATTTTTCTTGGATAGCGAATTCATTTGGATTGATGCTAGCTTCACGTTCCCAGATAGATACGACCATACATTCCCCAGCTTTATGAACAGCTGCAAGGGCTTGACCTAAAACAACTGGAACTCCAGTCACTTCATAAGAAACATCTGCTCCACCACCTGTCAAGCGATGGATGGCTTCGACGATTGTTTCTCCTTCTTCTGGGCGAACAACGATTGCTCCCAATTCTTCCGCTTTCGCTTGGCGTTCAGGAGATAATTCAACCGCATAGATTTTTGATGCTCCTGCTGCACGAAGGGCTTCAACAATCAAAAGACCGATTGGACCCAAGCCAAAGATAACGGCTGTATCCCCAGTTTTCAATGCAGATTGACGAACGGCATAAACAGCCACAGCTGCAGGTTCTGTAAGCGCAGCTTGTTCATAGCTCAAGCCATCTGGAATCACATGGACAATGTCACCGTCAAGGACACAATATTTGGCAAAACCACCATCTGCAGCAAGGCCGACAAAGTTCAAGTTTGGATCAAGGTTATAGTCACCGATTAGGTTATGTTTTGCCAAAATTGGTTCAATCGTCACGCGATCCCCAACTTTGACACGAGTCACATCACTTCCGACTTCTACAATTTCACCAGAGAATTCATGTCCCAAAGTAACCGGTGCTTTTTGACCAGAATACACATGTTCTTCAGTTGGGATGAAGATCGGTCCATCCAAATATTCATGCAAGTCCGTCCCACAGATCCCTGTGAACTTAACTGCCACTTTTACTTGATGTGGTTGTACTTCAGGTACTTCCACTTCTTCGATACGAACGTCTTTTGCTGCATGCCAGCGAGCTGCTTTCATAGTAGCCATAGGATAATCTCCTTTATATTTCCATGATTTGCATTTTCCTTTTCAGGAAACTCAACAAATCCATTGTAAGCCTTTTCACAAACTTTGTCAAGAAAAAACTGAAGATGAAAAAAGAGCCGCCCTTCGACTGCTCCTTCTTACCTCTTCTTGATTCGTGAATTCTCTATTCTCCAGCCCACCATCCAACCAAGGACAAGGAGATAATTTTCAAGCGCACCAATCCCATTGACCGGCAGATGATAGTGAAAATAACTGAAAAGATGATTGGTCCCAATTCCAAACCCACCAATGATCAACGCCACTAGTACCGTCCGAAGATAAAACCAATCGTATTTGAGATTGACGGCAATCAAGATCACAAGGACTGCCATATTCCAAATCCCAATCTCCCGTTGCCAACCGACAGAAATACCATATCCCGAATGACTTCCCATATAGGATGGAAAGAATAGTTGGAAGATAATCGCTCCAGACATAGCGATAATGACTAGGATAAATAAAACTCTTAAAAATTTGTTCATGTGACTCCTCCTAATGATAGTTGATATGTAATGGTCTTTCCTATTCTAACACAATTTTATGGATAGTAAAAACCAACCTCTCGGCTGGTTCTTTTTCTATCAATCTTCTTTCAACTTCGCCAATTCTTGAGCAAGTAACTTGAGGGCTACTTGTGGGTTAGCTTGGCCTTTGGTTGCTTTCATGAGGAAGCCTGTGAAGGCCTTGTCCGCATTCCGTTTCCCTGACTTGAAGTCGGCTACGGCTGCTTCATTGTCTGCGAAGACTTGGTGGATGATTGGAATCAAGACTTCAGGGTCTGAAATCTGTACCAATCCGGCTTTTTCGACGTATTCACGCGCACCGCCACCGTTTTTCGCCAAATGAACGAAGACTTTCTTGGCAATCTTAGAAGAGATGGTTCCATCTTCGATGATGGCAATCATTTCTACTAAGTTTTCTGGTGTTAATTGGATTTGTTCCAGCGTTTTACCTTCTGCATTCATGAATTGCGCCACTTCACCTTGGAGCCAGTTAGACACTTGCTTGGCATCTCCACCAAGGGCTACGGCTGCTTCAAAGAAGTCAGAAGTGACTTTCGTCGCTGTCAATTGGCTGGCATCATAGTCAGACAAGCCAAGCTCTGCCACATAGCGAGCACGGCGGTCTTTTGGAAACTCTGGCAACTCCGTGCGCATTTCCTCAATCCACTCATCTGAGATTTCAAACAATGGAAGGTCTGGTTCTGGGAAGTAACGGTAATCCGCTGCTCCTTCTTTGACACGCATAAGGATCGTGCTCTTGTTGGCTTCATCATAACGGCGTGTTTCTTGACGAATGACACCACCTGAACGCAAGATTTTCGCTTGACGCTCCACTTCGTATTCAAGACCTTTACGGACGTTGGAGAAAGAGTTCAAGTTCTTCAACTCCGTCTTGGTACCAAATTCCTCTTGACCGTAGGGGCGAAGAGAAATGTTGGCATCCACCCGCATCGATCCTTCTTCCATCTTGACGTCAGAAATGCCAGTGTATTGGATGACTTCTTTCAAAGCTGTCAAGTAGGCGTAGGCTTCTTCTGGAGAACGCATGTCTGCTTCAGATACGATCTCAATCAATGGAACTCCTTGACGGTTGAGGTCTACATAAGAGAAGCCATCTGTTCCGTGGGTGTTCTTACCAGCATCTTCTTCCAAGTGGGCCCGTTCAATCCCGATTTTCTTGGTTGAGCCGTCTTCCAATTGCACTTCAATCCAACCGTTGTATCCGATTGGCTCATCAAATTGCGAAATTTGGTAAGCTTTTGGATTATCAGGGTAGAAATAGTTCTTACGGTCAAAGTGCATGTGCTGGTGGATATCCATATTCAGGGCCAAAGCAGCCTTGATCCCAGCGTCCACAACACCCTTGTTCAAGACAGGAAGCACCCCTGGGAAAGACCAGTCGATCACATTGGTATTGGCATTTTGCTCGTTCCCAAAGTGGGCAGAGGTTGGTGAGAAAATTTTTGAGTTTGTATTCAATTCAACGTGGACTTCAAGTCCGATGACTGTTTCAAAGTTCATTAATTGTCACCTCCGAAAATAAGGGGTTGTTGCTTGTGATAATCCGTTGTTGCTTCAAAGGCAGCTGCAGCTTGGTAGATGGTCTCTTCCGAATACTTCGGACCAATCAACTGCAAACCAACTGGAAGACCTTGAGCAAAACCTGCAGGAATCGAAATCCCTGGAAGACCTGCCAAGTTAACTGGAATGGTCAAGAGGTCCGCCAAGTACATGGCAACCGGATCATGGTTAAGCGAATCCAAATCAAAGGCCACGCTTGGAGCTGTAGGACCAAGGATGAGGTCGTAATCCGCAAAGACTTTTTCGAAGTCTTGGATAATGAGGGTACGAACTTGTCCGGCTTTCTTGTAGTAAGCATCGTAGTAACCAGATGACAAACTGAAGGTTCCCAGCATAATCCGACGTTTGACTTCATCACCAAAGCCTTGGCTACGAGTGTTCACGTAGATATCATCCAAGTTCTTAGCATCTTCCGCACGGAAACCATAACGAATCCCGTCAAAACGTTGCAAGTTTGATGAAGCTTCAGACGAAGCAATGATGTAGTAAACGGCAACCCCGTATTTAGAATGAGGCAGGCTGACTTCTTCGACAGTTGCTCCCAATTTTTCAAAGTGCTTAGCTGCATTAAGAATCGTTTCTTTGACTTCTGGGTCAATTCCTTCCCCTAGGTATTCCTTAGGAAGGGCAATCTTCATGCCTTTGATGTCTTGACCAATCTTAGAAGTAAAGTCTGCTACACGAACAGGTGCAGAAGTTGAATCTTTGGCATCTGCACTGGCAATCACATTAAGCAATTGCGCATTTTCCTTAACGGTTGGAGCAAACGGTCCAATTTGGTCGAGTGAGCTACCAAAGGCAATGAGACCAAAACGTGAAACCGTTCCATAAGTTGGTTTGAGACCAACAATCCCGTTGAAGGCAGCAGGCTGGCGGATAGAACCACCTGTATCTGAACCAAGAGACAAACGGACTTGTCCTGAAGCGACAGAAGCTGCCGAACCACTTGAAGATCCACCAGGCACCTTGCTATGGTCCCAAGCATTCTTGGTTGGCCCATAGTAAGAAGTCTCACCAGACCCACCCATGGCAAATTCATCCATGTTGGTTTTTCCGACAACAATCATGTCTTTAGCTTTGGCGTTAGCAACTGCTGTCGCATCAAAGATAGGCTCATAGTTATAGAGCATTTTTGATGCCGCAGTGGTCAAGATGCCGTCAGTAGAGATGTTATCTTTCACTGCCAATGGAATCCCTGATAGAAGATTATCTGCATCGATTCCTTTTTCATCAATGGCCTTGGCTTGTGCAAGGGCCGCTTCTTCAGCCACCGTCACAAATGCATTGACTGCTTCTTCACGCGCCTTGATATCGTCAAGTGTCGCTTGAGTCAATTCGGTTGCTGAAATTTCCTTAGAGACAAGGAGGTCGTGCAACTCTTCAATGGTTTTATGGTTGAATGACATTAGGCATCTCCTCCATCTTCTAGGATAGCTGGCACCTTGATGTAGTAGTTATCTTTTTCAGGTACATTTTTAAACAAGCGGTCACGGTCTGTCCCTTTTTCAGCAACATCCGGACGCAATACGGTCTTACGATCAGCCATAGTCGTTGTTGGGGCTACACCGGTTGTGTCCACTTCTTCCAACAATTCCACCATGTCGACAATCTTCGACAAGGTTGTCGCAAACTCAGCTGTCTCTTCTGGAGAGAATTTCAATTTTGAAAGATTGGCAACGTGGGTTACCTCTTCTTGCGTAATTTTCATCTTGCTTCCTTTCGTGAATTGATGATTTTTCAATACCCTCTATTTTACCATAATTTAGCTCAATTTGCTTGCCTTAGAAAAAATCTGTAGGACTTTTTTGTCGCTACAGATTCTTCATTTTATATTGCTTTTTCGCCTAATTGTCCCATCTCTATTAGAGTTTCTTTCCAGAGTTTCTGGACATGAGATGCGAGGTAGCAAGAAGCCAAGTCATAAGAAGCCTGATGAAATGGTGCAAGGTCACTTTCAAAGAGCTGGACCAGCTTGTCTGCCAACTCTTTGACCAATTGTTCTTCGGGCACTGTCTCGCTATAAGGTACCAAAAAGCCATTTTCACCCTCTTTTATAAAAGTTGGATTGCCATAACGAGCATCAAAGCCGAGCAAGGCTAACCCTGCTCCAGCCGCCTCCATCAAGGTCAATCCAAAGGTCTCCCACTGAGAAGTGGTGAGGTAGGCTTGGTAGCAAGGATAAATCTGCTTAAGATCCGCATGACCACGTAGATGAATAAAGTCTTGCGCTTCAAGCTCCTGAATCAGGTGTCGCAAGTTGTCCGCTTCGCCACCTTTCCCATAAATATCAAGCTGAAGGGCTGGGAGTCGTTTCTGTGCTTGAGCCACTACTCGAATGGCCAAATCGATGCGTTTTCTTGGATCCAAACGGGAAGCTGTGATCACACTAAAGGGAGGTCGATCTCCTTGTGATTCCGTCAATTCTTCTAGATGCCCCACTGGAATACTATAGATCGGAATTCCTTGGCATCCTTGTTTGGCAAGTGTCTGCTCCAAGACTTCTTTTTGAAGTTCCGTCGCCGTGATGAAGTAATCGAAGCGTTTGGCATACTTGAACACATAATAGTACTCATAGTTGAGATGGCCATTTTCAAATTCATGCTCCGAATGAAACACCATGGCGAGCTTGGAAGGATTATCTTTCTCCAACAAAGGGCGGGCAAAATCCATGCGCGAAGCCCGATCAAGCAGAATCAGATCCCCTTCTTTGAGCGAAAGTTTCGACAGAAAACGCCTCATCACTTCTGTATGGTTGGTCAAAATCTCAGGCCCCAGTTTATAGAGCCAGCTTCCACCTAACTTCAATTCTTCAAAGGCGATACTTCCATCTTGATTGTGATAGGTCCGTCTGAGAACACTACCATACTGAAAATACTCTGTAGCAAGTTTACAAGCTCCATAATACTCTCGCTTGATCATATTTCCAGATAAAAGATAATCCACATAGCGGACACAGTCTGGATGATAGGGGTCCAGATGAAAGGTCAGTGCGTTTCTATCCGCAAATTGATAGCGAATAGCTTCTTCTGTTTTTTCAACAACATCTAGACGAGTCAGTTGAAACTCCATTTGCAAGGCCCCCACCGTCTTTTGAGGGACTGTAGTCTGTTGATCTGAAAAAGCTAAATGAGCAAAAAGCAACTCCTCATCCCGATGCCCCAAAGAGAGGTAATAGGCCAATTTTTCTGGAGTGGGCCAAGTGGTAAAGACAAACTTCGCTGTCGCTCCTAGACTCCGGAGCATCTTTGCCCGAGAGGCTTGTGCAACATCGACCCCATTGGGTTCAAATCCCACTAATAGATTAAAGGTATAAATGGTCATGCTGTTCCTCCCTCTAATCGCTTAAAGATCTCTTTCAGAGCATCTTTTTCTGGCAGTTCCAAGATCCGCACTTGCTCTCTTAACATTTCTTTGAAGGCCTCTGGATGCTGGAGCAATATTTCTAGTTGCTGTTTCATTTCTTCGACTGTATCGGTAATCGTGCTCAATTCTTTATAGGCTTCCTGGTGCACCGTGCTCTTTAAACCAAACAAGACTAGCCCATTTTCAAGAGCACGTATACTACTGTTCATCACTTCTTCCCCTTGGTTGCAATCCAGATAAATAGAACATCTAGCTAATAAACTCTCATAATTTCCCAGCGAAATCCCTGGATAGAGGCGTACATTTGGTCGAGCCGCTAAATCTGTTAATTTCGGACCCATGGCCGTTAAGGCTGCAATATGAAAGGTCACTTGTGGGAACTGATGGACTAGGCTAGATAAGCCTTCGACCTCTTGAGAAGCCGTCATGACCAGAGCTTCTGGTTGAAAACTTTCCTGCTCCACATCTACTAGCCCCGACAGAGCCGTGATTCCGTCTTTTTTCTCACTCAAAATATCTTCTACCAACAAAATCTGGCCAACATGCTCTTTGATCTCATCTAGAGCATGAGCTTCACGAGCACAGTAGGCTAGTCGCTCCTTTGGTATCTCTTTCACAAAAGCTAGCAAGCTCTGATCTATCAAAAGAATGGCTTCATCTTCCGGCAAGACTTGTTTCAGAACAGCTTTTTGAAGCTCTTCTTTATTGGCATACAGATGATCCCGTCCTTTAGGGGGTTGATGCAAAAAGATCCCTTGCGAAATATAATGAAGCAGGACTTCTTCTTGCTGACGGTTCAAATAAATGTCTAAATAAGGTTGACCAGCATCAGTAAGGAGACTTTGCTTGCTTCTCCAGCCATAGCGGTTGTAGACATCAATGGATACGATCTCTTCTCCCTGACCAAACCATTCCACTCTGTCAACCGTTCGTGACAAAATATCCTCTCGCAAAACCACGTTGGCACGACGTTCCTCACCATCAAAAAGATAGGTCGTGATCCCTAGCGTCCAACATTCCCATAATTCTGGAACTTCTAGATCATTGAAAAATAATGGTTGCCCAACTTTTGATGCCGGGTCTTTTTGGGTAAAAAAGGTCGCAAGACTCTCTGTCTGTTGGTCCAAATCTGTTTCCAGATTGGTCACAAATACCCGGTAGGGCTGGCCAAGTTTGTCCAAGTATTTTTGCAAACGATCCAGCTCTCTGGTCTGCTCTGATGCAATAATGAACATGCTAATCCTTTCTCATCAATAAGGGGTTAGTCCATCGTTTCAATAAAACGGAGGTTGGTCACCACGCGCTCATAGGTTTCTGACCCTTGCAAGCCTGCTTCCTCTAATTTTTCAAGGGCCCGTTTCAAGCGCGTTTTGTAGATATAGCGATGCCAGGTCAAATCATAGCCCAACATCCCTAGTAGAGCCAACTTCTCGTGCTTAGCTTCCATCTCATCGACGACTCGCTTTTCTGTCCAAACCTGGGACAGAGTATCTGCACGGCCCACGCGATACCAATAAATACATTTCTCTGTATGAACCACCCGATGGGCTTTTAAGAAGAGCTTGTACATGAGGAAGTTGTCCTCGACATTTTTTCCGACCGGAAAACGAAGCCCTTCAAATAAGCTACGCTTATAGAGCTTCATCATGGCACAAGCCCAGGCCATATCTCTAGTCTCCTGGATGGCATCGTGGTCCATGATCTCGCGTCCCTCATAAAGAGTCTCTGAATAATCGTCGTCTGTTACCTTGATCAAGTATTTGCTACTACTGTCATCATAGAGGTTATAGTTGGCTACCGAGACATCCGCATCATACTTCTTCAGTTGGCGATAGAGCACTTCTACATAGTCCTCCGTCACCCAGTCATCTGGATCAATAAAGGTGATGTAATCCCCAGTCGCTAGCTCAATCCCTGTATTACGGGCAGCAGATAAGCCCCCATTTTCTTGGCGAACGTAGCGGATGCGCGCATCCTTCCTAAAAAATTCTTTACAGATCTCTTCTGACTGGTCTGGCGAACCATCATTGACCAATATGATCTCTAAATTCGGGTAAGTCTGATGGATAACCGTTTCCAAACATTGCCTCAAATAAGCTTCTACGTTATAAATAGGAATGATGATACTGACTACTTCATTTGCTTCCATACTTCTTCTCATTTCTCTTTAAATAATCGCGAATCGCTGTCACCATATCCTGCACCTGATCATCCCTAAACACCTGATTCTCACCATTCTGCACATGATTGGTTCCCTCAAAAGAAAAAATAGGGACGCCTTGTTGGCTGATCGTTTGCGTGATCTGATCGACCTCATCATAGGGATTGATATCCAGATAAAAATCCAATTTTTCTAGGACTTTTCGACTGGTCAAGGGATCAAAAGAGGGATAAAGAAAGAGGTTGGGGTAGCGTTCCAATTGCACCAAGTTAAAACCAAAATGGCTATGGGCAAGGACATGAATCGCTACGTCTGGCAACTCTTTTAACAACGTCTCCAACTCGTGGATATCTGCTGTATGGGTATAAATGGCAGCATGATAAGGAAATTCTCCCACTAAGTCTTGATAGGTTTGCTTTAAAATCGGTTTTCGAAGCAAAATTTCCTCCCAAGAGAGGGCATAGTAAAACCACCATAATTCACGGAAACGATTGAAACGTTTAGAGGTCCATGGTTTATTATGAGAGGTGTAATGAATGACCGCAGGAATCCCTTGAAAGGCCTCATACCAGTCCAAGTCCCCATAGAGGTACTGGTCCTTATCAGATCCTACTTGTAGATTATAAGTCCAAGGCAATGGATACCAAGCATCTTTGAAATACATATTTAAAATCCCTTGATCTCCATAAACATGCTGATGGTGCTCGCGAGTGAGGTCAAAAAGAGCCTCTGTCACTTGGTGCTCTTGCCACCAAGTCTTATCAATCACCAAAAGCCCAGCATTAAATCCATCTATCGTCGTTGGCTTATCTACCACCGCGCCCAGTCCATAACCTTTTAGATCGACCTCAAATAAAGGCGATAAATCCTGTGTAAAGATCATGTCACAATCCAGATAGAGGATCCGTTCTTCCTCCACAAACTCTGGAATAGCGTAACGGAAATAGGTCGCATAGTGAATATGGTCACTTGGAAGCGAGAAGGATTGGAATTGCTCGGGAGACATCCGACAATTGATCACCTCTGAATCCAACTGGCGCAAGCGCTGATTCATGATAGTAAACCACTCAGTTGGTAGATCTTCATTCAAGACATAAATTTTTAACTGGTCCTGATGGGCACACAGTGACTTCATAGCGGTTTCCAACTTTTCCATATAAGATAGATCCGCTGAAAACACGACAGCTTTTTTATTCATAACTCCCCCTTATTTGCTACCATTAGAATACCATTTTCAAGAGAGGAAGACAATTTCTAGGCCCCAAAAAAGAGGCCTAAACAAATGTCTATGACCTCTTTTACAATGTTTTCTTATTTAGTATCTAATACAGCTAGTGCGCCGTCTACCAAGCTTGCCCCTAAGACATGCTTGAAATGATTCAAGGCAAACTGGTGATTTTCAGGAGTGAGCGACGCCACTGCAGGTTCCACGACTTCGATCTGATAGCCGAGATTGTAGGCATCAACCGCTGTATGAAGGACACAGATATCAGTCAATACCCCAGTCAAAATGACGGTATCTACATGGCGTTCCCGTAGGCGGATATCTAGGTCCGTTCCTGAAAAAGCAGAATAATGACGTTTATCCATCCAAAAGACACGTGGATCCGCTTTGTGCTCCCGATAAAAATCTGCCAAAGGGCCGTACAAATCACGTCCGCTGGTCCCAATGATATTATGAGGTGGGAAGAGCTTGCTTTCAGGATGAAATGGATCCTCTACATCATGCGCATCAATGGCAAAAAAGACATAGGCTCCTTGGTCAAAGGCCAATTGGGTCACCTGAGCAATGGTCTCAGAAATGGTTTGGGCAGGGGCACTTGCCGTAAGCTTACCATCATCTGCTACGAAATCGACAGTGTAGTCAATTGAAATCAAAGCTTTAGTCATTAGTAATCTCTTTTCTTAATTTCCTCAAAGATATCTGGGATCAACACTTTGAGATAGGTTCCCTTCATTCCAAGAGAACGGCTTTCAATAATACCAGCTGACTCCAATTTCCGGAGTGCATTGACAATCACAGAGCGAGTGATGCCAATCCGATCTGCAATGATAGAAGCAGTCAACTGCCCCTCATTTCCTTTCAATTCACTAAGGATGGCAGAAACAGCCCGCAATTCAGAGTAAGACAAGGTATTGACAGCCATATTCACCGCTGTCCGACGACGAATATTTTTTTCGTCTTCTTCGCGTTGGAAATTCAACATTTGAATCCCCACCACGGTGCTGGCAATCTCAACCAAGATCAAATCATCATCCGCAAACTGTTTATCATTGCGCCAAATGATCAAGGAACCCAACCGAATACCAGAAACATGGATCGGCGCAATGGTGGTCAAGCCATCAGGAAATTCAGACTTGGTTTCGACCGGAAAGATACTCAAATCATGGTCCACATCTAAATTAGCTTCTGTATCATAAACTAAGCTTGCCGCCTTGGCATAATCTTCTGGTAATTTTTTATTTTGAAAGAAAGCTTCTACCCGGTCATTGTTGGTCTTGTAACGCATGAAATAACCAAGAAGGGTTCCCTTGCTATTAATGATACAGGCATTACAGTGGATAATATCCGCTAATTGCTGGGCAATATCATTATAAGGCATCTCGAACTGCAACTGTTCATCAGTCCGTTTCAAGATGGATGTAATTTTACGTGTCTTTTCTAATAAGTTTGCCATAATAAACCTCGCATATAGTCAGCTCAAGTATATCATATAAGTGTGGGAATTTCAATCAAATTATCTGAAAATTATTTATTTTTTCTACAATTATGCGCAATTCAGAAAAATGTCGTTTCGATGACATGGATTTTATAAAATGAATCAAAAAAAGATTGAAGACCTTCCTCTTCAATCCTTTATCTAATTAACGTTTGTATTGCTTCAAGAAACGAGTCATTTTTTCTTGAATTTGAGCCAATTCATCCACACGTGGGAGGTAAACGATCCGGAAGTGATCTGGATCTTTCCAGTTAAAGCCACGGCCATGAACCAAAAGAATCTTTTCTTGCTTCAAAAATTCTAATACAAATTGTTCATCGTCATCCACGCGGTACATATCCCGATCAATCTTAGGGAAGATATAGAGACCAGCCTTTGGCTTAACAGCTGAGAGGCCTGGAATATCATTGATAGCTTTGTAGATAAAGTTCCGTTGTTCGTAGATTCGACCACCTGGAAGCAAGAGTTCATCCACAGATTGGTAGCCTCCAAGAGAGGTTTGCACAACATGTTGAGATAAAACATTTGAACAAAGACGCATATTGGACAACATGTTCAAGCCTTCGATATAGCCCTTCACATGGTGCTTTGGTCCGGATAGAACCATCCAACCAACACGGAAACCGGCAATCCGGTGAGATTTTGACAAGCCATTCATACTTACACAGAAGAGATCAGGCGCTAAGCTTGCAATAGCCGTGTGTTTCTCCCCATCCATGACCAAACGATCGTAGATTTCATCTGCGAAGATAATCAAGTTATTTTGTCGAGCGATCTCTACAATCTCAAGTAGGATCTCATCTGGATAGAGGGCACCTGTTGGGTTATTCGGGTTGATGACAACGATAGCTTTAGTGTTTGAGGTGATTTTCGACTTGATATCTTCAATATCTGGATACCAGTTTGCTTCTTCATCACAAAGATAGTGAACGGCATTCCCACCAGCTAGGCTGACGGCTGCTGTCCAAAGAGGATAGTCCGGCATGGGAACCAAGACCTCATCCCCATTGTCCAAAAGTCCTTGCATGGACATGACGATCAGCTCACTCACTCCATTCCCAAGGTAAATATCATCAATATCTACATTTGGAATTTTTTTCAACTGGCAGTACTGCATGATTGCTTTGCGGGCTGAAAAAATCCCTTTTGAGTCTGAATAGCCTTCACTATCACGCGCATTCATGATCAAATCATGGATGACTTCATCTGGAGCTGTAAAGCCAAATTCAGCAGGATTCCCCGTATTCAAACGTAGAATTTTTTCTCCATTTGCTCGCATGCGCATGGCTTCTTCCAAGACTGGACCACGAATATCGTAAGCGACATGTTCGAGTTTGCTTGATTTATTATATTCCTTCATATTCTGCCTCGATTCACGAAATTATCTCTATTATACCACTAGTTCAAATAGAGTACAAACCGAGGACTTTAAAAATTCTGCAAAAATATAGCAGAAAAGCGAGACTTTACCTTTACATTCTAGCTCAAAAGAGATAAAATATAAGTGTATAAAGAATAGGATTCCCTTCTATTCTATCCATGTTTTCAAGCTATAAGGAGGTAGGATTATGTCTCAAAAATACGAAAACATTATGGTCGCTGTCGACGGTTCTCATGAAGCAGAATTAGCCTTTGAAAAAGGGGTTAACGTTTCTCTTCGCAACGGCTCTAAATTGACTATTGCCCACGTCATCGATACCCGTGCCCTTCAAAGCGTCTCAACTTTTGATGCTGAGGTCTACGAAGAATTGCAAGAAGAAGCCAATGAATTGCTCAAAGGCTACAAGGAACGTGCTGAAAAAGTCGGCGTTCAAAATGTTGTGACTGTTGTAGAAATGGGAAATCCAAAAGTCCTCTTAGCCAATGATATCCCAAGTAAGGAAGGGGTTGACCTTATTATGGTCGGGGCTACCGGACTCAATGCCTTCGAACGGTTAATGGTCGGATCCTCTTCAGAATATATCCTTCGCCACGCCAAAGTAGACTTACTAGTGGTACGTGATAAGGATAAAACCATGTAAGAAAGAAAAAGAGGCTGGGACAAAAGTCCTAGCCTCTCAATTGTCTTTGGATTGTCGAGCAAGACGCAGTGGTTGAGTGGGCTCTACTACGCTGATTTCATCAGCTTTTACAGCCCTACTCAACTGTGCGGAGGTGGGACGACGAAATCGAATTCTAACGAATTACCGATTTCTGTCCCACTCTCTTTTTTAGTTGTCTTTTTTTGCTTCTTTTTGTTTTGCATGTTTTTCGTAGGCCTTGAGCTGGCGATCGAGTTCTTTTTTGATGGCTGGTTCTGGGGCGTATTTTTCTTCCCAATCATCTGGCTTCAGAATTTTGTGGGTTACTGGATCAAAGTGCGCCTTTCCATCTGGGAAAATCTTGCCCATATTGGCCCGGTGAACAATCTCAAAGACCTCTTCAGGATCGACCCCCATTAGTACAAAGCTACCATAAGTCAGATAGAGAGTATCAATCAAGGCATCAACCTGCCCTACCATGGAGATCTCAGCTGGATGCTTGCTCCGAACCTTATCTGCAGCCTTATCCAAGGCTTCGTGAAGAGCGGCTACCGAGCGGTCAAATTCTTCCTCACTTGTGCTAGCTGCTCGGACAAATTCTACCAACTCCTCTTGCTTGAACATGGTTCGATAAAGGGCGTCTTGAGGCTGCCAAACAACTGGTTTCTCCTGGGTTTCCCCATCCATCACACCATGGAAGGTTTTGACCTTATTGAAGTGATCATCCTTAGAAAGAAAGAGTTCTTTCTCTGAAAGAATACCAAAGTGTTGCAGGGCCTTTTGAATGCCATCCTTGCCATTACTGGTCGTAGTATGCTTGGCAATTGCCTTGACACTGGTCGTCCCATTTCCCATCGCAATAGACAAGCCAACACCTGACAGCATCTCTAAGTCATTATCAGAATCTCCAAAAGCCATCACTTCATCGATGTCAAAGCCAAATTCCTGACCAACGATGCGGATCCCTTCTAGCTTGGAAATGCCTGGGTTGAGGACGTCTGCTGCAAAAGGACTGGAACGTGTAAATTTCAGATGTGGAAACTCTTTTTCAATTTTTGCAGTCTCTTCCGGACTCGATAAGATCAGTACTTGGTAGATTGGTTCCTGCGCTAGTGCATAGAGGGTGTCCTGATCCTGTGGGACGACCTTGCTGACCACTTTGTTAAATCCTCGACTGACTGTTCGGGCCATTTTGCGAGGCACAAAGCGACTGGACCAGGTTGAAATAGGACTCATCCCAAAACTCATAATCCGAGAACCAAATACTCCATCCTTTGTCCCAAGAGCAATTTCCTTACGGTGTTCTCGAGCATAGTCGATCAGCTGGTGCAGGCTCTTTTTGTCGATTGGGCTGGTAAACAGTACGCGGTCCTTGGTCAAAATATATTGACCATTATAGGTCACTGCAAAATCAAAACCATAGCGTTCCATAAACGGTTTGACAAAGGCAGGTCCCCGCCCTGTCGCAAGTCCTACATAGATTCCTTCTTCCTTCAAAGATTGAATAGCTTTTTCTGTTGATTTTAAGACCGCTCGACTATCATTGACCAGGGTCCCATCGATATCAAAAAAGACTGCTTTTATTTCCATGTCTACTGTTTCTTTCTTTTTATGATAAAATAAATTATATCACATATTCCAAGGAGCTTCACATGTTTAAGAAAATTTTAGCACTACATACCGGAGGGACCATTTCGATGGCGGCAGATGACTCTGGGGCAGTGATTACCAATGAAGTCAATCCCATGACCCAAGTCACTTCACCAATCGAAGGAATTGCAGTCACCTCAGAGGACTTCTTCAACCTTCCCAGCCCTCAAATGACCCCCCGTCACATGTTAGCCCTATATCAAAAAATCAAAGAGGAATCTCACAACTATGATGGCATCGTTATTACCCACGGGACAGATACGCTGGAAGAAACGGCTTATTTCTTGGATACCATGGAGTTACCAGAGATCGCTGTGGTCATTACAGGAGCTATGCGAAGCTCCAACGAGCTCGGAAGCGATGGCGTCTATAATTTTCTGACAGCCCTTCGAGTGGCTGCCGATCCAAAAGCACGCGATAAAGGCGTCTTAGTCGTCATGAACGACGAAATTCATGCAGCTAAGTACGTCACCAAAACACATACCACCAATGTCAGCACCTTCCAGACACCAACCCACGGTCCACTAGGTTTGGTCATGAAAAAGGAAATCCTCTTCTTTAAAACAGCCGAGCCAAGGGTGCGCTTTGATCTCAATACCATCGATGGGTTCGTTCCGATCATTGCTACCTATGCAGGGATGAAAACCGATCTACTGGACATGCTGGATCTTTCAAAGCTCGATGGCCTCATTATCGAAGCCTTTGGAGCAGGAAACATCCCTAAAGAAACGGCACATAAACTCCAAGAATTCATGGATGCAGGCCTTCCAATCGCTTTAGTATCCCGTTGCTTCAATGGAATCGCTGAACCCGTCTACGCATATGAAGGAGGAGGCGTCCAACTCCATCAATCAGGTGTCTTTTTCATCAAAGAATTAAATGCCCCCAAAGCTCGCATCAAACTTCTCATCGCCCTCAATGCCGGCCTAAAAGGACAAGAACTCAAAGAATATATCGAAGGGTAGCATAAGATACAAAGGG
>CABSRC010000018.1 GCA_902480035.1 uncultured Streptococcus sp. | reverse complement strand
ACCTCCATTTTTTGAAATTTTTTCGAATAAATAGATAGGAGGTAAATGATGTATAATAAAGTTATTTTAATCGGTCGCCTAGTAGCGGCTCCAGAATTGCATAAAACCAGCACAGACAAATCCGTTGCCCGAGTGACCGTTGCGGTCAATCGTCGCTACAAGGACCAAAACGGGGAGCGAGAGACTGATTTTGTCAATGTGGTTGTCTGGGGGAAATTGGCTGAAACCATGGCTAGTTACGCCAGTAAAGGGAGCTTGATCTCTTTGGATGGAGAGATTCGGACGCGCCGCTACGAGAAAAATGGCGTCATGCAGTATGTGACAGAGGTCCTCTGCCAAAGTTTTCAGTTGCTAGAGAGCCGGGCTCAGCGGGCTATGCGTGAAAATGGTGGAACAGGAGATTTGGCTGATATTATCTTAGAAGAGGAAGATCTTCCCTTTTAGAAGTAAAAAAGAAAGCTAGTTCGTCCATAGACTAGCTTTTTTGATACTTATGAGGGATTTTATTCGGGAATGACTCTTTTTAAAATGAATCAAATAAATGCATCTGTACAATAAAAACAAGCACTTTTCTTGAAAAAGTAGTAAAATAAAGTAATATATATTCAAAATTTTCAGAAAAGGAACGGAGTTTGAAAGGAAAAGAAGAGAGAAAAGAACGGTTGAAATGGCTGATAAAACGGGTTCTACTGTTGATTCCAGTGGCCTGCATCCTCTTATGGATCTATGCGATTTGTCAAACCAGTAGCATGAAGGGACAGACAAAGATCGGTGTTACCTATATGACCATGAACAATGAGTTCTATAAAAGTATTCATTCGGAAATTAGTCGAATTGCCGATGAGAAAGGGGCTCTTGTATCTGTCCGAGATCCAGAATTGGACGAAAAAAGGCAGAGCCAGCAGATCGATGATTTTTGCGCCCAAAAGGTAAATGTGATTGTGATTAATCCGGTCAAAGGGGATAGTCAGCCCATTTTAAGGGCTCTTAAAAAAGCTAGAAAACAAGGAATTAAGATCATTGCAGTTGATACCCAGCTCAAGCATTTTAAGCCGGATGCCAGCATTGTCTCTGATAACTACCAGGCAGGAGTCTTGATTGCGAAAGAGTTGATGAAACGCTCTTCAAATGCTCGGATCCTTCTCTTGGAACATAAGGGGACTGTTTCAGCAGATACACGGATTCAAGGATTTAAGGATACCATCAAAGGTCGGGGGTCTTATCAGATCATCTCGGAACTAGAAACCAAGGGTCAGACGGAGATCGCCATGCCCGCTGTCCGTAAGTTCTTGCAGTCAGGGGTGGATGTCGATACACTAGTTGCCCTAAATGACCGCTCGGCTATAGGAGCTTTAGCGGCGATCAAGGAGCAAGGAATCACCCATCCTATTGCGATCTATGGGATTGATGGCTCACCAGATATGAAAGCCTTGCTGCACTCGACAGATGATGTCGTGGGAACCGTTGCCCAGTCTCCTTTGAAGATGGGAGACCGCGTGATGGAGGTCATCCAAGATATGACGGCTGGGAAGAGCTACCAAAAAGAGATAACTATTCCGGTTCAAATGATGACAAAGGAAAACATCGATCACTTTGATGTGAATGGGTGGCAGTAATGAGAAAATTTAGAGGTGTGAGATACAGTTTGGCCATCCTGATGGTCGTGAATTTTATCGCTGTTATGCTCAACAGTATCATCTATCTTCAAGCAACCAACTATATCATTGCCCAAAGGCAAGCTTCTCTATTAGTAGAACGCTTAGAGCGTATTCCTTTTGCGCCCTCTACAACTTTTTGGTTGTCTGCGCTCTTATTTGCTGGAATTGCCTTGATCTCCATGAGTCGTTACCGGTCTCAAACGAGTCGATGGTCCATTTTTGATAAGTGGAACATTCTGGAGATCCTCCTGATGTTGCTCTTGATGTGGGTCCAAAATGTAGCTTATAACGGGCTTATTCTATTGGTTTTTGCAGATATCTTCTATGGTTCCAAAGAGTTGAATACCAAGCGAGACCGCAAGTATTGGTTTGCTTTTATCCTAGTAAGTTTCTTGGTGCTCCTTGTGACCAATTCAGACGTCTTTTCGCTTTTCTTTCCGATTCCTTCTCTTGATGTCTATATTCATTTTTACCCTGCCTCCATCCGGATTCTGGCCTTTTTCTTGAAGAATTCCCTCTATGCCTTGAATATGGTGCTCTTTATTATTTCGCTTTTGTTCTATATTATGAATGTTCTTGCGGAAAACCACGAAGTAGAAGAAGAGTTGGCTATGGTTTCGAAGGTCAATACGGAGTTGAACAACTATATGGCCTTGTCTGAGAAGATTGCAGAAGATCGGGAGCGTAAGCGGATTGCTCGGGAAATTCACGATACCTTGGGACACGCGCTAACAGGGATCTCAGCAGGTTTAGATGCTGTTGGGGTCTTGATTGATATCGATCCCAATCGGGCAAAAGAGCAGGTGAAAAGTGTATCAGAAGTGGTTCGTGAAGGGATCCAGGATGTGAGGGGCTCTCTCAACCGCCTCCGTCCAGGTGCCCTTGAGGGACGAACCCTCAAAGATGCTTTAGAAAAGATGATCCGCGAGTACCAGACGCTTTCCAACTTGCAGGTTGATTTACACTATGAATGGGTCGATGTCGATATGGACGTCATGATTGAAGATACGATTTTTCGTGTGATCCAGGAGTCTATGACCAATGCGGTTCGCCATGGTCATGCCAGCCGGATGACCCTTCATTTTTTTGAGGATGAAGAAGATTACCTGATCGAGTTGCAGGACAATGGGGTTGGGTTTGAAACCTTAACCTATGGCTATGGGCTCAAGCAGATGATGGAGCGTATTTCCATCCTAGGAGGACAGCTTCAATTTGAAAGTCGCGATGGATTTTTCACGCGCGTTAGTTTACCGAAATATAAAGAAGGGAGATAGAAATGGTGATAAAAGTAATGGTGGCAGATGACCAGGCCTTGATTCGAGAATCTCTAAAAATTATTTTGTCGGCCCACCCTGATATCGAAGTGGTGGCCACAGTGGAAGATGGGAATCACGTCTTGTCTAGCATTCCACAGACACATCCTGACCTGATCTTGATGGATATTCGGATGCCAGGCATGGATGGGGTTTTGGCGACAAAAGAAGTAAAAGAACACTATCCGGATATCAAAATTATTATTTTAACGACCTTTGACGATGATGAATTTATCTATAGTGCACTCAAGTATGGTGCTTCAGGTTATCTTTTAAAAGGAGCCTCGACAGAGGAGCTCTATGAAGCGATTAAGGTGGTATACCAGGGAGGAGCCATGATCAACCCGAATATCGCTAGCAAGGTCTTTCAAATTTTCTCTCAAATGGCCAAATCCAACTTCTCTATTGCTGTGGATGAAGACAATGTCAAGGATTTGAGCACGACGGAATGGCGCATTATCCAAGAGGTCGGCTATGGGGAGTCCAATAAAGAAATTGCGGCCAAACTTTTCTTATCAGAAGGAACCGTGCGCAATTACTTATCAACGATTTTGGCGAAATTAAACCTAAGAGATCGAACGCAATTAGCGATCTGGTCTGTCCAAACAGGAGTGACCAGACGTGATTTTTCTAAAGGAAATACAGAATGAAATTGAAGCGAAAGCATCTTTCTTGGGGGCTTGGTCTCCTTTTAGCGCTCTGTGCGAGCGCTGGTTTTTATTGGTGGAAACAGCAACCGACCGTGCTTCATATTGGCGTGTATGCAGGTTCTAGTTGGGATGTGCCGACCAGTCAACGTTCCCATGCCTTGGATCGCGCCATTCAAAAATTTGAGAAGTCTCATCCCCACGTCCGTGTAGAGTATGAAAACGGGATTCCGCAGTCAGATTATTCAGACTGGCTCTCCGAAAAGATTGTCTCAGGAAAGACGCCAGATGTGTTTATGGTCTCTGAGCAAGATCTTTCCCTATTAGCAGCGCGGGGGGTGCTAGAAAAGTTAAACGGCTATATGGATCGAAAAGATCAAGCTGCCTTTTATCCCGTTGCCTTTGAATCAGGTGTCTATCAAGGGCAAACCTATGCCTTACCTTATGAAAGCAATCCTATTTTGATGTGTGTCAATAAAGATCTCTTGGATAAAGAAGGTATCGCGGTTCCCAAAGAAGGTTGGAGCCTGGAGGAGTTCTACGGGATTTGTAAAAAACTAACCAAAGATACCAATGGGGATGGGCAACTAGACCAATTTGGGAGTACAGAATACACCTGGAAAGAAGCCTTAGCAGCAAATGGGGGTCATCTCTTTCAAGAAGGGATGCTTAAGCTGACGGCTCCAGAAGTCAAAGAATCCTTGACTTTCCTACAAAAATTGGAAGATTTAAATAAAAATTACAAGGTGAGCTCCAAAGATTTTGACCAGGGGAAAGTCGCCTTTTATCCTATGACCTTGGCCCAATATCGGACCTATAAACCTTATCCCTACCACGTTTCTAAATATTCAAACTTTACCTGGACCTGTATCCCGATGCCTGCTAAGTCAAAAACAACCAAGGCGACCTTAGTCACAACGACTTCTTTTGCCATGTCTGCTCGGACTTCTCATTCTAAGTTGGCTTGGGAGTTGATGCAGGTTTTGACAGAGGATCCAGAAATTCAACAAACCCTTTTTGCCCAATCCCAGGGGATCTCTGTCATGCCACAGGTAGTCAAGAGTCGCTCTAGTAAAGACCTTTTGCAGGTAGATGATTTTGGGACGGATTCCTTGACCAATCAGACCTTGAACCGCATTATGGAACAAGCTGTTGAAAGTAGTCCGAAAAATGTCTCAAAAGAGGTGTTAGAAAAGTTAGATTACTTGATTGGCAATGCCTTGCGCGATCAAGATGTTGAGAACCGCTTGCCTCAAATTCAGAGGGAGATTGAAAGTAGTCTACAGGTAGGAGTTTAGAGTAAAATAAGATGGCATTTTGTCAAGTGACAGATGTCATTTTTTTATTGCTAAATGTCATATTAGGAATGTGACATTTGACAATGTAAAAACGCTTTCAAATAATCTACAATAGAGTCAAATAAAGGAGGCGTAGCAAAATGAAATACCTCGTTTTGGTCAGTCATGGTGGACTGGCAGAAGGTCTAAAGACATCACTAGCCATGTTTGCTGGTGATAAGATGGATCAAGTCATCGCAGTTGGACTCAAAGAAGGAAAATCGGTCGATGACTTCGCAGTTGATTTCAGAGAGAGCATTTCAGGATTGACAGCTGATGATTCTGTTTTGGTCTTGGCAGATATCGTAGGTGGTAGTCCATTAACCACTGCAGCCACGGTTCTAGAAGAAGCTGGAAAGCTCGATGGAGCCTTGATCCTTGGTGGGATGAACCTCACCATGGCCTTGACGGCAGTTGTGATGAAGGATGTGTTGGATGGAGACGATTTGTCAGCTACCATCTTATCAGAAGCACGATCTGCACTACAGCCTTTTGAAGTTTCAGCTACTAGTGCTGAAGAAGATGATGACGATATTTAATAGGGAGGTACCTTATGGTAGTAACATTTGTACGGATTGATGATCGCATGATTCACGGTCAGACAGTCACACGCTGGGCAAAAGAAAAACCATGTGATGGTTTGATTGCCGTAAACGATGCAGCAGCATCAAACAAGGTTTTGATCCAAGCTTACAAAGGCGCATCAGACAAGAAAACCTTTGTATGGACAAAGGAAGCCTTTAAGGAAAAATCAGCAAAAGTAACAGAATCAGATAGTCGTTACTTCTTAATCACCAAAAATCCAATCGATATGAAGGAAATTTTGGTCGACCAAGGGTTTGTCCCAGGTGATGTCAAAGAAATCATTGTTGGCCCTGCAAATGATCGTCCTGGAGCTGTGAAATTGGGAAATAACCAATCCATCACTCAGGAAGAAGCAGAAGCCTTCCAAGCCATTCAAGCAGCAGGCTACAAGGTGAAATTCCAATTGTTGCCAGATGTTTCCATCGGTTATTGGGATGATTTCAAATCAAAATTTGGTTTTTAAAACTAACAGTCTGATCTGTTAGGTAAATAAATTTACAAACAAAAGGAGCGTTTGTTATGACAATTTCATGGATTCAAGCAATCTTGCTTGGTATTTTCGCCAGCTTGTCTTCAATGCCTGGTATGGGAGGTTCCAGTATCGGGAACTATACACTCGGTCGTCCTTTGATCGGTGGGTTGATTTCAGGTTTAATTCTTGGAGATGTGACAACCGGTATTATGGTCGGGGTTGCCCTTCAAGTCGTTTATATCGCCTTGGTAACACCTGGTGGTACCGTATCTGCCGATGTGCGTGCCATCTCTTACATCGGTGTTCCTCTTGCTATCTTGTTTGTGCATGCTAATAACATCACAGATGAAGCAGGAATCGCCGCAGCTGCAGCTCCAATCGGTGCAGCCGTTGGGACAATTGGTACAGTTCTTTTCTACGGTACCGCTACTATGAACTTGGTTTGGCAACACATTGGTTGGAAAGCCGTTGAAGAAGGAAACTTCAAAAAACTCTACGCAGTTGACTGGGTTTACCCTTGGATCTCTCACTTCCTCTTCTCTTTCCTTCCAACAATGATTATCACCAAATACGGTGAAAACATGGTTGATTTGATGAAACAATACCTTCCTATGGATGGTTACTGGATGAAAGCCCTCTTTACAGTCGGTGCTCTTCTCCCATGTGTCGGTATTGCCATCTTGTTGAAACAAATTGTTACAGAAGCAACTGACTTCATTCCATTCTTTGTTGGATTTACCTTGGCAAAATCTCTCGGATTGAACTTGGTATCCAGTGCCGTTGTTTCATTAATCTTTGCAGTAATCTACTATGAACTTGAAGTGATCAAATCGATGAAAGCTGCTCCAGCCGGAGTGGTGGACCAAGACGATGATGAGGAGGATATTTAAAATGGCTGATAGAAAGAAAATTTCAAAGAAAACATTAGCAAAAGCATTCCATCATTGGTATTATGGTCATTTGACTTGTTTCTCTCAAGAACATATGCAAACCTTCGGGTACTTGACTTCTATGCTTCCAATCGTAGAAGAAATGTATGACACAAAAGAGGAACAAAAGGATGCTATGCAAACCTATACGGCCTTCTTCAACACTGAACCACAACTTGGATCTCTTGTTGTAGGGATCACAGCTGGTTTGGAAGAAGCGCGTGCAAACGGAGATGCAGTGGATGGCGAAACCATCAACGGTATGCGTGCCGGTTTGATGGGACCAATCGCTGGTATTGGTGACTCATTGGTTGTTGGTACCTTGATCCCAGTTCTCTTAGGGATTGCCCTTGGTCTTTCTAAAGGTGGTAACGTCGCTGGTGCTCTCTTCTACATCGTCGTATGGAACCTCTTAGTCTACTTTGGTATGCGCTTTGCCTTCTTCAAAGGTTACCAATTAGGGGATAAAGCCGTTGAATTCCTTGTAGGACCAAAAGGACAAGCTCTTCGTAAAGCGATCAGCGTTGTCGGTGGTATGGTTATCGGTGCCGTAGCAGCTACTTGGGTATCTGTTACAACAGCCCTTCAATTCAAGAATTCTGAAGGAAAAGTCTTCTTGAACATCCAAGAAAAGATCGATGGTGTTTATCCAGGTCTCTTGACAGCAGCCTTCATCACTCTTTGCTGGTGGTTGATGTCTAAGAAAAAAATTTCACCAAACAAAGTTATGTTACTTCTCGTTGTAGTTGCTTTGATCGGTGTTGCCCTTGGTATCTTCGACCCACATCTTAAATACTAAGGAAAAGAAAAAACGAATTTGCTAGTAGGAGTTTTTGAGAATGAAGTGAATTGACCTCCTTTACTTGCACTTCATTCTCAATTTTTATAAGGAGGAATCCCATGGTTACAAAACAAGAACTTGTCAATGGATATGAAACAGAAATCAAGTACCAACGCCACATGCTTGAAAACCTTGGTCGTTGGTTCAGCTTACTCTTTATCATTGCCAGTATTGGTGTGGTATTGATCTATCTCTTTCACAAAAGTTTCCTCCCACTCTTGATCCTCGGGATTTTACTAGCCTTGGTTGGAATTTTAGGCATGATTGTTTTTGGATATGGCATCTACCGCGGGCGGATCAATCTTCAAAAAGTGATCGACGATTTCAATCAAAAATTGACAATTTTAAATTGATATTTTAGAAACATCTCATCTATTTTTGAGGTGTTTTTTTCTTGACTATTTCTGACCAAGTGATACAATAGAAACATAAGTTAGCACTTACGTATAGAGAGTGCTAAAAACACGTATGGAGGAATGAACATGTTAAAACCATTAGGAGACCGTGTGGTCTTAAAAGTAGAAGAAAAAGAACAGACTGTTGGAGGTTTTGTCCTCGCAGGTGCGAGCAAGGCCGATACAAAAACAGCTGAAGTAGTGGCCGTTGGCGAAGGTGTGCGTACCCTAAGTGGCGAACTCATTGCTCCAGCTGTAAAAGCAGGAGACCACGTTTTGGTTGAAAGCCATGCAGGAATTGAAGTTAAAGATGGGGAAGAAACCTACACCATCGTTGGAACAGCAAACATTCTTGCAATTGTAGAGTAAGAGAAGAAAGAGGTAAGAGAAATGGCAAAAGATATTAAATTTTCATCTGATGCACGTTCTGCAATGGTCCGTGGTGTCGATGTCTTAGCAGATACAGTGAAAGTTACGTTGGGCCCTAAAGGTCGCAATGTGGTTCTTGAAAAATCATTTGGTTCACCCTTGATCACAAATGATGGGGTGACCATCGCAAAAGAAATCGAATTGGAAGACCATTTTGAAAATATGGGTGCTAAATTGGTGTCAGAAGTGGCTTCTAAGACCAATGATATCGCAGGTGACGGTACAACAACTGCAACGGTTTTGACTCAAGCCATCGTCCGTGAAGGAATCAAAAACGTCACTGCAGGTGCTAATCCAATTGGCATCCGTCGTGGGATTGAGACTGCTGTTGCAACAGCAGTAGAAGCTTTGAAAAACAATGCGATCCCAGTATCGAGCAAGGAAGCGATTGCTCAAGTAGCTGCTGTGTCTTCTCGTTCTGAAAAAGTCGGTGAGTACATCTCTGAGGCCATGGAAAAAGTTGGCAAAGATGGAGTTATCACGATTGAAGAGTCTCGTGGAATGGAGACAGAACTGGAAGTCGTTGAAGGAATGCAGTTTGACCGTGGTTACCTTTCACAATACATGGTCACTGATAATGAAAAAATGGTGGCAGACCTTGAAAATCCATACATTTTGATCACTGACAAGAAGATTTCAAATATCCAAGAAATCTTGCCATTGTTGGAAAGCATTCTTCAAAGCAACCGTCCACTCTTGATCATCGCTGATGATGTCGATGGCGAAGCTCTTCCAACACTTGTCTTGAACAAGATCCGCGGTACCTTTAATGTCGTAGCTGTTAAGGCGCCAGGATTTGGAGATCGCCGCAAAGCCATGTTAGAAGACATTGCCATCTTGACAGGTGGTACAGTCATTACAGACGATCTTGGTTTGGAATTGAAAGATGCAACCATTGAAGCACTTGGCCAAGCAGCTAAAGTTTCAGTTGATAAAGACAGCACTGTCATTGTCGAAGGTTCTGGTAACCCAGAAGCGATTGCTAACCGTGTTGCTGTCATCAAGTCACAAATCGAAACCACAACATCTGAATTTGACCGTGAAAAATTACAAGAACGTTTGGCTAAATTGTCTGGCGGTGTTGCCGTGATTAAGGTCGGTGCTGCAACAGAAACAGAATTGAAAGAAATGAAACTCCGTATCGAAGATGCCCTTAATGCGACTCGCGCAGCCGTTGAAGAAGGGATCGTTGCCGGAGGTGGTACAGCACTTGTCAATGTCATCTCTGCAGTCGCAGCCCTTGAATTGGAAGGGGATGAAGCGACCGGACGCAATATCGTTCTGCGTGCTTTGGAAGAGCCAGTTCGCCAAATTGCTCACAATGCTGGTTACGAAGGATCTATTGTGATTGATCGCTTGAAAAATGCCGAAGTCGGAACAGGCTTCAATGCTGCAACAGGTGAATGGGTGAATATGATTGATGCAGGAATTATCGATCCTGTCAAAGTGAGCCGTTCAGCCCTTCAAAACGCCGCTTCCGTTGCTAGCCTCATTTTAACAACTGAAGCAGTCGTAGCCAACAAACCAGAACCAGCAGCCCCAGCAGGACCAGGAATGGATCCAAGCATGATGGGCGGGATGATGTAAGACACTTAGCCTAAAGGGTGCTGAAACACCTCATTAGGCTACGGCAAGCACTATGGTGCCTTGCCGAAGTGTCTTACTAAGAAAACAAAGAAGGCAAGATCGGCCTTCTTTATTTTCTGTCGTAACTGCTACAAATGATTGAGGTTTTGCCTCTCATCATTTGACGCCGGCCGCTATTGTGCAGCCTGGCTAATCATCTTACTAGCTCAAAGAGAGTGGGACAGAAATCGGTAATTCGTTAGAATTCGATTTCGTCGTCCCACCTCCGCACAGTTGAGTAGGGCTGTAAAAGCTGATGAAATCAGCGTAGTAGAGCCCACTCAACCACTGCGTCTTGCCCGACAATCCAAAGACAATTGAGAGGCTAGGACTTTTTCCCAGCCCCTTTTTCCCAGCCCCTTTTTCTTGTTATAAGTTGTGATGCTTACTGGCTCCTTTTGCCATGGAATAATATTTTTATTTTAAATTTTGTAACAGAAATGATAAATACTAGTTAAAGAGGACTTGCGTAGATGCTTGGGAATCAAGCGTTTGTTGTGTTTTCAGGCGGAGGAATATTTGCCAACAAATTGCAATACAAATTAACTGATTTTGTAATAATTCTAGTGTATACTATTAAGAGTAGATCACAGGTCTACATTGTTGCAAGGGGAGAACTTCCCACATACATGTCTATTGACAATAAAACTTGATCGTAATATCGCTGTTAGTAAAATGAGAGTTTGAACATAGTGTAGATTTTATCGACCTTTTTCATATTAAAAAATATTTTTCAAATTCCCCTTGCGCAAGCTCTTCCGGATTCCTCCGGGAGAGTTTTTTCTTGTTAAGGAGAAAAAGATAGAATGCCTTTTGAGTCTACTTTGAAAGAGTGGCTCAGCAGCTATTATTTATGGTAAAATAGAACATATTCGTCGAGGGGAAGGAGTGAAGACTTTGTTGAAGATTTTTGTGTTAGAAGATGAGTGGATCCAGCAATCACGAATCGAATCGGTCTTGCAGGAACTTATCGCTCAGAAGTCCTTGCAATGCAAAGCGCCAGAAGTGTTTGGGAAATCAAGCCAGTTGCTAGATGCTATCACAGAGAGAGGCGCTCATCACCTATTCTTTTTAGATATCGAGATTAAAGGTGAGGAGAAAAAAGGTCTGGAGATTGCAAAAGAGATTCGTAAGAAAGACCCCCATGCGACCATTGTCTTTGTCACCACTCACTCTGAATTCATGCCCATTACCTTTCAGTACAAAGTAGCCGCCTTGGATTTTATCGATAAAACGCTGGGTGAGGAAGAGTTCAGAGAGAGAATCAGCTCAGCCATCGATTATACCTTGGAGCAAGCTGGGACCACGATTGCACAAGATGCTTTTACATTTGAGAGTGCGATGGCGCGTGTACAAGTTCCCTTTAATAAGATTTTGTATGTTGAAACGTCTCCAACTATTCACAAGGTCATTTTACACACCCAGGATGAGCGCTTGGAATTTTACGCTAGTATTGCCGATATCGAAAAAGCAGATCCCCGCTTGTATCGGTGCCACCGCTCCTTTGTGGTGAATCCACAAAATATTACGAAGATTGATAAGGAAGCCAAGAAAGCTTTTTTTGAAAATGGGGACAATTGCTTGATCTCACGGACCAAGTATAGAGGCTTACTGGAAGATTTGAAAAAATAGAAGGGAGAAGGAATTGCTGTTAGATATTCTAATGTCTTACCTAAAGTTCTTCGTCAGCATGCTGATCTATCGTCATATCAGTAGACAAGAGTTCGCTTGGCGCTGGCTCTTTTTGTGCCCTTTCTTCTTTGCAGTCGTCTTTACCCTTGTGCCACCGGTAGGCTTTTTTGGCTATTTCTTAGTATTTATTGCCTATAGTTTCTATCGAAATCGTAACATACGACACCTCTTGAACATTTTTTATGGGCTCTACCCGGTTGTCGTGGAGAGTCTCATTGGGCGTCTCTTAGCCTTTTATGTCTTTCCGATGCTAGGGATTGTACTTGTTCGTGAGGCATCTGTCAGCTGGTATGATGCTCTACTTGAATTGCTGGTCTTTCCTGTTTATATAGGAATCACTAAATTGTTAAAACTAGATTTTACAGATCTAAAAGTAGGCTTTCAACGGCAGTATTTTAATCGTTTCTTACTCCCAATGGATCTTTCCATGTTTGTGTATTTGCTCAGTGTTGTAGGTCTGGTGGTTTTTGAGGATATTATTCCGCATGCAGATGCTTTGCGGAAACAGTTAAATAGTATTTATTTGATTTTGTTTTTTGTGATGCTCTTGTATTTCAATGCAGTGTCCAAAGAACGATTGAAACAAGAGATTCTGGAACAAAAAGATAGGCAACTGCAGGAGTTAGCCACCTATAGCCAACACGTCGAAATGCTCTACGGGGAGATTCGTACCTTTCGTCATGATTACCTGAATATTTTAACCAGTCTCAAATTAAGTATTGAGCACGAAGACCTCAATGCGATCAGGGAAGTCTATGAGAATGTTCTCCGAGAGAGTGGCCAACAATTTTACGATAGCAAGTTTGATATTGCCAAACTCAGTCACATCGAAAATCCAGCTGTAAAAAGTGTTCTGTCCGCAAAATTGTTGGAAGCTCAAAATAAAGGGATTGGGATCTCTGTCGAGATCGATGAACCTGTTCGTGATCTATTCATCGAGGTTTTAGATTTCATCACCTTCTTATCCATCCTTTGTGACAATGCTATTGAAGCGAGTCTTGAATCAGATGACCCACAGCTGACTCTTGTCATGCTCCAGGAGGAAAACTCCCTCACCTTAATAGTTGAAAATAGTACAAAAGCTGAAAAAATAGATCTGGCGAGAATTTTTGAAAAGGACTACTCAAGTAAAGGAGATGGCCGCGGTCTTGGCTTGTACAAGATCCAACAATTACTGGAAAAATATCCCAAAACGACAGTGTCTACCAAGAGTTCAAACTACCGATTTACTCAGAGCTTGACCTTTTGGAAGGAATAATGGAAGAGAGAGTGGGACAGAAATCGGTCATTCGTTAGAATTCGATTTCGTCGTCCCACCTCCGCACAGTTGAGTAGGACTATAAAAGCTGATGAAATCAGCGTAGTAGAGCCCACTCAACCACTGCGTCTTGCTCGACAATCCAAAAATAATTGAGAGGCTAGGACTTTTGTCCCAGCCTCTTTTTTGACCATTCACGACGATTTTTTGACCGATTCTGACAGAGAGCCTCCAAGGCTTTCTCTTTGACGTATAATGGACACAAGATCAATAAGAAAAGAGGGATCGTATGTTTCAGGTAGCATCTATTACAAAATCATTTAAGGAGAAATCTGTATTAAAGGGGGTGTCTTTTTCGATAGAAGAAGGAGACAAAATTGCCTTGCTGGGAAATAATGGAGCAGGAAAAAGTACCCTGTTCAACATTATCGCTGGGCAGCTCCAGGCCGATTTGGGAACGATAAAGACTTCGCTTGATTTTCAAAGAGAAATTGGGATGATGCCTCAGGGGGATCTGCTCATCGAGGATCTAACCGTCGCTGAATTCGTCGAATTAAAAAGCCGGATGAATCAGCTGAAGCAGGCTGATATCAATGGACTCTTAGAGATGGTCGAATTAAGAGAATCAAGAGAGCAGATGGTGGGAAGTCTTTCTGGTGGTCAAAAGAGACGCTTGTCCTTGATGGTAACCATTTTGAATCATCCAAAGTTGATTTTTTTAGATGAGCCAACGACTGGCATGGACTTGGAAGCAGTGGATAATTTTTGGAAATTGCTGGAGCAGCAAGAGTTTACATCTGTTGTGGTGACCCATGATTTTAACCAAATTGATGCCTTTTTTACAAAAGTCTTGATTTTAAAAGATGGTCGAATTGCTGCCACAAAGGCTGTTGAGGATATTCACCAGGCTGGTCAAACCATTGAGCAGTATTTCCGAGAAGAGATGAATAAAGGAGGGGAACAAGCATGAAAAAGATTCAATTAAAACAAGTTTTACGAAATAAGCGCTTTGTATTATTCACCATTATTTTACCCATAGGCTGGTATATCTTCTTTTATCAGCTTCAAAAAGGGGTTTCGCCAAGTATTTTATTAGGTATTGCCGTATTTATCGGGGTCATTGGCAATAGCCTTGCAACTTTTAGTAAGCGAATAGCCTCAGATATCGGGTTTTATTCTTTTGAATCCCACTTTACAAGCTATAGTGTCAAGAACTATTTATGGGATCAAAGCATCGTGCAACTGATTTTGAACAGCTTGATCTTTTTAGCAGTGCTAGTAGTTGCTGTTTTATGTTTTCACTTTCCGGTGACGACTAGCCTGTTGGTACAATTTTTCCTCTTATCCTTGATGGGGATCTACTTTAGCGTGATTGGCTTTGTTCTTGGAGTCAGGGTAGATGCCAAGACGATTGATACCATTGGCTTTCCTGTCATTATTTTGGCCGCTATGACCATTATTCCCTTTGATACGCTTGGCGCAAGTGGAGGGTTTATGGACCTGGTTGGCAAGCTACAACGGGCTTTCCCAGGCTATTATTATACAAAGCTGATCCAAGATTTGACCGAGAAACAATCGATCGATGTCTCTCAATTGGCGCTCTTTGTTGCCGTATTTGGATTGAATTTGCTATTTTTCTATCTGCTCGTACCCAAAGGGAAAATGGGGAACTAAGAGCAGTTATAAAGAGGCTGGGACAAAAGTCCTAGCCTCTCAATTGTTTTTGGATTGTCGAGCAAGACGCAGTGGTTGAGTGGGCTCTACTACGCTGATTTCATCAGCTTTTACAGCCCTACTCAACTGTGCGGAGGTGGGACGACGAAATCGAATTCTAACGAATTACCGATTTCTGTCCCACTCTCTTTTCTTTGCTATAAAACGGTTATTCGGTATTCGTCCGTCAAGTACTTGGAAAGATCTTGCCAATCTTCTTCTTTAAATTTACAAAGATTGACGAAGAGTTTTAAGGTATGGTGCTCTGTGTCAATGATGACATTCGATTTTGAAAGATTTTCTAGTGCAGTATTGTCCCTCAGTTGAAATTCGATAAAATAACTTTTGCTATTTTGGTGATCCGGGTCACT
The DNA here is from genome assembly GCA_902480035.1 of uncultured Streptococcus sp. Lineage (GTDB taxonomy): Bacteria > Bacillota > Bacilli > Lactobacillales > Streptococcaceae > Streptococcus. The sequence continues at coordinate 4,147 of CABSRC010000018.1, read as the reverse complement.
GACGTCAGTCACTTTATAGGCTGCAGTTACCAAATCTTCCTTGGGGATAAAGATGTCTTTTGTCAGAATCACTCCCTGATAAGCATAGATCCCATCAGAAGTCAGCTCAAAGGCGATCTGACGACTGGTCAGTCTTTTGATCCCAGCAATGGTTGCATAGATCGCAATCAAAAATAAAAGGATCTGAATGAGAGTGATAAAAGTGATTTTTGGAAAACCCTCAAAACCTAGGATCGATAAAAAAGCTAAGTGGATAAAGAGCGCACAGGCAAAAGCCAGAGAGCCATATCCGACATATTTTGAATAATAGATTTTCATTTTGGACTCCTTACATTTAAGATGCAACGAAAACTTGGAATTTCAAGTACCCTTATCATAGCGGATTCGATGAAGAGCTGTCAAATGTTTGCTAGGGTTCAAAGGTGCTTTTTTATTTTAAATGGAATAACAATGATGCAGGATATTCTAACTTCGTACGCTACATTATAGTGTATAAAAATATGAGCCAAATACTTTTAAGACAAGCAAAAAAGCCTTGGTTTTCAAGGCTTTTTGTGCATAAAAAATGCCCCCTACATGGATTTGGAAAGGATTTTCATATTGAGAGTAATTAAAAATATTGAAATATAAGTGATTTTAGGGAAGTACTTTTAGGTATTTCCAATGTCATGATTTAAAAATGGGGCAAAAGTGGGGCAAAAACGAATGACTCTCATTTGGTTTGAAAACCTATAATATCTAATGATTATGCTATACTAGAAATATAGTGTTGTTATCAATAAATATCAGTGCGAGACTAATCGGAGGATAAAATGGAAAAACAAATTAATGAAAAAATTATCGAAATGGATAGGGAATATCCCTTTTTATTTTGCTTTAAATCAGATTTTTGGATGGAATAGTAGATGATAAGACAAAATATCTTTGAAGATACAAAAAGACAAACGCCAAAAATGACGTTTGTCTACGTTCTGAGGTAGCCTTTAGGCTCCCTTTTTTCTTAGAAAATACCGATGAGTAATTGCATGCCAAGACTAGTCAGGATGATAGCGATCCAGCAAAGGGCTCCAAGAAGAATGGATTTTCCACTGGATTTGATCATAGCAACGAGGTTAGTTTTGAGACCAATAGCACTCATAGCCATGATGATGAGGAATTTGGAGAGCTGTTTGAGAGGTGAAAAGAAGCTATTGCTAACACCAAAAGAAGTAAGGACGGTAGTTAGCAGAGAAGCTAGGATGAAGTAGAGAATGAAAACGGGGAAGATTTTTTTAAGCTTTACTCCTTGGTTATTGTCTTGTTGACGGCTTTGCCAATAGGAGAGGAAGAGAGTAATAGGGATAATAGCTAAGGTACGAGTCAGTTTGACAATGGTTGCAGATTCTAGAGTATTGGTATGATACAGACTATCCCAGGAGCTAGCTGTGGCTGTTACAGAGGAAGTATCGTTGACCGCAGTACCCGCAAAGAGAGCAAAACCTTCGTTGGAGAGATGGAGCCAAGAACCTAGAGTTGGAAAGATAAGAGCTGCCAAGACATTGAAGAAAAAGATAACAGAAATGGCTTGGGCTACTTCTTTTTCCTTGGCGTGAATAACAGGAGCAGTCGCTGCAATGGCAGAACCGCCACAGATAGAAGATCCAACTCCAATCAAGGTAGCTAGCTTTGTATCAAGGTTAAAAAAGCGTTGGAAAAAGAAAGCTATAATCAAAGCAATTGAAATAGTTGAAAGGATAACAGGAAGGGAAGATTTTCCAACTGCGAAAACTTGTGAGATATTGAGTCCAAACCCAAGCAAAATAACAGCATACTGAAGCAGATTTTTGGAGCTATAAGTCAAGCCGGCTTCCAGTTGTGTATAGGAAGTGAGAAAGGGATGGAGAATCATTCCGATAAAAATGGCGAAAACAGGTGCCCCCACAACAGGAAGAAATCCTCCTAAAACCCAAGAGATGATAGAAATGATCAGACAGACTAACAGTCCTGCCCAATTTTTTGATAGAAATGACATAAAAACCTCCTAAAATAAATACTCCTTAGTATAATCTTTTCTGTCAGAAAAGTAAAATAGAAATTAGGAAGAAGGTTACAAATAAACGGAATTTTGCGGTCAGAAAGCTTTTGTAGCATAATAGATATATGTTCTTTGACCAATAAGGATGCAAATGTGGCATATGTTATTGAAAAAAATGAATTTGATGAGCCTGGACATGTGAAGTAATTATGTGAGATAAGAAAATAAATAAGAGAGTTGAAAATGTACTGCACCCCAAAAGTTAGACAGAAAAAATCTAACTTTTGGGGTGCAGTACATATCCTCGCTTTTTTTAATCTAATAGGTCCTTATTTTCAATTAAGAGTTCTAGTGGGGATTTATCTCTTGCTACAATAAAACCAGGTTCATATTGGTTATGAAATGTTCTTTTCGGAGAAGTTGGATCCATATACAACTCTTCTCCGTCTTCTGTGTATAGTTGGTTGCCTCTTGTTAGGTAAAGTAAATCCTCTAAGTACTGTCCATCAGTTTGTAGAAAATGTTCGATGTATTTGACAGCCTTTAAGATCTCACTTACTTTATCAGAGTATTCATTCGATTCAAGAACACTCTTTTCTAATTCAATCTCCTTACTCGTTCCAAAAAGTTGAGTTGGAGTTGCATTAAAATATTCTGCTATCTTATCTAAATTTGCAAAGGTGGGGTAGCTTTTTTGTTTTTCGTAGTCAGAGATGGATTGTTTACCGATTCCTAAATCTTCCGCAAGTTGAGTTTGACTCACTCCTTTTTCTATGCGTAGTCGTGCCAAATTGGGTCCAAAATTTTGAATAATAAAGGTCATGATGAACTCCTGTTTTTTATTTTAAACTTATTCTATCACCTATAAACTTACAAATCAAGTTTTTAATTGACTTCCAAAAATATTTTTTATAAAATATATTTATAACTTATAAATAAGTTATAAATAATACAAAATAGTTCATCTGTTTAGGAATAGTGAGTGAGGAGGAATTTGAGGACGAGACTATGACTATGACTGATGACTATTCGAAGCCTTGGAGCTAGAAATTGTGTGGACAAGGGCAAGGGACGAGCCTGACGGGAAGTCAGGCGAAGTCCTGCAGGCTGCCGTCCAGACAATTTCTAGCCAAGCAAAAGCTGGCTATTCTAACAGCCAGCAAAAAGGTACACTTAGGACAACGTCCAAAGAACGACGGAACGAGCAAACGTTGATTTGACGGTGTTTCTGAGACCTAAAAAATCTAAAAGAAGGGGGGACAATTTTGTTGGTTTCTATACAAGATTTAAGAAGCATTCAAGAACGATGTGAAATAGGAGAATTAGTACAGAGGTTAGATGTCAGTATTGATAGATTAACGGTTATCTGGGATACAGACACGGGTTCCCTAAGACGAATTTTCAAAAATCTGAAACAGGCAATAAGTACAAGAGTTGACTCATTTGAAATACATGATAACGTGCGAGATGATGTCTTTACTTTAGCTAAAGATTTTAATGAGTATGATTCAATCAATATTATATTTTTTCAATTATCCACTTATGGAGGTGAACAATTGATTCGGATTGATTTCAATCCTAACACTTTAAAAGAATTTGATGGAATGAAAGTATGGAGGCAATTAATGTACTTTGCCAGATTGAATTCATTGACGGTACGATTGTCTCGTTTTGATTTGGCATTTGACATTCTCAACAGGCCTGAGATCGTTAATTTGCAACATATTAAAGGTGGTGTTACCCATAAGGTCTTCTATGGTCGAGGGGGCGAATTAGAGACGAAATATTGGGGTTCTAGCGGTAGTAATGTACAAGTTAGGTTATATGATAAGAATAAAGAAATCATTGCTCACAAGCGTGAAGAGAAGCTAGATTTGGCTGTAAATCCGTTTTGGTGGAGACTAGAGTTCCAACTCAGAACCAAAGCGATTGGGGAGGAGATGGTCCAAGATATTATGAATCGACTTGATAATTTCGGATTTTATAAGCTAGATCATATTCGAGTGGAGCAAAGAGCATTTACAATTATCTTTCTCAACAATCCTGAACTGTTATCATTGGCTTTTCCAAATTTAAAATCAGACAGCATCAAAAAGAAAAAAACAAGAGTCCGCAAACTATTGAGAGAAGAAA
>CABSRC010000017.1 GCA_902480035.1 uncultured Streptococcus sp. | reverse complement strand
ATACTAGAATTAAAATACATAATAATACAAGATAAATTCCAACCGTTAGAATCATTCCGATTTTATAGAAACCGACTAAGCCGGCATATCGTTCGACAAAACCGATCTGTGGGTCGACTGGATTATAAAAGACTGTCATGGGAGACCCAATTGGGAATATCATACGCAAATCCAGATTTTTACCTGCTCCAAGAACATAGGTTCTATCGAAAACATTGGTTTGTCTTGACTTAGAAGAAGTCTCTCTGAAATAAGCGTAGGTAAAGCTCTTTTGGTATCTTTCACCCTCGACTTGATACTCCACCACAGGCAGAGAAATAAGCAGTTGATTTTTGGAATCAAAAGCAACTACTTCTCCCATAACTTTTGCGGTTGATTCTGTTTTCACTTTTATTTCACGACGATACAAGGTATAAAAGATAAGCAGCATGATCAAGAAAACAAGGGTCAAGATTCCCAAACTAAGCCAGAATGTTGTTACTGTCATTTGTTTTTTACCCTTTCACATAAACTAGTTGAATTCAAACCACTTGAAAAGTCATCTTATTCTCCTCTTTTCAACCAATTCTGTTGCTGCGCTTTTTCTGCAAAATCTTTTGCTTTGTTTATATCTAGTGAATTTGAATCTGATGGGGCATTGGATTCAATCTCTTCTTTCAATTCTTGTAAAGTTTGAACATCTTTCGGGGTTAAATTAGAGACTGTGCTAGATTCTTTTTCTGTCGAATTTTCTGGTACAGACTGGATCTCGCTATTAGTTTTTATTACCTCAGTTCCTACATCCGTTTTTGGAGCTGGTCGGTATAACATGAAGAATCCAACAATTACAATGATGAAAGATAGGATCGATATCCCATTTCGTTTTTGAATTTCTTCCTGAGGAATTTCTACTCCTTTTGTTGATAAATTCTTCCATTCTGGATGTTCCTTCTCAGCTGCTTTTTTCTCATAAAAGACAGGTGCAATCAATGACTGATTGATGAAGGTGAGAGTTCCAAGACAGGTTATAAAAAAGGGCACTTCACGAGAGTGGCTAAGCAATATCTGAATATAAAATACACTAGCAATTATACCTAGGACGATAATAATTGTAAATCTAATTTTAAATTCCTTCTTCATTTGCAAATAATGTTCTTTTGTCATCTTATACTCCCTTAAAAATAGTTTTCCTTCATCCATAAAAACAATTACTACTATCATACCGGATTTTACTTTGAGAATCAAGTTAACCACCAACTAGTGAAAAGAGTATAAAAAAGAAGCGTTAGAAACGCTTCAGTTGTATTATTTATCTTGCCAAGTTTCTTGGTTTTCCTTGAAACGGTGCAACAACTCTAAACCTTCAGAAGTGATGTAACCTTGTTCTTCTGCCAAATGAATCAATTCTGTATAGTTAGACAAGGTTTCAAGTTGAACGCCAGCTTCCGCAAATTTCTTATCAGCTTTCTCCAATTGGTAGGTGAAGATAGCTACGACACCAAGGACATCCGCCCCTTCGCGCTTGGCAGCTGCGACAGCATCCAAAACAGACCCACCAGTTGAAATCAAATCTTCCACTACCACCATCTTTTGACCTTGTGGTACACGGCCTTCGATTTGGTTTCCAGCACCATGGTCTTTTGGTTTGCTACGGATGTAGGCAAATGGCAAATTCATCTTGTCTGCAATAATGGCTCCGTGAGGAATCCCTGCTGTTGCAGTTCCTGCAATTACTTCTACTTCAGGGAAAGCTTCCTTGATTTTATCTACAAATCCATTTTCGATCAAGGTACGAGTTTCAGGATAAGCGAGGGTTACACGGTTATCTGTATAAATAGGGGACTTGATCCCAGATGCCCAAGTAAAAGGTTCTTCTGGTTTCAAATAAACCGCTTCGATTTTCAAAAGATGGCTAGCAATATCTTTAGCTAATGACATGACGACTCCTTTTTACGATTTTAATCATATACGAATTAAATCATTTCTTTGATTTAAACAACAACATTACAGGTTAGTGAATGCATCAGGGAAGGTCCCATGGACTTTTTAAGTTCCGACACTTAGTTGAAAGAAACGATATTTTCCTTTCAACTAAGTTAGTGAATAGTTTAGGGAAGGCCCTATCGGGCTTCGATTATTCCGACGATCACAGAAGAGAAACGATCATTTTCTCTTCTGTGATCTAGTGAATGCGTTAGGGAAGGTCCCGTAGGACTTTTTAAATTCCGACACTTAGTTGAAAGAAATGATCATTTTCTTTCAACTAAGTTAGTGAATAGTTTAGGAAAGATCCAATCGGACTTTCCGTAGAACGTCTTGAAGCAAAGCTTCTTAGACGTTCTTAACTATTCCACTGTCTCTTAATTTCATGGTAAGCGTCCCATGGGTTTTCTGCTTGGATGATTGGGCGTCCAACGACAATATAGTCAGATCCAATTTTATGAGCTTCTTGTGGGGTCATAACCCGTTTTTGGTCACCGATTTCAGCTCCAGCAGGACGAATCCCTGGTGTGACACAGACAAAGTCTGATGAAGTGGCATCTTTGATCAAGGCTACTTCATGAGCTGAGCAGACAACGCCATCCAAGCCAGCTTCTTGGGCCTTGCGAGCATAATTGACTACTGATTCTTGAACCGTTGTTTGGATGTTTTGGCAATCACGCATGTCTTCTTCACTAGTAGAAGTCAACTGGGTCACGGCTACTAATTTAGCTCCTTCACCAAGAGCTGCCTTGGCTTCGCGCATCATCTCTACACCACCGGCTGCGTGGACCGTCACCATATCTACTCCGAAGGTCCCCAGTACGGACATGGCTGATTTGACTGTATTTGGGATATCATGCAATTTCAAATCAAGGAAAATACTGTGTCCAAGCCCTTTGAGGTAATGTACAATTTCAGGACCAACTGCATAGAAAAATTCCATTCCAATTTTTACAAATAATTTTTCGTCTTCTGGAAAATGCTCTAAAAAGTGTTTGACATCCTCGAAAGCTGGGAAGTCAAGGGCGATAATAGGACGTTCTTCACGCATGGATTACTCCTTTTTTGATTGATCATTTTGTCTACAAAAAAACCTTGCCCGAGGCAAGGTTACACGAAAATTAGGTAGGAACAACTACCATGATTCACCGTCTAGACCTTAGGAGCCTCTCTGGACTGCTTTAAAGGTTTTTATTTATTGTAGTACGATATTTGGGAAAAGTCAAGGATTTACAATAGATTTTCCCGTACATGTTTTCGGAAGTTCTCAAGGGTGTCAATACCATAGCGATCCATGACCTGTGGTAGATCTTCGATGATGGTTGGACAAGCATAAGGATCGGTGAAATTAGCGGTTCCAACTCCAATCGCAGAGGCACCTGCAATCATCATTTCAATGGCTGCTTCGGCTGAATCGACACCTCCCATACCGATAATCGGAAGTTTAGTGGATTGGGCAACCTGACGGATGAGTTTCAAAGCAACTGGGAAAACAGCTGGACCCGACATGCCTCCGGTTCCATTGGCGATGATGGGCTTACCAGTCTTGAGGTCAAAGCGCATTCCGACCAAGGTATTGATCATGGTTAAGCCAGTCGCCCCTGCATCTTCTGCTGCTTTTGCGACCTGCGTGATGTCTGCCACACTAGGCGTTAACTTGACATAGACAGGGACGGAGGACGCTTCTACCGCTGCTTTCACAGCCGCATAGGCCAACTCAGGAACCTGCCCGATTAAGAGGCCGTTGTTCCCATGGTCTACGTTTGGACAAGAGATATTGAGCTCAATGGCCTTGACATTTGGTGCTTGCGAGATCTTCCTAGATACCGTTGCATACTCTTCATTAGAGAAGCCAGCCACATTGGCAATAATCGGTAGATCTGGATAATGTTGAGCCAACCAAGGGAGTTTCTCTGCAAGGACCACATCTACACCTGGATTTTGAAGCCCAATGGCATTGAGCATGCCTGCAGGCGTCTCGGCGACACGTGGCGTTGGATTTCCAAAACGAGCCTCTGCAGTCGTCGCCTTGATCATGATGGATCCAAGCAGGTCTAAGTCATAGTATTTAGCATATTCCTGACCGAAGCCAAAACAGCCAGATGCCGGAATAATCGGGTTTTTCAAGTCTAAACCGGGTAAGGATACGGCTAGTCGATTTGCTGTCATAAGATCCTCCTACATCACAATCGTACCGGTTTCAAAGACCGGTCCGTCTTCACACACGCGCTTATTGGCTGCTTGGCTTTCATTTTCTAAATGCACCACACAGGCATAGCAAGCACCCATCCCACAAGCCATACGCGATTCCATGGAAATGTAGGCGCGAGGATGGTCATGGAATTTGGTATTGACATATTTGAGCATACCAGGGGCTCCACAAGAATAGATAGCATCAAACTCCTGGTCCATCTGATCAACGATGGTTGAGACATAGCCCTTAGTGCCATAAGTCCCATCGTCTGTCGTTACAGTGACATGAGCCACCTGAGAAAGCTCTTCTTCCAAAATGACAGCTTCTTTGGTCGCAAAGCCGACAACCACTTCAACTTCTACCCCTTGCTCATGAAGTTGTTTGGCCACTTGGACCAAAGGAGGAACACCGATCCCGCCACCGATGATCAAGGCTTTCTGACCTTGGCCGAGATTGGTGAGATCAAAGCCATTTCCCTGAGGCCCCATCACGCTTAGTTTGCTACCGATTGGCAATTGGGAAAAGATAGCTGTTCCCCCACCTTCGATGCGGTAGATCAAACGACACGTCTGTGTCTCAGGATCAATCTCAGAAATTGAAATCGGACGGCGAAGGAGCTTGGACCCATCAGGGACGCGGATATGAAGGAATTGACCTGGCAGCATCTGCGCCACCATTTCCCCCTTTAAGATCATAGAATAAATACGGGGAGCGATCTCTTCTTGAGCAACCAGCTCCATGTCCTCCATCATGATTTTGCCAAAGCGTTTTTTACAACTGTCACTGACCATTGGTTTCCTCTTCTTTCTTCCAGCAAAAAAGACCTCGCAAAAGCAAGGTCCCACAAATGATCAGCTAGACTCCGTCCGCTGATCTTTTTTCTGTCTTTCCTTGCAGGCCTCTCTGGACCTCTTAAAGGTTAAATTTGTCTCATTATATCGCGCTCCTTGTCACTTGTCAAGTAGAAATTGGTGACTTAGGAAGCTTTCTTGGGATCAAAATCTTCTGGAATCGGTTTGATGTATTGCATGGCGATTCGGTTTTCAGGCTTACGATCGACTAGATAAAGAACCAGTAAAAAGAGCCATTCCAAGGGTTTCATTAGGTAGTAAATCAGGTCCATAGCCAATTTCTTCTTGATGTGTTTAGCAAAGGGATAGCCATAGCGGTCATAATTGCGACGCAAGAAGCGATGGAATCGCGGCGTCTTTTCTTCTAGTACCTGTTCAAAGGCATTAGCAATACAAAGCTGGCGATTGACAACGACTGGATGACCGTGGCGGATGCCCATCCGCTGGGGCTTGACAACTTTTTCATGCCCACCAGCCGCAACCGTACAGAGATAGTGCTCATCAATGATAAGATTCTGAGGGGGGATCTTCTGTGAGAAGGCCCAGTCAGCTGTATTGGTCCAGGCCTTGATCATGGAATCCGGCTGCTGCCCAAAGAGCATGAGAACGAGGACAACAAGGGCTAGGGTCGGAAGGGCAACCAGAACTGCTAGCCATGGCCAGTTACGCGACTTGTTTAAGAGCTGATGGAGCCATTGAAACAGACGATTCTCATAGCTTATCTCTGTTCGATCTTCCTGCCACTCCCTGATGCGAACCCATAAAAGATGGATGGAATAGATCAGTAAGAAAAAGGTGTGAAAACTTGCTACCTGCAGTTGATTATCAAAAACTAAGAGAAGAACCACTCCTCCTAGAATGCCACTGATGCAGAAGACATTTGCTAACGGCGAGAGTGAATTCGCATCCCGGTAGGAATAGATAATCAAGGCTAGTAAAGTAAGAGCTGCCAGTGTGAAGAAGGTCGGATAGGCGCCAGACCAGATCAGGGCATGCTTCTGAGAATTGACCAAACTCTCACTCCAATCGTAAAAAGTCATCTCCTTGACGATGTAAATGAAAATCGCTTCGAGAAAGCAACCAAAGAGACCAAACCAAAGAACAATTGTAGGCTGTTGCTTTTTCTTTTTGACAGGCTTAGGACTAGGTGATTCCTGCTTTTCCTTCATAAGGAATGCGTCATCTTCTCTTGTCCTTTCTCCTTCTTTTGGCCCTCTATCCTCAAACAGTTCTGGATCTTTGAGAGCTTCTTCCTCAGATTCTTTGAACTGGAGGCTAGACCACCGACCAATCCCATAAATGATGACAAAAATATTGGGGACAAAGAGGGCCAGAGTCAAACCGTAAGGAAAGATCTCCATGGTGAAGGCAATGACCTCCCAAACACTAAATTGAATGAATGGATCCTTTATTGCGTAGAGCGACTGACTAATAACCAAATAGATGTAAAAGGCCAATAGAATCAGAGCATTGGTCACAAAATTGATCTGCAACAGACCAGCTGTGAAATGGGTTTCCAATTCCTTATCCTTTTTCTTATACCAGGAAACGAGTTTTTTCATAAGATCTCCTCAATCAATTTTTTACCATTCTATCAATCAGATCTTACCTTCAGCAAGGCAAAACTGTATTTTTCCATCAAAATCAGTCCCCAGATGTAGATTTTGTTTCCAATCTTCTATTTTTTAACTATTTGATCTAGCCTACTTCCTATTACCTACCTCAGCCTGTCTTATTCTCATACAGTCCTTGAAAGACCACATTTTACGGGAAAAACGCGCTATTTTATGTTAAAATAAAAGCATGAGAATACAACAATTACAATACATTATCAAAATCGTCGAAACCGGCTCTATGAATGAGGCCGCAAAACAACTCTTCATCACGCAACCTAGCCTTTCCAATGCCGTTAAGGACTTGGAAAATGAGATGGGAATTGAAATCTTTATCCGGAATCCTAAAGGGATCACTTTGACCCGCGATGGGATGGAGTTCCTCTCTTATGCCCGCCAGGTGGTGGAGCAGATTGACCTCTTGTCCGAGCGCTATAAAAATCCTGTGGGTTCTCGTGAGCTTTTCAGTGTCTCTTCACAGCACTACGCCTTCGTGGTTGAGGCCTTCGTTTCACTATTGAAGAAAAGCGACATGGAAAAATACGAGCTCTTCCTACGGGAGACGCGGACTTGGGAGATCATCGATGACGTCAAGAATTTCCGAAGCGAAGTTGGCGTCCTCTTTTTGAATAGCTACAACCGGGATGTCCTCTCTAAGATGCTAGATGATAATCACCTGATTGCCACCCACCTCTTTACAGCGCAACCTCATATCTTTGTCAGCAAGACCAATCCTCTTGCCAAGAAAGAGATTGTCCACTTGTCTGATCTGGAAGATTTCCCATACCTTAGCTATGACCAAGGAACCCATAACTCCTTCTACTTCTCAGAAGAGATCCTCTCTCAAGAGCATCATAAGAAATCCATCGTCGTCAGTGACCGGGCGACCCTCTTTAATCTCTTGATTGGTCTGGATGGCTACACCATTGCGACCGGGATCCTCAACAGCAATCTCAACGGGAATAACATCGTCTCCATTCCCCTTGATATCGAAGACCCGATCGAGCTGGTCTACATCAAACATGAAAAAACAGCCCTCTCAAAAATGGGAGAGAAATTCATCGAATACTTGCTTGAGGAAGTGAAGTTTGATAAGTAATAAAATATCTGAGTGATCCATGTTCACTCAGATATTTTTTATTGTCTTAATTGAGAAAATACTTCTCCAATTTTTCCTTCGATAACTAGGTCTGCTTGCTTGTCTTGTGGGATACTGGTCTTATTGATGACAACCAGCTTCTTCCCTTGGAAATACTGGATCAAGCTAGCTGCTGGGTAGACCACAAGTGAGGTTCCACCGATAATCAGGAGATCAGCCTCTTGGATGGCTTGGGCTGCTTGGCTAAAGACCTCCATATCGAGAGGCTCCTCGTAGAGGGTCACATCAGGTTTGACAACCTTGCCGCAGTCCAGACAGTGTGGAACCGGGCCTTCCAAAGCTAGAAAGGCCTCCAAATCATAAAATCGCTGGCAACCCGTACAGTAATTGCGGTCGGCACTGCCATGAAGCTTCAAAACTTTTTTAGAACCAGCCATTTCATGGAGACTATCGATATTTTGTGTCACTACTGCCTTGAGCTTACCGCTCTCTTCAAGCTGAGCCAGATAGCGATGGGCTGCATTGGGCTTGGCATCTGGGTAGAGTAGGTATTTCTTATAGAAGTCGAAAAAGTCCTCTGGATAGCGCTCAAACATGGTATGGGAGACCAATTGCTCAGCTGTCAAATGCCGCCCTACCTGAACACTATAGACACCGTCTGAGCTTCGAAAATCAGGAATATTTGACTCCGTGGAAACTCCTGCCCCTCCGAAAAACACGATCCGTTGACTCTGATCAATCATCTCCTGTAGTTGAGCAATCTTATCCATCTACTTCTCCTTTAGTAGCTTTTCCATGACAGCATTGGCCTGATCAAAATAAAAGTTAGCTTGATCATAATGGATGCCTGTGTAGCTTGCAAGGTCAATCAAATTCTTCATAAAATCCTGAGAAGAGAAACCCGTCGTCCGATGGAGCTCTTCTTCATCAAAGGGCTTGATCAAGTGGGCCAAGGGGTTGCGAACTGATTTTTCTAACTCCCGCAATTGTTGGGCCGCAACTTTGACGCTATCTGGCAAATCCAACTGCACAATCAACTCCGTCAAACTGGACGAATTGACCACACTTTCACTGTGAAATTGCTGCAGGATAGGGTTTTCTGACGCATGCAGGCTCTCAAACTTCCAACGGTCATAACTGGATTCTTTGGAGTTATGAATATAGTTGGTAATATCAGGAATTTTCAACTGAATCAATCGCATAAAGATCCGATAGATGGCTGGGCTGACGGCACGAACAAAGTCAATAATCTGCTCATTTCGCAACTTCGCCTCTAAGTCATAGAGGTAGTTAGCCAACTGCTCATCTTCTGGATCTTCATGCCAAAAAAGCTGAAAACCAGTCGCCTCTAGCAACTCGGTTCTCAACTTTTGATTCATGACGGGTTGGATATTAAGCTCACGACGCTCCGCCATTAACTGCAGTAAGCTCACCAACAAATCCGGTACTTCTTCCTGCTGCTTGATAGAGCGCAGAGCCCGGCTGTAGTGATAATTTTGGAGATCGTAGAGCCATTCATCATGAAAGAATTTTGCCATTAGTCTGCAATCAAAGTCTCAAGACCAACTTTCATCATGTCTGTGAAAGTATTTTGACGTTCTTCAGCAGTTGTGTCCTCATCAGGATTAACCAAACTGTCTGAAATAGTCATGATAGCAAGCGCATCCACATGGTGTTGAGCAGCAAGATAGTAAAGAGCTGCTGCTTCCATTTCTACAGCTTTCACACCCCATTTACCAAGCTCGATGTTCTTTTCACCATAGTTTGAATAGAAGACATCTGATGACAAGACATTGCCAACGTGAGTGGTCATACCAAGATTTTTGGCAATATGGTAAGCCTTGTCTAAAAGATCAAAGCTAGCAATTTGAGGGAAATCGTATTGAGGCCAGTCGTTGCGGATGATGTTTGAGTTGGTTGCAGCAGCTTGTGCCAAGACCAATTCACGAACATGGACATCCTCGTTCAAAGAACCAGCCGTTCCCACACGGATCAATTTCTTCACGCCGTAGTCGACAATCAACTCACGCGCATAGATAGAGATCGATGGCATCCCCATCCCAGTCCCCATGACAGAAACACGATGACCTTTATAAGTACCCGTGTAACCAAACATGTTACGGACTTCGTTGAAGCAAACAGCGTCTTCAAGGAAATTCTCAGCAATAAATTTCGCACGAAGAGGATCTCCAGGAAGAAGAATTTTATCAGCAATTTCACCCTGCTTAGCAGCAATATGGATAGACATAGTTTATGATACAAAGAGCGACCAGAAAGCGACTGAAAATTAGGAATCTGACGAGAAATCCTGATTTCTCAGTCAGATTATCTATTTTCCGAGCTTTCCGCTCGTGTTCAAATCTGAACACATGCTCTACCTTTCTTTTTTATTTTTTTAGAATAGGCGTTAAAGAGGCAAAGTAAAAATAGGAAATCCGACAAAGATGCCTCGCATCTATGAGGATTTATCTTTTTTACACAGCCTCTAGCCCGGGTTCAATTCAAACCCGAACTGCCCTTCCTTTCATTTTTTTGTTTAGAAAAGCTTTCCGCTCGTGTTCAAATTAGAACACATGCTCTACCTTTCTTTTTTATTTTTTAGAATAGGCATTAAAGAGTCAAAGTAAAAATAGGAAACTGACGACGCATCGCAGATGCTAGACAGTTTATCTTTTTTACACAGTTCTCCGCCCGTATTCAGTTCAGCGAATACGGTAAACCCATCCTTTCTTTTTTTATTGAGTAATTAGGAGAGCTTTCCGCTCGTGTTCAAATTAGAACACATGCTCTACCTTTCTTTTTTATTTATTTTGTTAATGAATCCAAAAACGCAAAGAGTTTGGCATTCATTTCTCGATAATCGTAAGCACGAATGGCTTCAGGTTTTTGAACAAAGGTCAATTTTTGACTTTGTTCTTCCAAAACTTCTTCACCGTCAGCAGCAATCAAGAGATCGACTGCTTCTGGATCAAATTCCAAGTGGGCTTGGAAGGCATAATGTTTAGGACTAAAGCGAATCATCTGACGTGGACACCCTTGACTGGTTGCAAGAACGACAGCATCTTCTGTCAATCCTGGCATATCACCATGCCAGTGACCAGTTTCAAGAGTTGCTCCAAACTCACCGACATGCGGATCTGTGAGTCCTTCAGGCGTCAAGGTCACAGGATAAACCCCAATCTCACGTTCTGGACTGTGCTCATACTTCGCTCCATAGGCGACAGACAGGAGCTGGGCACCCAGACAGACCCCAACAATATAACGATCTGCCTTCATGGCCTTTTGAATCAGTTCAATCTCTGCCTGAGGATCGTAGTATGGAAAAGCTTCTCGATCTTCATCTGGCGATTGAGGTCCTCCCATGACGATCAAAAAGTCAATCTCATCCACTGACTCTGGTAAGGTTTCATTCTCATAGACTTTAGTCGTGGTCACTTGATGGCCACGCTCCTGTGCCCATTTTAGATAAGCGCCCGGCACTTCAAAGGTTTCATGCAGTACAAAATGTACCTTCATCATTTCTTCTCCCATCTCTTTCGAATCACGTATGACAGACCAGCCGCAAGTACAAGCGGAATAGACAAATTCCAAGTTTGCCCTGTAAATCCAAGGCTCAGCGCAATGGCTGTCAGAGGAGCTTCTAGGGTCGTCCCTAAAAAGACTGTAACTCCAAGTAACATCCCTATAGCTGGATCCAGATGAATCCTAAGGACTGTCAAAAGCAAGGTCACTAGATAGCCAGATCCAATCCCTAAGGCAAATGATGGTGTCAAGGTACCCCCATAAGCACCATTGCGCAAGAGGAGGTAAACCATAAGCCCCTTCACTGCAAGAGTCAGTGGAAGATAAGGAATCGGCTGACTAGACAAGAGGGCTTGCGCTAGTACCTGGCCATTTCCCATAAAGATAGGGAAAAAGGCTACTAGGCTCCCCAGCACCAGAAAGACTAAAGGAAGAGCCCAAAGAATCGTCCCATCCTTCCGCCTTTTGTGACTAGCCCGCTTGGCTAGAAAAACAAAGACCAGAGCCAAGGGAGTAACCAATAAAGCAATCAGAAACGCCTGCAAGAAGCTGCTAGCCGACCATGAGACTGCGGACAGGTGATAAACGGCCTCCTGACCAACGATGGGCTGAGCGACCCAGGTGGCCAGATAAGTACTGGTCAAAACCAATAGAAAGTTCTGCCAACTGTAGGCGAGTCCTAAGGTCTCAAAGACGAACAAGCTACTGGCAAAGGGGACCTGATAAACCGCAGCCAAACCAGCTCCAGCACCACAGACGATCAAGACTTTTCGCTCTTTGATAGCTAGTGAGAATCCCTTCGCCAAGCGACCAGCTAGAAGAGCCCCGACCTCACGTGGGGCTCCTTCTTTTCCGACCGATGCACCTGCTCCTACAATTGCCACCTGCATCCCTGCATGAAGGAGATGGGTTAAGGGCTCTGGTTCCCTGTCTCCTGCTAAGTCAATTTGCTGGCGAATAGACAGAATCTTATAACGCTTTTGCAGGACATACCAGAAGCCAGCTGCCAAGCACCCAGTCACACACAAAACCAGAAATCTACGGAGACCTCCAGCTTCTTGAAATTGCTGGAGCAAATCGGAACTAGCTTGGCCAAAAGCCAGCTCTTGCACCCCTTCTAGTAGATAATGGCAGGCAATTCCGACCAGACCTGTCCCGATCCCTAATAATAAGGTGGCTAGAAGCAACCTCAGTCCGTAGGGCAGCCTTTGGAGTCGTACTTTCATTGGATTAGAGTTCAGCAAGAATCGCTTTCAGCAATCCTTTGAAGTCGCCTTTGATGCGCTCTGTCACTTCTACTACTTCTTCGTGGTTGAGCTCTTCTTGGAAACCAGCCGCAAAGTTGGTAATACATGAAATACCAAGAACCTTCAAGCCAGAATGCGCTGCAATGATGACTTCAGGAACGGTTGACATTCCGACAGCATCTGCGCCAAGTGTCTTATACGCACGGATTTCAGCTGGAGTTTCATAAGTTGGACCAGTCACACCGATATAAACCCCATCATCCAATTTGATACCCAATTTGTCTGCTACTTTGTGGGCGATTTCACGGTATTCAGGTGTATAAGCTTTTGACATATCTGGGAAACGTGGACCAAAGTCATCCAAGTTTTCACCGATCAATGGATTTTGACCAGTCATATTGATGTGGTCTGTGATGGCCATCAAAGTACCAGGACCAAAGCCGATACCACCGGCAGCGTTGGTAACAAGAACCCCTTCACAGCCCAAAACTTTCATGACACGAACTGGGAAAGTCACCACTTCTAGTGGGTTTCCTTCGTAGAAATGGAAACGTCCTTGAAGGGCCAAAACCTTGCGTCCAGCAAGCTCACCGTAGACTAATTTACCGGCATGGCCGACAACCGTTGAACGACCCCAGTTTGGAATTTCAGAGTAGTCTACTACGACTGGATTTTCGATTTCTTCAGCCAGTTCTCCAAGACCTGATCCAAGGATCAAGCCAAACTCAGGTGCTTCCATTCCTTTGCCTTTCAAAAAAGCAGCTGTTTCATTGATTTTTGCTAATAATGTCATTGCATATTTCCTTTATGATTTCCTTAGAAATTGGCCAATTTTGTCAAATGTATTGGCATTGCGAATGGTCAACAGACGGTAATCCGGCATCTTGAGGACTTGTCTGTGGTAAGCTGTCTTTGTATAGGTCTCTTCTGAGTATTTGCCCCAGTAGATCCCTAGATTCCCACGATGGATGATTTCATCACCGAGTGAAAAAGAGGAGACCAGCTCCCAGACAGCATCCTGATCAAGGCCTTCTGTGTAAAAAAGAACATCCTTGCGGGCCAGATCCTCCTGCCACCAGGCTGGTAGAGCAGCGAGATCTCGCGCATAGTCCTCAGCTGAAAAGAGAGAAAAAGACTGGATAAAGGGATAGTGTTCACGAAAGAAATGTCCCAGCAAATCTACCAATTCTGCTTTAGAACCAGCAGATTCAAAGAAGATATTGCCACTATTGATGTAGGTCTCTACCCCATCCAGCCCGATCGTTTGAAGCTCCTCTCGAAGCTCTGCCATCACGACCTTGTTTTTCCCGCCAACGTTGATCCCTCTTACGAGGAGAGCGAAGCGTGTCATCTTAGTTCAATTTGTCTAAGAAGCTTTCACCGATCATGGCTTTTTCAACACCAAAGTTCTCTGCAATTGTCGCAGAGATATCAGAGAAATGTCCAACTGGAATCACACCATTGCCCTTGAAGGATGGGCTATAAGCCAAGAATGGAATGTATTCACGCGTATGGTCTGTACCAGCGTAGGTTGGGTCATTCCCGTGGTCTGCAGTGATCATCAAGAGGTCATCTTCACGCATCGCTGCAATGATTTCTGGCAAGCGTTCGTCAAATTCATGCAAGCAATCGCGGTATCCGTGAGCATTGCGACGGTGACCATAAAGAGCATCAAAGTCTACCAAGTTGGTAAATGAGAACCCTTCTTGGAACTCAGGGAGTCCCATGGTCTTAATCAAGGTATCCATACCGTGGCTATTTGATTTGTTGTGGCCCATATCGTGGTTGATACCAGCTCCGTTGAAGATATCGTTGATCTTACCAACTGCATAGGTATCGATACCCGCTTCGTTCAACTTATCCAAAACAGTTGGCGCAAATGGTGAAACAGCTAAGTCACGACGGTTAGCTGTACGTGTGAAGTTTCCAGGTTCCCCAACATAAGGACGAGCAATGATACGGCCTAGAAGAGCTGGACGTTCCAAAGTGATGGAACGAGCGTATTCACAGATACGGTAGAGTTCATCCAAAGGAATGATGTCTTCGTGGGCTGCGATTTGAAGGACAGGGTCTGCTGATGTATAAATGATCAACTCACCAGTTTCCATTTGACGTGGTCCAAAGTCATCAATCACCGCTGTACCAGAATAAGGTTTGTTAGCTTCACGGATGACCTTACGTCCTGAGAATTCTTCAATTTTAGTCAAAATTTCCTCAGGGAAACCATTCCAGAAGGTATCAAACGGTTCTGTAATGTTGAGCCCCATGATTTCCCAGTGACCAGTCATGGTGTCTTTCCCAAGAGAGACTTCTTGCAATTTTGTCGCATAGCCAGTTGGGTTGCTTTCAGCTGGCACAGTCTTCAATGGTACTTCACGAGGGATATTTCCAAGACCGATTTTTGCCATGTTTGGTACATTCAAACCGACAGTTTTAGAGATGTGACCCAATGTATCAGATGCTCCATCTGGAACTCCTGCATTGACAAAGTTATTGGCATCTGGTGCAGCACCGATCCCAACTGAATCCAGCACAACTAAGTGCATGCGTTTAAATTTTGACATATACTGCCTCTTTCCTTTATTAAACTAGCTATATTATACCATATCCCTATAAGAAGAGAGCCGTGTTAGATCCGAGGCTGGGACAAAAGTCCTAGCCTCTCAATTATTTTTGGATTGTCGAGCAAGACGCAGTGGTTGAGTGGGCTCTACTACGCTGATTTCATCAGCTTTTACAGCCCTACTCAACTGTGCGGAGGTGGGACGACGAAATCGAATTCTAACGAATGACCGATTTCTGTCCCACTCTCTATTTTTCAATGATGACAGGGCCATCTGGTGTCCCTACAATCACTTTTGAAATCATGTTCAAGAATAAACCGTGCTCTACGACGCCTACGGTGTGATCCAGTTCATTTGCCAGAGCTTCTGCATCCTCGATTACCTTGAGATCCAAGTCAATGATAAAGTTACCTTGGTCGGTGACAAAACGTTGATCATCCGCGAGACGGAAAGCAGGATGGTAACCCTTTTGCTCAAAGTGACGGAAGAGATTTTCAGCCCCGTATTGCACTACTTCCACTGGAAGTTTGAAAGCCCCAAGAGTTGCAACTTGTTTGGATTCATCCACGATCCAAATGCAGTCTTTAGAATTGGTTGCGACGATCTTTTCCATGAGGAGAGCACCACCGCCACCTTTGATCCCATTCAATTGAGGATCCACTTCATCTGCGCCATCCACTGTCACATCAACCACTTCGACATCGTCGATAGCCTTGAGCGGGATGCCTAAACTTTCAGCCTGATCATAGGTCACACTCGACGTTGTGACAGCTGTGATCTGCAAGCCTTCTTCTTTGATGCGACGACCCAATTCAGCCACAAAATAATAAGCAGTTGACCCTGTACCGAGACCGACAATCATGCCGTCTTTGACAAACTCAGCCGCCTTAATTCCTACCTGTTCTTTTAGGTTTACCATCATAGACCTCCTTTTATATTCTCTTACAGTATAGCATATTCTGTAAGAGATTTCACTAATTATTTGAAAACCTTTCCAGTTTTAGTTCTAAAAGCAAAACCTTGCCCGTCCGCTGACTTTACGATAGAATAGAGATGAAATCTACAGGAAAAGAGAAATGACATGATTACTAAAGAATTTGATACTATTGCTGCCATCTCGACCCCTCTTGGTGAGGGGGCTATCGGGATCGTCCGCTTGAGCGGGACAGACAGCTTTGCCATTGCGCAAAAGATCTTCAAAGGGAAAGATTTGACCAGCGTGGCGAGTCACACGCTCAACTACGGTCATATCGTAGATCCAGATAAGGACGAGATCCTCGATGAAGTTATGGTTGGAGCCATGCGCTCGCCGAAGACCTTCACCCGTGAGGACATCATCGAGATCAACACCCACGGCGGGATTGCCGTAACCAATGAAATCCTGCAATTGGTCATTCGTGAAGGCGCTCGATTAGCTGAACCTGGTGAATTTACCAAGCGGGCCTTTCTGAACGGTCGGGTCGATTTGACCCAAGCCGAAGCCGTCATGGACATTATCCGCGCTAAGACCGACAAGGCCATGAACATCGCCGTGAAGCAACTAGATGGTTCCCTGTCTGACCTCATTAACAACACGCGCCAAGAGATCCTCAATACCCTGGCCCAGGTCGAAGTCAATATCGACTATCCGGAGTACGATGATGTCGAAGAAGCAACCACTGAGATCATCCGCGAAAAGACCAGTGAATTTGAAGCCCTCTTGACCAACCTCCTCAAGACTGCCCGTCGCGGTAAGATCTTGCGTGAAGGGATTTCTACTGCTATCATCGGTCGACCAAACGTCGGCAAGTCCAGTCTCCTCAACAACCTCCTGCGCGAAGAAAAAGCTATTGTTACCGATATCGAAGGAACCACCCGTGACGTCATCGAAGAATACGTCAACATCAACGGCGTTCCCCTCAAACTAGTCGATACGGCCGGGATCCGGGAAACCGAAGACATCGTCGAGCAAATCGGTGTCGAACGTTCGAAAAAAGCCCTCAAGGAAGCCGACCTGGTCCTCCTGGTCCTCAATGCTAGCGAACCCTTAACCGATCAAGATCGCCAACTCCTTGAAATCTCTCAAGACAGCAACCGTATCATCCTTCTCAACAAGGTCGACCTCCCAGAGAAGATCGAAATCGACCAACTGCCGGAAGATCATATCAAGATTTCCGTTCTAAAAAATCAAAATATCGATCAAATCGAAGACCGGATCAACGCCCTCTTCTTTGAAAATGCTGGTTTGGTCGAGCAAGATGCGACTTATCTCTCTAATGCTCGTCACATCTCCCTTATCGAGAAAGCTGTGGAAAGCCTACAAGCGGTCAACGAAGGCTTGGCTCTCGGTATGCCGGTCGACCTGCTTCAAGTCGACCTCACCCGCACCTGGGAAATCCTCGGAGAAATCACAGGGGATGCTGCTCCAGATGAGCTCATCACCCAACTCTTCAGCCAGTTCTGTCTTGGAAAATAACAAAAATGCGTATGTGTGCAAACATACGCATTCTTTTTTGTTTTATTTTCCTTGTTCTAATCGCTCGACGGTCTGATACGCTTGGTAGATCAGGAAGAGCCCAGTAGCATTCAAGACTGGAATCGCAATAGGCAACTCGGTCACGATTTGTGAGAAGGGTGAATTGCCAACAAAATGAAGTCCAAACCCAGCTACTAAATATCCCCAGCCTGCTAGAGCTAGATCCTTGCGTCCTCTGCTTGCTTGGACAATCAAGAAGAGCCCCAGCATGACAAGTCCTGTGTAAACCCAGTGAGACATGGGCGCATTGGCCACACGACCGAGAATCCCTGACACCGTGTAAGAGAAACCTTCCGGCAGATCCTGACGGATATAGGCAAAGTCCTCGACGATCTGGAAACCAAGACCAGAGGCAATGGCCAAGAGGAAAATCGACTTGATGCGACGAACGCTGAACAAATAGAGGACAAAGAAGATTGGAATCAACTTAAAGGGTTCCTCAAAGAGAGGCGCAGCGATGGCACTCTCGTACTGGTTCCAAAAGTCGCTATTTGGAGCGATAGCTTGAATCATATCATGGAAATAGGTATTGGCAAAGCTAGACAACCAACCAGCAACAAAGCCCCCACCTAGTAGAGAAAAGAGCACCGGTACCCAAGACAACTTCCACTTCTTGGCGAAATGAAAGAGGGCCCAGACAGCAGGAATCGCATAGACCAGGAGGATGAGGGTAGAAAGACCCACAATCCCATACTGACTACCAGACATCCAGCCTTCCGTCAGTGACTGAGTCTCATAAGCCAGACCAATCGCTAGCAAGAGTAAATAGAGAAACAAAATCGATTTACGTTTCATAAAAGACCTTTCTATGGTGAAATGAAAAAGGCTGGAGGACCAGTCTTTTCCGTGTAGTATCATTGTAACAGGATCAGCTTAAAAAAACAATAAAATCACCCAGCAATTTACTTCAGTACCGCAAGAATTTGACGAATCAAATCAGGATCTCCATCTGGCAAAGTCACCGTCTCCGCATGGTCCAAGATTCCTTGGGTAAATTGCGTCATAAACTCCTCACTATTGAGTTCATCCGCAGACTGTTGCCAGTGGCTCGGTACAGGATAGATCGTCACTGTCCCATCACCGTTGGATGCATAAGTCACATGACCTTCTGCAGAAATAGGAGTAAACAACTGACGCACATCTTTTGGATAATCAACGCCCAAGCCACCATTATAAATCTTGGTTCCAGCTGCACTATTTGAAATATTTAACTCGGAAGGAACGTTCTTAATCACATAAGCCCAGACACGCGCAGCTTCGACCTGAGCATTGGTGTAGCCTGGATAATCATTCTGATCAGCCTTCTTCGAAGATTTAACCTCGCTATCCGAACGAGTATTCCACTTCTTGGCCTTACTCGTCTTAGACTTACTACTGCTATCGTCTGTATCTACTTGCTCCCGATCTTTCGGTTGCTCTTTCTTGCGATAGTAGAAATTGTCATCATCGCCATAAGCCGGTGACTGACCAGCCCAGATCCGATCCTTGGACTTATCCGAAGCATCGTCTTTGCCCGCTTTCTGACCTTTTGGAAGAAACAAAAGACCGTAGCCTCCAACACCCGACTTGGCACTGACCGTCATCTCAGCGATCTGGTCCTTCTGCTTAAAGCTCGATGCATCAAGCTCAACATCCTCGCTGACCAAGCCCTTGTCATCAAAGACCAGCTCATTGCCACGACCATCGATCCAAGTTCCCTTGATACTCGAGTAGTCCTTAGCCTTGATGGCTTTCAAATCCATACCAGACTGTTTCTTTTCCGAAGTACTGGTCTGCTTGGTATCCGAACTCTTAGGCGACACCGTCCTCTGGGGACGACTACACGAAGCCAAGACCAAAGCAGAAAGCACAATTACCAAACCTTTTTTCATATCAATCTCCCTTCACATACCTATTATTTTAGAAAAATAAGAAAGGAGAGTCAAAGAAAAAGCGGAGGGGGAGAGGCGGCAATCAGTTATTTTTATAACTAAAATTATATTTATTTTCTCTATTAATAAATGCATCTTCTCCTCCCTCCAGAATATCACAAACATGTGTTCTAATACTATGTTTTTGAAGTATGAATTGAGATTTTAAGTTGTTTTTATTATTCTCTAAAGCTCCATTTATATAGTCAAACTTCTCACCATTTTGATTTGGAAAATCATCATATTGTTGGTTTGCTACAATAATATTTTCTGCATCTCCAGAAACAACTATATTGGGATTATGAGTAACAATTATTATTTGTCGTTTTAGTTTAGTTTGTTTAATATACTGCG
>CABSRC010000016.1 GCA_902480035.1 uncultured Streptococcus sp. | reverse complement strand
ACTTAAAATAGGGCTTTTCAATAGTCTATTTAGCATATCTTCCTTTCAAATGAGTCTTTTATAAAAATTAATTTCAATATTTTACTCAGTCCAATTATCTATTTTTCAGATTTCGAGTGAACGAATGACCCTATTTTTTTGACGACGGCTATTACAACTAAAACCATCGCATACAATAAAAACGGTGGGATAAAAAGAAGAGCGATTTTCCAGCCTTTGAAAAAAGCGAGTCCTTTTGTGGATTTAGTTGATTTAGCTGGTTTGACTTCTACCAGCTTCATTCGCAATAGTTTCAAAGTGACTTCTTCTTGTCTTGCATCAAGTGAAACACTCTTTTCTCCTGAGTTTTCACTATCTAGATAGGCCTGAGCCATTCGGACCAGATACAATCTCTCATCTTCTTTCGCAATGGTCCGAAATAGCTCCATTGCGCCACTTCTATTTCCTTTGAGGAACTCATTGACTGCCTTTAGGTACATAGATTCCAATTGAGTAAACTTGGTATTTGTCCCTTCCTTTAGAACGGCATCATTGGGCTCATTTTTGACCAGTATATCATAGCGAGCTCTATATGCCATCTTGAGTGGTTCAACATCTGCTAAATAGTCAGAGAGCAACTCCTCAAACTCATCTTCCTTCAAATCAGGTCTAGAAAATAAGTTTGCATTCAATAGAATTTCGTTTAATTTTACTTGTTCAACATCTGTAAACTTTTGATTATTTTTGAGTTCGTCTGCAACTTCTTCAATGGATCCAAAGTCACCAATCCTATAGGAATAGAAAATAGTGGCAATCTGTACACGCGCTTTAATAGTTTTGATACTCTTTCTTTTTTGGTTCAGAATATAGCTTGCCATCAAGTCAAGATTTATGTCCTTATAGATAAGACTATTCAACTTCTTAATTAAAAGAGTATCTTTAATGATAACTAGAACCAGCTCAAATGGTAAGTAAATCAAAAAACAAATGAGAGCAATTTTTTTACTTTGAGTCACTTGCACTGCATATAAAAATGGTAAGGCTAGGATAATCAGTATGACTATTACTGGAATATTGTAGCGTTTTCTTAATTCTTTATAATCTTTTACCATAAATCTCCTTAATTGTTAGATTGTTGTGAATTGACGTTTCTTTGCTCTGTCTTTTAAAGAAATCACTTAAAAATCCCAACTTAATGGTTTAATTCTAAAAGTTAACTCCTACCATGATACCGAAATTTTGCGACTGGGGCAACTTCCTCACTAGTTGGAAATAGTTGCAAGAAAAAAACCACCTCTCGGTGGTGTTTACTTCTTCTTTTGTGGGAAGAGAGGGAGGCCTAGGGTCGCGATCTTCTCAGCGGGGATCTTCATGCCATCCTTGATCCATTTGGAGATGACAGAGACAATGGCGGAGCTCCAGAAGGAATTGAGGTAGCTGCCAGCGCCATTCGAGGAGCTGCCATTACGTTTTTCTAAAAAGTCATAGACTGCCTTAGTCAAGAGCCGTTCGAAATTGTAATCAATGGCTAAGCTAATGATCTTGGCTTCTTTCTTGACTTCCTTAAAGAGGTAGACCCAGACTTGATAGAGGTCTGTCTTGAGGTTGTAGCCATCTAAAGACTTGGTAATCTTTGCGATACTAGATTGAAAGATGGACTCTAGAATCTCTTCTTTGGAGTCATAATTACGGTAAAAGGCTGCGCGAGAGACACCTGCACGCTGAACCAGCTCAGAGATGGTGATTTTTTTCAGATCTTTTTTCTCCAACAATTGCAGGAGAGAGATTTCGATGGATTCTCGTGTAATCGCATTGTTTTCTCGGTTAAATCGTTTGAGATTTTCCAAGGATTTCTCGGATATTTTTCTTTCTGCCATAACATTTACTTTCTATCTGTCTCACCTGATGATATCTGCTTGGATAGCATTGTACTTCATGATATAATTGTAAAAGAAGACATACTACTTGTCAATGTACATTTTTATACAATTATGAGGTATGAACTGATGAAATGGAAAATTATTGCGGATTCAGGCTGTGACTACCGCTCTTTGGACAATCTGGCACCAGATACGGAGTTTGTCAGTGTCCCATTGACCATCCAAGTGGGAGAGACTATCTACACAGATGATGCCCACCTCAATATCGATCAGATGATGGAGGAGATGTATGCGACCACGACAGCTTCTAAGTCTGCCTGTCCGAGTCCCGATGATTATATGAAGTCTTTTGAAGGGGCTGAAAATATTGTCGTTGTCACCATTACAGGAACCCTTTCTGGTAGTTACAATAGTGCCGAGGTGGCCAAGAAAATTTATCTGGAAGAGCATCCGAATACCAATATCCACGTCATTAATAGCTTGTCAGCTGGGGGCGAGGTGGACCTAATCGTTCGCAAGCTCAATCAGTTGGTCGCTGAAGGCCTCGATTTTGATCAAGTAGTCGATGTGATCACGACCTACCAGTCTAAGACGAAGTTGCTCTTTGTTTTGGCCAAGGTTGATAATCTGGTCAAAAATGGGCGTCTCAGCAAATTGATCGGGACCGTTGTCGGTCTCCTCAATATCCGTATGGTTGGGGAAGCTAGTAAGACGGGTACTCTTGAGCTACTCCAAAAAGCACGGGGCCAAAAGAAAGCGATCAAGGCAGCTTTTGATGAATTAATCAAGGCAGGCTATAATGGCGGACATATTACCATTGCCCACCGCAACAATGAAAAATTTATCGAGCAATTCTCTGCATTGATTCGAGAAAAATTTGCCCATGCAATGATTGAAGTCCTTCCTACTTCTGGACTTTGTAGTTTCTACGCCGAAGAAGGCGGGCTCCTCATGGGCTATGAAATTTAAGTTACCACTAAAAAGAGGCTAGGACAAAATGTACTGACCCCAAAAAGTTAGACAATTAATTTATCCAAAGGATTTAGTTCTGTATTGTACAGGACTGAGTCCTTTTAATTTTACCTTAATGCGTTTGTTGTTGTAATAATCAATATAGTCTACAATAGCTTGTTCCAATTGCTCAAGTGAGTGAAACGTCTTCTCATAACCATAAAACATCTCAGACTTAAGAATGCCAAAGAAGGACTCCATCATACCATTGTCTGGACTATTTCCCTTACGTGACATGGACGGTTGGATCCCTTTATCCTCTAAAAATTGATGATAATACTGATGTTGGTATTGCCAACCTTGGTCACTATGGAGAATGGTATTTTCGTAATGCTCCTCTGTGAAGGCCTGGTCTAACATAGCTTTCACTTGTTCTAAGTTTGGTGAAGTTGAGAGATTATAGGCGATAATTTCGCTATTAAAGCCATCTAAAACTGGTGATAAGTAGAGCTTTTGACTGCTCGCTGGAATCGCAAACTCTGTCACATCTGTGTAGCACTTTTCCATTGGTTTGGATGCTTCAAACTGGCGTTGAATAAGATTATCTGCTTTCTTGCCAACTTCTCCTAGATATGAAGAATACTTACGTTTAAGACGAATACGAGCTGTTAAACCAAGAATTTTCATCAGACGCTGCACCCTTTTGTGATTGACCGCACGACCACGATTTCTTAATTCAAGAGTAACTCTACGATAGCCGTAATTTCCCTTATGTTCATCATAAATGGCTTGTATTTCCACTTTGATAGCTTGATCTTTATCCACTTGATTCAGTTGCTTTAAGTGGTAATAATAGGTTGAACGAGCAAGTTTGATAATGTTTAGAAGGATATCTAAAGGAAACTCTGTTACCAATCCTTGAACAATTTCTGTTTTTCTTCTTGCTCCTTTTCGTCCCTCAATCTGAGTTCTCTCAACTTTTTTAGAATGGCATTCTCCGCTCTCAAATATTCTAATTCTTCCTGAAGTCGCTCTATCTCTGTCATCTCTTCGGGGTTCTTCTTTGGTTTACGTCCCATTTTAGGCGGTCTCCCTCTTGTTTTCTCAACAATAGTATACCCGTTTTTCTTATATTGTGCTATCCAATTAGGCAACATTCCAACACTTGGAAGAGCATAATCTAGAGATACCCTTATTTGTGAACGACCTTCAATCAGAACTTTATCAATGATCTCTTGTTTTAGTTCAGGTGAATAGTAACAATTCTTTCCTTTTTTGACGATTTCTATTCCATAACGATCAATCAATTTAATCATGTACTGAAGATTGGGAATTTTTATCCCAAATATATTTGAAAGCTCTTTGAAGCTTCTCCCTTGTTTTCTAAGTTCATAGACCTGAACTTTATCTTTATAAGTTAATTTCATAATAAAAACACCCCAAAAGTTAGATTTTTTCTGTCTAACTTTTGGGGTGCAGTTCACACTGTCCCACTCTCTTTTTTTATTCTCCGATCTCTTGGTAGAGGGTACGGATTTTTTTGCGGTAGATGGTGTAGCTGATGCCTGCTCCAATTAACAGGATGACACTATAAAGGATCACAGCCAGCAGGGTGCTGACGGAATGATAGGTCCAAATGAAGCTGACAATAATCAAAAGAAACATCACAAAGATAAAGACAATCAAGAGAATAGACTGAAGGACTGCATTCCCACGATGACGAGTCATCAACTCCGTGATATTGGTCCAATTGGTGCTAAAGTTCTGAAAATCTTTGACATAGTCTCGAATGCAGATCGGAATGGTGGTTACGATCCAGATCAGTAACATGGCAAGGATAGCCAAGGGATGGACGCCAAAATAGAGACAAACGCCAACTAGAAGAATGACAGGAAGGATGGATTGCACCAGATAGAGCAACCAAAACTTCATGAAGAGATAGCGTTTGAAATCAATAGGGAGGGATCTCAGGTACTCAAAGTTTTCGCGCTCCAGCGAAATACCGATACTGGTCAAACCTCCAAAACTGTTGAAAACACCGATCAAGATGGCAACAAGGGTCAGTGGCACCAGATACTGGGGCGTCAAGTAAGAACTGAGGCCTCCTATATTTTTAGACGCTCCTGCTGCTCCACTGAGGAGGAAAATATATGGCAGAATACTCATCATCAAGAGGACTTGCACCATAAGGGTTCCATCGCTCAAGAGTCTGCGATGATACTGAATGACAAATCGTCTAAAGGAGTCTTTCTGACCCACATGGAGCACTTTCACGCGCTCTTTAACGGTTTGGTTGGTCGCAACTGCAAGAGCCGCATCATAGAACTGCGGGATCACGATTTTGCGAACCAGGCCGATCAAGACCAGAAGGACCAGGATCCAGCCCAGAATACCAAGGATCGCTTCTCCATCAAAAGGATGGAGGATGAACTGATGAAAGGCCGTAAAAGGTGGAAATAGAATGGGAATATCTGCGCCCCCTGTCACTTCTACCCGATGGGTCTGGACTAGATTCAGATAGAGATAAGCTCCTAGACTCAGAAGAGAACCAATTCCGACCATGATGTTGGAGACCAGGGTCGTGTGTTTTTTGAAAAAGAGGGTCTTAGTGATCAGATGGGATAGGATGATCGTCGCTAAAAAGAGAACGCCTAAGAGAATTAAGGCACAAAAGAGGCCTAACAGGATCCCTAACGGATTAAAGCCACCTGCCTGCACAGGGAGGATCAGAAAATAGCTGATCAAGGGAAGGATAGCCATGAGAAGAGTCAGGATGACAGAGATGCTCTTTCCTGCTATGACTTCTGCATCTGAGAAGGCATAGGGTCGGTAAAACTGCAGGTCCTTGCTTTCATAAAAGACATTGTAAAAGCTCATAAAACCTTGGGAAATGGTCATCAAGGAAAAGAGGGCGACCATATTGACAAAGAAGGCTGGTTGGTTCACAAAATCATAGATACTAAAGAGCAAGCCAAATATGAGGAAATAGACCAATCCTAAAAAGAGGTAGTTGAGCACCGATTTGCGGGCGACATTGAGTTTGACGTCCGGTTTTTTTGCCTGTTTGGCACGTAATTTTGCGATCTGAGCGGGCTGACTGGCATAGATGATATTGACATTGACCAGCTGCTGGATGATCTTAAGACGCATGATCGCCACCTTCTTCCTTCCGCCCCGCTAGGCTGAGATAGATACTTTCCAGACTTTGTTCGGGGTGCTGGCCCTTCAATTCCTCGATCGTCCCATAGAAAATGAGATTACCCTTTTTGAGAATGGCGATTTTATCACAGAGTTGTTCGGCTACTTCTAAAACGTGGGTAGAGAAAATAACCGTCTTGCCCCGATCCGCATGCTGGCGCATCATTTGTTTTAAATCGTAAGAAGCCTGTGGGTCCAAACCGGTCATTGGTTCGTCCAAGACCCAGATATCTGGATCGGACAAGAGGGCTGCAATGACGAAGACCTTCTGGCGCATCCCATGTGAAAAGGATTCAATCACTTCATAGCGGTGGCTCTGAAAATCAAAGATCCTAAGAAGCTCCTCTAAGCGTTGGTCACAGTCTTTCTGACTCATATCATAAGAGGTCGCAACCAACTCCCAAAATTCATTGGCTGTGAGACGCAAGAAAAGATCTGGCGAATCTGCCACATAACCGATCTTCTTTTTGATCGCCAGTCGATGGCTATAGAGGTCCTGACCATCCACTTCAATGGAACCAGTGGTTGGGGTGATGACACTGACCAGGCTCTTGATGGTTGTGGACTTGCCAGCTCCGTTGTGGCCAATCAGTCCGACAATTTGCCCATCTTCGATGGTCAGATCCAAGTGGTTGAGGGCAATGTGCCCATCGTAATCTTTGGTAACTCCGTGAAATGTAATCATGTTAACTCCCTAATTGATCCTCACAGGGACCGTTTTTTCTTATTCTGTTGATAAGCGATCATCGAAATGGTAGAGCAATTCTAGCAGATAGTTTGGAATGGTCTCCAAGAAGTCTTCTTTGTAGACCCGCTCTCCTCGCTTATGCAATTCTTTGCCCCAAGGGCCTAGATTGACCGCTGGAACCTGAATGTGAGCAATTTTTTCCAGATCCAGATCATAGACCTGGGCTGGTGTGGCTAGGCTATCCAAGACGACTTGATAAGAGGCCACATCCTTTTCCAAGGCACAATAACTGGTGTCGTTAATCCCCATAAAGTATTCTTCGACTTTTAAGAGGTAACCTCTTGTGTCCAGATACTCGCGGTAATCAGTGATGAGGGACACAATATTGAAATCGGTATTGTCTAAAAAGCGGCAATTCATGGAAGGATAATAGGGGGGCGCAAAACCGATGACCACCATAGGATCCTTATCTCCGAGAAACTCAAGGAGTCGCTGGATTTGCTGAATCGCAAGGCTCTGGTAGCTGGTCCCATTACGAAAATCTTGCTCCGCTTTTTTATTAGAAGCTTCTCTAAAGTCTTGGTAGCCCTCTAAGGCTTGGCAACGTTCCTCTAGTTCTTGATAGGTGATGACTCTTGGCCTTGCAATAATATGGTCTTGGCCAGCCTGATCCTGCAAGTGCTCGTACTTCTTGTAAAAGGCATCCAAGGCCTCCTGACTAAGCTCATAGATTCGTTGCAAGAGCTCTTGGGGTGTTTTCTTCAAATGCAACACACTGAAATAACCAGCCGCATACAGCACGGTCGATACATCGTACTGCTCCTTCAAATCTCTGAGATAGGACCAAGAAGGAAGGGGAGACGTTTCTCCCAAGGCCTGATCTGCCAGATCGGGATGAAGATCTAGCTGGCTTGCAATGGCTACTAAGAGGGACAAGGCATTGATCCCTTTGAGGGGCTCCTTCATATGGGACAAGACGCCTTGCGCCACAACGACTGGCATGAGTTTGCCGACTGTGCCAATGTGAAGGACCTTTTCTTTTCCTACTTCCGATTCAAAGGGCTCTGAATCCACTGCTAATACATAATTCAGATCAAACTTTTCCTGCAAATCTGTGAGGAGGCCCAAAGCTCCCCGCATCCCACGTGAATAGGATTCCTCGTCTCCAACAGAAAGATAGAGCAGATTGACCTGACCTTCTGTAGGATCTGCTGCATAGGCTTCCAGAACCCCCAATTGAAGGGCTAGGGCTGCTTTCATATCGCAAGACCCTCTGCCAAACTTCCACTCCCCAGAAGCTAAATCTTCCTGCATATCGGGTCGCCTATCCAGTGTTTTCAAAGCTTCTGCTACTTTATCAGAATCAAGCGCGATCTCCGACAAATTTCCATAGTCTTCTAGATCGACTGTATCATGGTGGTGGAAAAGGATAACTGTTTTTTTCTTGCCCTTATCAACCAAGGCCCAATTGACCGACCGACGCAAGTGATCCTGTGGAACCTGATAGCGCCCAAATTGGTCCGGATGTCCCTTGAAATAGGGAATCTGGGCAATCCGTTGATCCAGGTAGGCTTCGATTCCTTGCTCGGTCTCAGTGTTGGTAAAGCTTGGGATTGCCAAGGCTTCAGTAAAAATCTTTTCGATACTCTCTCTATTGGTGGTTTTCACTTTCAAACCAATCCTCCTTTGATATGATCAAACTATAAAATGAATAGAAATATATGTATCAGACTGATATTTCTACGTAAATAAAATACTACTTTTTATATTCTCACTTCATTTCTTTCATGTATGCGATTTCTTTTTTAGAAAGGGCTTGCTTCCAGCGCAAACGTTTGTGGCATCCAACTATTTTTGGTAAAATAGGGACATTCACATGAAAGAAGAAATAAAAATGGAAAATCAAACCTTAATGCAATATTTTGAGTGGTATTTGCCCGCTGATGGGAACCACTGGACGCGTCTTGCTGAAGATGCGCAACACTTAGCAGACTTGGGTATTCGCAAGGTCTGGATGCCGCCTGCCTTTAAAGCTACTTCTAACAATGACGTTGGGTACGGAGTCTATGACCTCTTTGATTTGGGCGAGTTCGACCAAAAAGGAACAGTTCGTACCAAATATGGCTTCAAAGAAGATTATCTTCAAGCTATTCAAGCCCTCAAAGATGCTGGGATTCAACCAATGGCCGATGTCGTTCTCAACCATAAAGCTGCAGCTGATGGCTTAGAAAAATTCGAGGTCGTTGAGGTGGATCCAATGGATCGAAACAAGGTCCTCACTGAGCCCTTCACCATTCAAGGATGGACCAAATTCACCTTTGATGGCCGAAATGGAGCCTATAATGACTTCCACTGGCATTGGTACCATTTCACCGGTACGGACTACGATGCTTCTCGTAATAAGAATGGAATCTACCAAATCCAAGGGGACAACAAAGGTTGGGCTCATGGAGATCTGGTTGACAAGGAAAACGGAAACTACGATTACCTCATGTATGCCGATATCGATTTCAAACATCCAGAGGTTGTAGAAAATCTCGACCAATGGGCTGAATGGTTTATCGAAACGACAGGGGTTGAGGGATTCCGTCTGGATGCCGTCAAGCATATCGACTCCTTCTTTATGAAGAATTTCATCCACAATATCACCAAAAAATATGGTGAAGATTTCTACGTCTTTGGCGAATTTTGGAATGGGGACACAGAAACCAACGATGAGTACTTAGAAAGCATTGACTACTTGTATGACTTGATCGATGTGGCCCTCCACCAAAATCTCTTCCGAGCTAGTCAAGAAGGTGAAAATTTCGACCTGCGAACTATTTTTAACGGAACACTAGCACTGAATCATCCTGAAGAAGCCGTAACCTTTGTGGACAACCATGATACCCAGCGAGGGCAAGCCTTGGAATCTACGATCCAAGAATGGTTTAAGCCTGCAGCCTATGCCTTGATCTTACTTCGTGAAGCTGGTTTGCCTTGTGTCTTCTATGGAGACTACTACGGTATCGAGGGCCAATTTGCGCAAGAAAGTTTCCAAGAGGTCCTCGATCGCCTCTTATGGGTTCGTAAAGATCTGGCCTACGGGGAACAAACAGACTACTTCGATGATCCTAATTGCATCGGTTGGACACGCTCAGGTACAGAAGAATCAGCACCAATCGCCTGCTTGGTTTCCAATAACCAAGCTGCTACAAAAGTCATGGAGATCGGCTCATCCTACGCAGGTCTCACCTACTATGATATCTTAGAAAATTGTAGCGAAACTGTCCAAGTTCAAGAAGACGGTACTGCCGAATTTCCAGTTGCAGAAAGATCCGTCAGCGTGTGGGTAGCCCAAGATACAGAGGGCCAATAACCTTTATATGTAATTTTCTCCTAGGATCGACATCTTCCTAGGAGAATTTTTTTCCTGTAAAAATTTTATAGGAAATACAGCTTCATTTTAGCACTATAAGAAAGCGCTGTCAATGGGTGTCGCGTCTATTTAAAAGAAATAAAGAGCATCAAAAAAAGCTGGAAAAAATTATCCAGCCTTCGATGTTTGATAGAAATAACTGTATGACGCAGTGGTTGATTGGTATCTTCGTTCGCTTATTAAGCTCCGAAGATAACCTAATCAACTTTGCGGGGGTGGGAAAACGAACTCTTTTTAACTAGTCGGAGTTCTTTCCCACTCCCTTCTTTTTAGCTCAATTCTGCAATGATTTCTTTCAATTGCGCTTTCGTATGAACTCCAGCCACTTGTTTGACAACTTGTCCATCTTTTTTAAAGAGAAGAGTTGGGATCGACATGATACCGAATTGACGTGCTGTATTTGGATTTTCATCGACATCCATCTTACAGATTTTCAAATCATCTTCATGTACTTCTTCTGCCAACTGATCCAAGATTGGAGCTTGCATGCGGCATGGACCGCACCAAGTTGCCCAAAAGTCAATCAAGACAAGGCCTTGGCTGGTTTCTTGTTCAAAAGTTGCATCTGTGATTACGTGTGCCATATTTCCTCCTTTTTCAGTAGTGACTACTGATTCTGCATTTCTACTTTTATTTTACACTAAAAGATGTCATTTTAGAAATATTTGCTACGGGGACTCCTTAGACATCTTCTCTCTTTTTGCGCCAAAAGATGAGGCTAGAAGCTGTTAGACTGATCATACCTAAGAGACCCAGAGCATGGTCTTTGCTCCCTGTTTGAGGAAGGGTATGGTCTACCTGCTCTCCTCCTACTGCAGGAGTCACTTCTTGAGGATCTTCTACAAATCCTTGTGAAACAAATTGAGGTCCATAAGATACAGCTAGTGTAAGATGAGATTGCTCTTGTCTTGCTGATCCTGTTTGCATCTGTTCATCTTTTTCAGGAAGAGTTTGGCTTGGTTGGACAAGGTATTCTGGGCTTGGAAGCGTATATTCTTCCTTGTAGTGCACTTCTGGAGCGACTAGAGCAGCTCCTTCTATTTCTGGCAATTTCGCATAGTCAGTATCTGTTGCACTTGGTACATAGGCTGCCTTTTGGGCGCGGGTCTTTTCAACAATTGGAATCGCAGCCTGGATAGAATCTGTCTTGAAGGTCACTTCATAGGGATGCTCCACCGTTAAATCAGACGGGTCATAGGTGTTAAAGACTAGGGCTAACTTGTGACCTTTCTTAACCGTATAGAGATTTGGTTGGAGATAAACCGTGTAATCGTGGTATTCACCAACTTTTGGCTCGATGCTAGCGCGAGAGCTTGCTGAATCGTAGCCAGACTCAGGATTCGCAAGGTTGATCCAGCCTTTCGCGATCACCTTGTACTTGGTCTTGATGGTTTCGTATTCGGCAACAGATAGGTTGCTTAAATTGCTTCCCATCCAGAAACCGTCTGCTGTTTTATCTTGCTTGACGCTACCATTTCCCACCACGTCAAAATCCTCATCTGCCACATCTACCAAGAGAGCGTTGATTTGGAAATTCTTTCCTTGACCTTTGGCAAGTGCTGCCTTGAAATGAACGGGGATGTGGCCCTTGATCGTAGTGTCCTCAGTAACATCAGAAACGAAGGTCAGATTGGCCTTAGAAGAGGCTTTGCTGACAGTTTCATTACGGTTAGCGATCTCAATACCTGCAGTCGCATAGTCACTAGAAATGGTTTCTTCTATGCGTTTCGAGCTTGCATTCAAGAAGAGACGTTGACTACTCTTCCAGTTATCATAGCTTGCCCACTTGCTTGGATCATAGTTGTTTTGAGCTAGAACCGCTGGCAAGCTTTCGACGTGATTGTCCACCCCATAGAGGTAATGGGTCAGCCAGGTATTGAGCAGGTCATAAAAGTCCTGACCATTGGCGGTGATGCCGTATCCCCGTGACATAGCCGCTGGATAGACGTGATCTCCTTGGTGGAGATAGAGCTTGACATTTTGTCCTGCTTTCTTGAGGGCATCGTACATGAGTTCAAAGTGTTTGGTCTTGACATTGTCATCATTCAATCCATGGACGATCAGGGCGCTGGTCTTGAGATTTTCCGGATGAAGGGTATAATCCCGCTCCTTCCAGACATCACTGTAGTTACTATCGTGGGCGTACTGGTCCTTGTTCAATTGGTTGATGTAGTTGGAATAGTTTTGCCAAATCCCTGCCCAATCATCTTGGTCCAGCATCCGTGTGCTAACGTAGAGGGAGAGCCATGAAAGGTCACTATAAGGGGCATTGCCAAACTGGGTACCTTGGCTATTGAAATAATCATACCAAGAGGCAATCCCTGCTGCTGGAACGATGGTCTTTAGGCCTTCTACGCCTGTTGCCGCCACACCAAAGGTCGTGGTTCCAGCCCAGGAGAGACCTGTCATAGCGACATTGCCTGTTGCCCAGTCTGCCTTGATTTCAACATTGCTAGTCTTATCGGTGTAGGCCTTGCGTTTGCCATTGACCCATTCGATGATATTCTTGAAGGCATTGATTTCGAGATCAGATCCCGTCGTGTTAAATCCTTCTGATCCCTTGGTACCAAGTCCAGCACTGGAGATAAAGGCATAGCCTCTGACCAAGAAATAGTCGTACCAGTTCAGATCTTCGTAGTCATAGATATACTCGTAGGGACTGTAGTAATACCAATCCGATGCCTTGGCTTTTTTCGCTGCTTCTACTGTTGTTTCACTGCTTACTGGCTGTCTCTTTGCAGGTTGGCTGTGCAGTTTCTTCATGTCATAGCTACCGTCCGTTGGAAGGCCCAGACTTTCAAGGGTCACGTAGTTTTCATCGAGCGTCCCCGCTACGTAAGGGCGCGCTTCCAGAATAGTAGCTGCCTTAAAATCACCTTTCGCTACTGCTTTTGGTAATTGAACAATGGCTTTGACTAAGTCAGGCTTGCCATCTGCATCGGTGTCATAGTCCGTTTCGACATAGACTGGGAAGCGCACAATTTGGCTGTCCTCATATTTGTAGTCTTGGTCTTCTTTTTCTCCCGTCGTATAAGGGAAAATCGGCTGGGCACGACCATTTAAAAAGAGCGGACTTTTCTTTTCAGCACGATAGGCATCGTAGAGTTTCTTAGCTGTTTCATACATCTTGGCCAATTCTGGCTGACTAACCTTACGAGTCAGATCTTCTGATTTTTCAATCAAGCCTAAACTCTTGGCAAAGCGTTCGCGATCTGCTTGGCTTTGACCCAATTGGCTAGGATCCGTTGCTGCCCATTGAAGCAAGCCATTAACAGCATCTTGGACCGTCAACTCTTTAGAGGCCTGATCCTCTGAAAGGGTGCTACCTGTGACTTTTGCCAAATCCTGACTTGTTACCGGAACTTCTGAACTAGGAGCAGATTGAGGCCCAGCTTCTCTGTTGGTTACTACTGGAGTTGCCACTGGGACAGTAGGCTCACTTTGTCTTGTGTGTTCTTCTGCAGCAGGGGCTGCTTGATTGGCACCTGCAGTCCGATCCAGTGTTGCCTCATTCGTGCTTGTAGCTTCTTCACTATTGGCAGTACTTGTGTCACTTGTTGTCGGTCTTGCTCCGGTAGCTGGAGCATGGACCACTTCTGTCGATGGGGCTAACTCTTCCGTTTGCTCGTCTGCTGCTGCTACTTGATGCAAGACCATCGGTGCGATCAGTAAGCTCGATGCGACAATGGAAACCATTGTTTTCTTTTTCATGTCAATCTCCTCACTTTTTGTAATCAACACTCCTATTATACTATGTAAGCGTTTTTAGATCAAATTCTTTCCAATAAAAAAATCGAGGCAAAGTGCCTCGATAAAAGATGCTTATTTCACATGATCTTTTAATTCTTCTTGTGCTTTTTTGTTTGACTCTGCTTGCTCTTTCTTCCATTTTTCAAGAGCTTTGTTGTAGTCAGCAGTTGTTACAGCCTTGTCTTGAAGCTTCATGCCTTTATAGACAACATTGTCCTTACCTTTACCACCAGTCCATGCAAATGGTGCTGAGAATGGTTCTACACGAGTCAAGAATGGACGACCAGTCTTTGATGTTGTAGGAATTACCAAGGCACTATCTGTCAACCAAGCTTGAGCTGCAGCATATTTCTCATAACGTTTGTTAAGGTCTTTTGTTTCAGCTCCTGCTTCTGTTACCATCTTCTCAAAGTCGTAGAGACCAACCTTCTTAGCTGCCTCATTGTTTTCGCTTGGATCAAATCCAAAGAAAGTCTTAGTGTTTTCACCAGAAGATGCTTTCAAGATATCCATGTAAGTTGATGGGTCTTGATAGTCAGGGCTCCATCCAACATTATCTGAGATATCCCAGTCTTCGTCTTCTGCTTTAGCAGCAAAGAGCGTCACGTTCAAGAGGTCTTCTTTGGATACCATATGGATGTCGACAACGACGTTTTCTTTTCCAAGCGCACTTTCAACTGATTGTTTGAAGGATTGAACACGTTGAACCTTGGTTGGAGTGGTTTGGTCTACTGGCATATCCAAGTGGATTGGGAATTTCACACCTTCCGCTTCCAAAGCAGTTTTTGCTTTTGCAAACTCTTCTTTGGCTTGTTTTGCGTTGTAAAGACCATTTTGCCCATCGTCAAGATTAGCATCTTTCCACTCATCTCCATAAGTCACCAAATCAGTTTTAACCATCTCACCGAAGGTCTTGCCATCTGCTTGAACGAATGTAGGTGGGATATACAAGTTACGGATCAGTTTGCTGGCTCCATCTTTACCATTTGTTTGGGCAGCATAGGCTTCACGGTCAAAGGCAAAGCTGATCGCTTGACGGAAGTCTTTGTTCAAAAGAGCTTTCTTAGTAGATGATTTTTCTTCATCTGTTGTTTTTGAAGTGTACTTGTATGACTGACGGTCGATATTGACACCGATAACGAATGTGCTGGCATCTTGTGGAGTATAGACGATTTCATCTTTAAATTTCTTAGCTTGATCTGAAAATCCAGATCCAGTCGGGAACAATTTAGCAAGGCTAAGAGCATTGTCCTCAAAAGAGTTCGCCAATTTACTTTGGTCTTGACCATCATAATATTCTAACTTAACATCTGAGATGTGAACATTGTCTTTATCCCAGTAGTTTTCATTCTTGCTCATCTCGATAGATGATTTAGAAGTGAAGCTCTTCAAGATATATGGGCCATTGTAAAGAAGGGAGCTTGTATCACTTGCTTGGGCAAATTTATCCCCTTTAGATTCTACGAATTTTTCGTTGACTGGGAAGGTAATTCCAAGAGTCAATTTAGAATTCCAGAAAGGCTCTGCCTGGTTCAAAGTGATTTGAAGGGTATGATCATCCACCGCTTTAATTCCAACAGCAGAGAAATCTTTATTTTTCCCGCTAACGTAGTCATTCAAGCCTTTGATAGAATCTTGGATAATGTAGAGCATTTCTGATTTGTTATCAGCCGCATATTTGATTCCGGTTACGAAATCTTTAGCCGTTACATCTGCGTACTCTTCTCCTTCCGAGTCATACCATTTAGCATCATCACGAAGTTTGTAAGTATACGTCAAGCCATCTGCTGAAACTGTCCAATCTTTAGCAAGCGAAGGAATCAAGTTTCCGTACTTGTCATTTTCAAACAATCCATCAATCAAGTTCCCTGTAATTTCATGGGTTGCAGCTTTACCTGAAGTCAAGTAGTTCAAGTTTTCAGGTTCTGTCTCATAGACATATGAGAATTTTTGACTGTTGCTTGAGCTCGATGATTTAGAACCTCCAGAACAAGCTGCTAAGATCCCTGCTGAAAGGAGGGCAACTCCTGCAAGTGCAATGACATTTCTTTTTTTCATGTAAAACTCCTTAAGAAATTTTAAGTTTATTTTAAGATTATACCACAAAGATTTTCAGAAGAAAAGGAATTTTCAGAAAATTTTTGTTTTTTAAAATAACTACTCAGAAGAGTAGTTTTTCCTTATTAATCTACTAAGTCGCTCTTGAGGTAGGCATCGACCATGCGCTCTGTTGCGACTACAGAATCCAAGTGGGTCCGCTCATATGAGTGGCTAGATTCGATCCCTGCCCCGAGAAGAGCGTGTTTCACTTCTGCTCCTGCGCTCATGGCTGCAGAGGCATCTGATCCGTAGAAAGGATAGATATCCAACTTATAAGGGATTTCTTGGGCTTTTGCCAAGGCTACCAAATGCTGACGGAATTCGTAGTGATACGGTCCTGAAGCATCTTTGACACAGATGGATACCGTGTATTCATCCGTCGCTTGGTCATCTCCCATAGCCCCCATATCCACTGCCAAGTACTCTACCACTTCAGACGGGATACTAGAATTGGCCCCATGCCCCACTTCTTCAAAGACTGAAAAGGCAAAGGTGGTCGTTACTGGCAATTGGATCTGTTCTTCCTTGTAGACGCGCAGAAGATTCAAGAGAATCGCTGCACTCACCTTGTCATCCAAGTGACGAGATTTGATAAAGCCGGTATCTGTCACAATGGTCCGTGGATCAAAGCTGACAAAATCCCCCACTTCAATGCCAAGTGCACGGGTTTCTTTCTCATTGGTCACTTTTTCATCCAGACGGACTTCCATATTGTCCTGAGTCCGCTCGACAGTTCCCGCATCCTTGTAGACGTGGCAAGAAGTCTGATGGACCAAAATTGTCCCCGAATGGGTCTTTCCTGTATTGGCTACATGGACTGTACAATTTTCCCCTTCTATCATATTCCAAGGGAAACCACCGATACGGTCTAGCTTGAGGCGACCATCTGCTTTCACAGCGCGGACAATAGCCCCTAAGGTATCCACATGGGCTGTGACATAGCGTTGCTTGTCTGTGATCACACCAGGCACGGTCACATTTACCCCACCCTTAGCAGTCCGAGTTACTTCGTACCCAAAGCCTTCAATGGTGTTGACCAAGTAGTCTGCGATCTCACGTGTAAAACCGGTCGGTGAAGGAATGGCTGTCAATTCCTGCAAATAAGTCACTGTCTGATTCATAATGCCTCCAAATGTGTTTTTCTTTATTCTAGCATGAAATAGGTGGAATAGCTAGAGGAGAGAGCTTACAGATTGGAGTTTTTCAACTCTTCCCGTACTTTCATTAAGAGAAGACCGGGGTTCTATTTATATTTTCAACACATTTTGGTAGAGATTCATTTAGTGCACCTAAAATAAAAAAAACTTGTCCACAACTAACGGTGTCTAAACAAATTCCACGCAGGCTATTTCAATGGTGATACATAATTATCAGGATAAAAAATGATGTAATTTTTGACAATATCTGTTAGACTATCTTCAGTTATGTTTCTCCACTTATGGAGATAGAAGGTTTCAGACTTGAGAACAGAGTGAAACCATTCGATACAGCCATTATCTGCTATTTTGTCTCTTTTCTGAGAATTCTTACACTCCTGTTTCCAGCGATAAAGGTGGAGCGTTTGACGCCGAAACATTCTAAAATAATCGATACAGGGCACGTTTTCTTATACTCTTCTACTAGCTTGATAAGACTTACTTTGTCGATTCTCTTATCAAGTTCTGATACTTTTTTAGTAATTCTACCTGCAAACGTAACTGTTCCACTTCAGATAACTGTTTCATCCCATTACCATAAGTATATTGTTTCCCCACGGGTTGTTGGAAACGGTACAATTCATCATTCTGATACCATCGCTACCAGGTCTTGGCCTGACTAGCATTTTTGATGCTGAGGGTATCCATGATAACTTTATTTGATTTGCCTGCCTTCTTCATTTCGATACAGGCTAGTTTAGTTTCTACTGAATATGCTTTTTGACC
The DNA here is from genome assembly GCA_902480035.1 of uncultured Streptococcus sp. Classification (GTDB taxonomy): domain Bacteria; phylum Bacillota; class Bacilli; order Lactobacillales; family Streptococcaceae; genus Streptococcus. The sequence continues at coordinate 3,738 of CABSRC010000016.1, read as the reverse complement.
ATAACAAAACACCCCTGTTTCTAGTTTACCAGAATTCAACAGGAGTGTTTTCTTGTGTCTCATTTTATGGGTGCAGTGCCGACCCTAGGGATTCTTTCGTTCTCATATATACGTCATTAGTATAGGCTAATTTGATTTAAATTCCAAGAGAAATAACATTTTACATAAAAATCAGTGGGTATTTTACAATTTTTGCATATAATAGAGCTAAAAAACAATTGGTTTTAAGAATTCTTATCTGAAACATTCGGAAATTCCCCTTAACCGTAGCGGAAAGTTGTTTTCTTCTCCTATTTATAATAGACTATCACTAACATTAGATGAAAAGGTGACTCTATGACTATAAATCAACTGCTTCAAAAGCTGGAGCCTACTAGCCCTATCCTTCAAGCTAACTTTGGAATTGAACGCGAAAGTCTTCGTGTCGATAGACAGGGAAAATTAGCAAATACGCCTCACCCTTCATGGCTAGGAGCTCGAAGTTTCCACCCTTATATTCAAACAGATTTTTGTGAGTTTCAGATGGAACTCATCACACCAGTTGCTAAATCTACCACTGAGGCTCGTCGATTTCTTGGAGCCATTACCGATGTAGCTGGACGTTCCATCAGTAAAGATGAACTTCTCTGGCCCTTGTCCATGCCTCCTCGTATCAACGCCCAAGAAATCCAAGTTGCCCAACTGGAAAATGAATTTGAACGCCATTATCGTAACTACCTGGCCGAAAAATACGGAACTAAACTACAAGCTATCTCAGGTATCCACTATAATATGGAACTAGGGAAAGATTTGGTTGAAGCCCTATTCCAAGAAAGTGACCAGATTGATATAATTGCTTTCAAAAACGCCCTCTATCTTAAGCTGGCTCAGAACTATTTGCGCTATCGTTGGGTGATTACCTATCTCTTTGGTGCTGCACCTGTTGCTGAGCAAGGCTTCTTCGACCAAGAAGTGCCAGAACTCGTTCGTTCCTTCCGAAACAGCGACCATGGTTATGTCAATAAGGAAGAAATACAAGTATCTTTTGCAAGCCTAGAAGACTATGTCTCTGCCATCGAAAACTATATCGAACAAGGTGATTTGATTGCGGAAAAGGAATTTTACTCGGCTGTTCGTTTCCGTGGACAAAAGGTTAATCGCTCCTTCCTTGACAAGGGAATCACCTACCTAGAATTCCGTAACTTCGACCTCAACCCCTTTGAGCGTATCGGTATTAGCCAAACTACCATGGATACCGTACACCTACTCCTTCTAGCCTTCCTCTGGCTGGATGCCCCTGAAAATGTTGATCAGGCTCTGGCTCAAGGTCACGCGCTGAATGAAAAAATTGCCCTCTCTCATCCTTTAGAACCTCTACCTTCTGAAGCTGAAACTCAGAACATTACGACAGCTCTAGACCAACTGGTGCAACATTTTGGGCTTGGTGACTATCATCAAGGTCTGGTCAAACAAGTTAAAGATGCCTTTGCAGATCCCAGTCAGACACTAGCTGCTCAACTTCTTCCTCATATCAAAGACAAGTCCCTTTCTGACTTTGCCCTTGACAAGGCGCTTGCCTATCATGATTACGACTGGACTGCCCACTATGCCCTTAAGGGTTATGAGGAGATGGAACTTTCTACCCAGATGCTGCTCTTTGATGCCATTCAAAAAGGGCTTCATTTTGAAATCCTAGATGAGCAGGATCAATTCCTTAAACTCTGGCATAAAGATCATGTTGAGTACGTCAAAAATGGTAACATGACCTCAAAAGACAACTATGTAGTTCCTCTTGCCATGGCTAATAAAACCGTGACCAAAAAAATCCTGGCTGATGCTGGCTTCCCTGTCCCTGCCGGCGACGAATTTACCAGTCTAGAACAAGGTCTAGCCTACTATCCTCTTATCAAGGGCAAGCAAATTGTGGTTAAACCAAAATCAACCAACTTCGGTCTGGGCATTTCCATTTTCCAAGAGCCTGCCAGCCTTGATAACTATAAGAAAGCTCTCGAGATTGCCTTTGCAGAAGATACAGCTGTTCTTGTTGAAGAATTTATCCCAGGAACCGAATACCGTTTCTTCATTCTGGACGGGCGTTGTGAGTCTGTCCTCCTTCGTGTCGCTGCTAATGTTGTCGGTGATGGCAAACACACCATTCGTGAATTAGTCGCTCAGAAAAATGCCAATCCATTGCGAGGCCGTGACCACCGCTCACCTCTGGAAATCATTAAGCTAGGAGACATCGAACAATTGATGTTGACTCAGCAAGGTTATGCACCTGATGATATTCTCCCAGAAGGGAAAAAGGTCAATCTCCGCCGTAACTCCAACATTTCTACGGGTGGTGACTCTATTGATGTCACTGAGACAATAGATTCCTCTTACCAAGAATTGGCAGCAGCTATGGCAACTAGCATGGGGGCCTGGGCTTGCGGGGTTGACCTCATCATTCCAGATAAAACTCAGCCTGCTAGCAAGGAAAAACCTCATTTCACTTGTATCGAGCTCAACTTCAATCCCGCTATGTATATTCACACCTATTGTGCTGAAGGTCCTGGACAAGCTATCACTCCAAAAATTCTAGACAAGCTTTTTCCAGAAGTTGCCACAAGTCAAACCTAAAACCTAATTCTTAGGAACAAACAAATCACCTTTATCTCGATGATATGATACCTCTTAAGTAGACAAGGTAAATACCTAAAATCTACAGCTCTTTGTCAACTTTAGTGGGTTGAAGAAAAGCTAAGCTCGAGAAAGGACAAATTTCGTCCTTTCTTTTTTGATATTCAGAGCGATGAAAATTCGCTTCTTGAAGTTTTCAAAGTTCCGAAAACCAAAGGCATTGCGTTTGATAAGTTTGATGAGATTATTAGTCGCTTCCAATTTTGCGTTGGAATAGGATAACTGAAGGTCATTGATGATTTTCCCTTTGTCCTTTAGAAATGTTTTAAAGACAGTCTGAAAAAGAGAATGAACCTTCTTTATATTGTCTTCAATGAGTCCAAAAAATTTCTCTGGTTCCTTATTCTGAAGGTGAAAAAGCAAGAGCTGATAGAGATTATAGTGGTATTTCAAGTCTTCTGAATAGCTCAAAAGCTTGTCTAGGATTTCTTTATTGCCTAAATTGTCAAATTAAGTTAGACTTTTCAAGTAACTCAGAAAAACTTGGTAGGGTGATTGAAATAGTTCTAATGGTAATTCATAGACTACCCTCTGTTCAGCTATTCCTCCTTCATCTGTAACAAAAAAATATTTCTCATGATGTCGCCAAACATGTTGTCCATAACCTTTTATTTCTTCAAACTTACTAACGTCTTCCCAGCCTAGTTTACTATATTTCATGTATGTTCTCCGATCTTTTCACTAATATCTTCCATTACACCTTCAGGAATATCTCCTGTTGATCATTGTAACTATCTAGTTGACTGTTATACCAAACCCAGACTGTTAATTGGAATAGCTAGAAGAGAGATCTTACAGGATAGAGTTTTTCAACTCTTCCCGTACTTGCATTAAGAGAAGGCCTAGTTTGTTCTTTCCAGAGCCATCTCCCCCATCAGCCCAGTAGTCGTCATTTCGTGTATGTTCGATGAGGATGGCATCTCCTGTTGCTAGCAATTCTTTTGTTTAAATGAACACGCCTACAGAATCATCCTAATATCAAATTTTTTTGAGAAACACATGGAAAAACTTCTTTCAAATTAATAAACTGACTTCATCATATGCTATAATTTAGTTATATTTTACAAAAATAAAAGT
>CABSRC010000015.1 GCA_902480035.1 uncultured Streptococcus sp. | reverse complement strand
GTTTGATAATAAAAATAGACGATCAAAAGGGTCTAAAGGTCAATCAAGCAAAAAGAAAAACCAAAAGAAATTTGACCGTAGAGATAAGCAACAAAAAAGTGGTAATCAATCACTAAAAGGTCGCACATTTGCCGATCACCAAAAATAAATTAATTAACTAGCCTGAGATAATTTTTTGTCTCAGGCATTTTTTATTTATACGGATTAAAAAGTAAATATGTATTGAGCATAAATCTTATTATATAGTAGGTGTGACGCGTCGATATGAATTTTTTTCATTTTTACATGTGAATAAATTTTTTAATAAATCATTGATAACTGAAGCTTCTTATAATTTTTTAAACTAACTAACATTTACAATAAGCTGACTAAAGATTAGGATTCTTCTTTATTTTGGAATGACCCATTTTGCATCACCATAAACAACTGTAAATGGTCCATCTCCATCTGTTAAATAGTTAATTTTATATATACCAGATTCTCCTGCTTCAAAAACATGTGGTTGATCATAATTTAACGTACTCGTTAACATATGAGATTCTGTTCCATGGCCGTCATAGAGTTCGACATTGCTATAATCAGGGGCATTTGCAACGGTTAGATGAGTTGGATTTGAAATGGTAAACTGAACAATGATTTTGTGTTGATTTTTATTTTTATCAACAAATTCTTGATCGTCTTGGATATCTAGGTTCGGTTCTTCAAGTACACTATCCAACGTTACGACTATTCCATTTCCGAAAACGACTGGCTCTCCAATTGCATATTTTTTGACTGGATTTTGTGGGTTAAAATCTTTTAGCTTTTCACTTACCTTCCCTTCATCAGTGACGCTATCAGTAATGATGGGCCAAAAGATACTATTATCATTTCCACCTCCAGATTGATTAGCTTTCTGCATTTGTTGAGGAATTTGTAACAAGAGTGCCAAATTTTTAGTATCAATTTGGACTTGACCTTGGTTGGTCACCTCCATTTCGATCGTCATTTCCGTACTACCACTCATACTACCGGTTGAAAAACGCGCATTAAAATTTTCCTTAACTAAATGTTGTAAGATGCTAGAAAGCATTATATAAGAAAGATGGTCTCCTCGGTTGTCTTTTTCAGCATAGTTCTCGTGTAGTTCATCTAACCAAGCATACATGGTCTCATTTGGATTATTGTGATCAACACTCAATCTGTACCCTTTTCCTCTTGGTAATTGATTTGGACTATAGACTGGTGTTTGAATTTTTAGGACTACCTTATTCCCCTTAACTGCATATCCCTTTAATTCGTAACTCCTTTCAGTGGGGAGAGCATTGGTCATTAATTTTAAATACATGGGACCATAGATTTTGAGCGGATATTTTTCTCCTAGATACTCAAAATAAGTATTTGAATCAAAGGTCCTATTACTTTCTTCTATTTTAGGAACAATATAGTCCTTCCAGATCCGGTTATACATTTCTTCCTGACTCATTACTCCACTAGCCTTGACTACTGTGTCCATTTCATCTTGGTCAATGTAAATTGCTTCAACTACTTGCAAAGCTTTTTGAACTTTTCCCTCTTCATCGAGAGGAGCTTCATTTTGTTGCAGACTATATTTAGAAATCCCGTCACTCGGAGCCGATCTCATATATGAAGGATCATGATCAAATGTTCTGTATTTATTACCACTCTTGGCATTCCAATCGAATGATGCAGCGGGTCCTGTCTTGTCAAAATGAATGTTTTTTCGATTGATTTTCTTCTGTACTTCTTTATTCGAAGAACCTTGTTTTCCTACAGTTCCATGTTTGCAGGCACTCAAACATACTGGTATAAGTACCGAACATAAGACAAGGCCCCATTTAATCTTCTTCTTCATTCCATCTCCTCCTGATCTCTTCCTCATTTTACCATCAATCCCCTCTTTTGTCAGTCAAAATCATAACCACCCGTCAAACGGGTGGTTTGTACCAGGGCTATAAGCCCAAATCACCAACCAGCGCCTAAAGACGCTGGCTTTCACGTTGTTCAAGCCTTATTGCTCTTGACTCGTCACTTGCCTCTTAAAGATGCTTGAGCATTACTTACCTCTATCCCTAAAGGGATCCTCATATTCTTTTACACTTAATTTATCTAGTGCTATATCATGATTTTCCTGTTCCTGAATGTATTTCTTTATTGTGGCTTCATTAAGTCCAACTGTACTCACATAATATCCCTCTGCCCAAATATGTCGATTCCCAAACTTATATTTAAGATTGGCGTGTTTATCAAACATCATGAGAGCACTTTTACCTTTTAAATATCCCATGAAACTTGCAACACTAATTCTAGGTGGAATGCTTACCAACATATGAACATGATCTGGCATTAAATGACCTTCGATAATCTCAACACCTTTATAACTACATAATCGATGGAATATTTCTCCCAAACTACTTCGATATTGATTATAGATCACTTTTCGTCTATACTTAGGGGTGAACACAATGTGATATTTACACATCCATTTTGTGTGTGATAAACTATGTGCTTTTTGAGCCATATTTTTCTCCTTTCGCTTTACAATTGGCTTGAACACCTTTATTGTATCGCGTTTGGAGTTTTTTGGTATAACCTTCGATGCGCACCCGCATAGCGGGTGGTTCTTTTGTCTCGCACCTAACGGAGCGAGACGGACTAAAAGTCACATAATAGATAAGAGGCTGGGACAAAAGTCCTAGCCTCTTTTATAAAACTATTTACTTAGCTCTCTGATTTTTTACTTTTTTTGAAAAGTGAAAGACCAAGGATTCCAGCTAAAATAGCAAGAAGATTCATAGCTGATGGTGAATCAGAAGTTCCTGTATTTGGTAACTGAGCTTTTTCCGGAGCTGATTTTTGCTCAGATGATTGAATTTTTTCTGGTTGAACAGGTTTTGAAGCTGGTTCTGGATTTGGAGTTGGTTTTGGATCTGGATTTGGCTCTGGACTTGGTGTTGGAGCTGGAGTTGGAGTTGGTTTTGGATCCGGAGTTGGCTCTGGATCTGGCTCCTTCTCATACTCATAGACAACATGAGTTGTTCCTTCTTTTAACTGACCTGTTTCTGGTGCAGAAGTTGAAGAAATACCAACTAGATTGTATTTTTGACCATCTACAGTGATAGAAGACGGACGCTCATTTATGTCCTCACCGGTATTATAGGTCACAAGTTTTCCATCAGGCCCGTAAATAGAAGTCTTTGGTGTATCAGTATAGATTGGTTTAAGGGATTGGTTTGTCCCCTTGATCACATAGTCGACAACAACATCACCATAGTGAAGCACTGAAACATCTTGGTCAGCCATATCTTCAAACTCTGAAGCATAGTATTTAACAGCAGGATTGTATTTCAAAGTAAAAATTTTAACATAATTAAAGAAAGTTTCAGGGTTGATATTGGTATCGTGCGGAATGCTAGTCCAATCGCCATTGTTAGGTGTGATATAAGTGCTTGGATTTGCGACAGACTTAATTAGATGTCCGTTTTTTACATAACTATCATCAATTAAGGCTGGATTCTCTAAGCCACCAAAACTTTGATGACCATCACTTACCGGAAATCCAACTGTATGATTATGATATTCCTGGAGGCTTTGAGAGCCATCTTCGTAGGAACCAACACCTTCTTGACTAGATTTCCAATCCATACGGGCATCAAGAGGGAAATATTTTATTTTCTTCGCCTCTTCTAGAGGAACCGCGATGCTTACCCGTACTGCTTGACTTTTCGTAAATAGAGTGTAAATAGTGTAAGTTGTAACTTTATCAGACTCGATCCCAACGAGTCCAGGTATCCCCTCATATCCCACTACTAGAGGGGTTTTTCCTGCTACTAATTCTTCTGCTCTAGGTATAACAGTAGGAGTTGGCCTATTCTCATCATCAAAATTGATTTTTTTCATTGGAACATTTACTGAGACGGGATTATCTTTTTCATCTCGAGTTCCTACTAATGTGAAATCAACTTTAGCATTTAGAATATTAGGAAAGCGAATTTCAAGGTCGCTTACTGACTGTCCATGATCACTTGAATGCATGGCTTTATATGCTACAGTATAATTATATACTACACTTTTACCATCTTCACTAAAGTGGGCTGGTTGTCCCTCCACATTAACGTAGCCACCTTCATCAATAATATTTCCATTTTTTGGAGTAACTGCTCTTGTATCACTTTCTCTGCTATTTTCAGAAACTGAGTTATTTGCAGTATTACTAGTAGAGGTTGCTTCCTCAGTAGTAGGGGTAACATTGCTAGCAACTATGGAATTTCCATTTTGTGGTGTGTTTATTGACGAGGTACTACTACTAGATGAGTTTGCTTGACCTGTTGATGGTGCTAATGCTACAGAAGTACCTGTATTACCATTTTCATCAGCCTTCACAATAGTTTGTGAGTAAGCATTTAACACAAAAATAGAAAAGGATACAAGACCTAATTTCGTTAACTTTTTCATTTGATAAATCTCCTAAAATCAACTATAAAAAAACAACCGATATTATCTAAAAGTTTATTACGCCAACATTATATACAATCATCGATTTCTTGTCAATAATTAGTGTAATTATTGGGCTATGTTGTAAAAGAAGTGCAACAAAAATGTTCATCTGATATACTAGAGATACAAAAAACAGTTATTGTATTTTAGGAGCTTGTTGGCCATGAGTACGAATCCCATGTTAATTCTCACTTGACTCTGACCTCTCAGATGACATCTCTTGTAACCTAAACAAGCCTTTATCTGCCCAAAGACAGATTCCACATCAATTTTACGTTGAGCGAAAATCTGTCTACCATCGGAGATAAAAACGCCTGGCACTCTTTAGTTCTTAAGTGCTGATAGTGTTCGTTAATATACAGTCCCTTTTGAGGAGCTGCTTCAGGTTCATTAGCGTAGTAAACCTTGATTTTCTATTGACAGTTCATCTGTATTTTCTGATATTTGACATGGTGAAACGATTGCATCACCCGTCAGGATGTGTGTAGCTTTCCTCCTGTATCTGTTCTTGAAGTTTAGCGGAAAACTTGTCCGTTGCCTTTTTCCAAACAAAACTATACTTGTTGGCGTTCGCTTCAATCTTATTCCCGTCAATAAACAAACGATCTAAAGTTACTAACTTTTCCATTTTTAAACGAAAATTGAGATCGATAAAAAAATCAAAATGAGTTCTTTCATCCCCCTAGCGACTCGAAACCGATTGATGGTGCGTTAGATGACAACCAACTGTCCTGTTAGGTACTGCATAGCGAGATTTTCAATCATTTTTCAATTTTTCGTTCACAGAAAATTCCTTGTGAATAAGCAAATAGAAGAGTAGATAAAAGCATTTTAGGGTGATAAGACGGGTGACCAAAGTCATGATAGAAGACGTGGAAATGATGCTCTTCCAAGGTATTCACCCTTTTTCAATAGTAAAGACCAGATGGTCGTGTGGCAAGAAAGAACTGATTTCTAGTGGTAATGTTGTTTGACTTGTGTTATAGTGAATATGCATGAGATAGCTTTTTTGTGCAATTCTATTTTACCAAGACTACCGCAACTATACAAAAAAGCAACGGAAAACCCGTTGTTTTTTTTGGGAGCTATAAGACTATTCTCCCAGACTCTATTTCATATAAATCATCCCTGTACAAGCTTGCTCTGACAATTCGACAAAGCCTAGTGACTGATAAAAGTCTAGATTTTTCTCGCTACGTTCTGTGACGAGGAGCCGTTGATAGACATTAGGGAAGGTCGCTAAAGCCTCTTCTAAGAGTTTCCTTCCGATGCCTTGGCGCTGGTGATCTGGTCGCACCAGGAGGTCCTGCACCAACAGGACAGAGTGGCCATCTCCTACTAAGCGAATGTAGGCGACGAGCTCTTTCTCATCATATACTGCTAACTGCCAGAGACTGGCTTTGACAGCTTCTTCCAACATGGTTGGATTGTTAGTATAATTGGTCCAGCCGACTGAGCTGTAGAGTGCGAGTAGGTCTGTCATCGCTGGAATTTCTTTTTTATAATGTAACATCTTAACTCCTTTTTAAGCTATAGTGCTGGAAGAAGGCGATATCTCTGTAAGGGGACTCTTGGCAAACGGCCAGCTCCATTTTGAGCATAGACTCTCGCCAGCCTTCTTGTCTTTTAAAGCGATTGTCCTGCAAGGCATAAAAGACACGAATTCCTTGGTAGTCCTGAACTTCAATGGCTAGATCTTCAACAACTAGATCGAGATCATAGGCCTGAGCCAAGCCCATGGAGTGGGTTTCCAGGTCCTGACCTGCTAAGAGCTCAAGCGCCTTCTGAGGATCATTTTCAAAAACGACGGTCTGAAGGACGCGGCCAACCTCATTGTGCTTGACGATAGAGAGCAGGCCTCCTGGTTTCAAGAGACGGGTGAATTCCTTGAGAACATCCTTGCGATCCTCCACATACTCCAAGACATTGTGGCAGAGGATGACCTCAAAGCTGGCCTCTTCAAGACTTGACAACTGGTCCATACTTCCGACGAGTTGCTGGTAGGGATGGTCCTGGGCCCGCAAAGCCACCATTTCCCCATTAGGCTCCACAGCTAGGACTTCATTGTCTTGCGCCAGGTGGTTGGCCACCAGGCCAAAGCCACTGCCAAAATCAAGCACTCGCTTTCCCTTGATGTCCTTCAATTGTTCAAAAAGTATATCATAATAGATCTGTCCCCAGGGTTGCCGGAGGTTTTCTAAATAGGCTTGAATATTTGCGGCCATCTGGTTCCTCCTATTTGAAATTGAACATCTTACTGGCTAGCTTGTCTGAGATGCGAGGGAAAAGGGTATAGAGCTTGTGGGTCAGGTTCAAGAGCCAAGGCAAATTGAGCTCGCGTTTTGCTTTTCCAAAGTTCTTCACGATCTTCTTGGCTACAAAGTCGGGTTCCAAAATGTAGCGGTCCACAGCTTTGACATAGCTTCCGTCTGGGTCTGCCTGATCAAAGAAAGTGGTCCGGATAGGGCCTGGATTGACCGTCGTCACATGGACACCAAAGGGCATCAGTTCTAACCGCAGGGCATTCGAGAAGCCAATGGCCGCAAACTTGGTGGCCGAATAAAGGCTGGATTTGGCTGTTGCAACGAGACCCGCCATGCTGACGATGTTGACGATGTGCCCCTTGCCTGCTTCCTTCATGTGCGCACCCATCAAGCGTGAAAGCTGCATGAGGGCAAAGGTATTGACTTCAAACATTTCCTGCACCTGCTGGTCAGAAATGCGATCAAAGGCCTCAAAAATCCCATAGCCTGCGTTGTTGACCAAGATATCAATCTGCCCGTAGCGCTGATAGAGCTCTTCTACCAAATCTTGGACGGCTGAGGAATCAGTGATATCGATCCCGATGCATTCAGCTTGAGGATGACTGGCATAGAGTTGTTCCAGTTTTTCTTGATTTCTACCTAGGAGAATAAGCCGATCTTCAGGGAGGAGCTTGACCATTTCTTGGGCCAAGCCTCCACTTGCTCCTGTTATGAGAATAGTTCGCATCTTAGATCTCCACTTCTTCCAAATCTTTGACGACATAGACATTTTCAAAAATGGTGGACGCATCCTTGCGCAATTGGCTGATGTCTTTTGATAAGAAGCGAGCACTGATGTGGTTTAAAAGAAGGCGCTTGGCTCCAGCTTCACGCGCCACTTCTGCTGCCTGCATATTGGTCGAGTGGCCGTGTTTACGAGCAATCTTCTCATCGCCCTTGCCATAGGTAGACTCATGGACCAAGACATCCGCATTGACCCCGAGGCGGACGCTGGCATCAGTCTTTCTGGTATCTCCAAGGATCGTGATAATCTTACCAGGCCGAGGGGCTGAAATATAATCCGCTGCAATGATCTTAGTCCCATCTTCCAGGGTGACATCTTGGCCATTTTTGACCTGACCAAAGAGCGGTCCAAAGGGAACACCCGCTGCCTTCAGCTTATCTGCGTCCAGCGTCCCTTCGAGGTCTTTTTGCATGATCCGGTAACCCACACAGAAAATGGTGTGGTCCAAAGCCTCCGCATAAACCGTGAATTTATCAGTTTCTAAAATCTTACCTAGAGAATGTTCATCGAATTCATGAAAATGGATGCGATAAGGCAGGCGAGAGCCTGATACGCGAAGACTAGTCATCACAAAGGATTTGATCCCTACTGGTCCATAGATATCCAGATCCGTCTGCTCTTCATTGGCCTGGAAGGCCCGGCTAGAGAGGAAACCTGGCAAACCAAAAATATGGTCTCCGTGTAAGTGAGTGATAAAGATCTTGCTAACCTTTCGTGGACGAATGGTCGTTTCTAAAATTTGATTCTGTGTCGCTTCACCACAATCAAAGAGCCAGACTTCATTGATCTCATCTAGCAATTTGAGCGCCAAGCTCGATACATTTCGGGCTTTTGAGGGTTGCCCAGCTCCCGTTCCTAAAAATTGAATGTCCATTGTCTACTTTCTATCTATATAAATCATGGCCGTCCGGTTCTCTGAACGGAAAGAAAGGTCGCCTGGGTAGGCTTGCGCTAGCTCGAGAAGCTCTTCTTGGTTATATCCTGACAGTTTCAAGCGTCCATCTTCCAAGGTCATCAAGTCAGTCAGGGCAGAGAGGGCTTCTGTTTTAGTGGCCACTTCTGGGCCGGCCTCTTGCAGACAGATCTTGCCATCTTTTTCAAAGACCAAACAATGTGGAAAGATCTCTGCGACTTCAAATAAAATGGCAGGAGTGATATCCTCTGTTGGATGTTCAGCAAAGACACAGACTAGCTCTTCATTTACGTAAGCCAAGCCATAAGACTTACCTGATAAATTGAGGCGGATAAAAGGCTTTCGTTCATCAAAGCTTTGCTGAACTGTGAATAAGTCAAATACCCGACTCAAGTCCAAGAAATAATCCATGGCCTCCTTGGGGCTCTTCTTTTGATAGAGCTCAGCGAAATAAGCGTTGATCACACTTGGGGGAGGCGTAATCACACGGAGACGCAATTCCTCAGGGATCGTGCTTAAAAGATTGGTCAGATAGACCCGATCGAGGCTGGTATAGCCTCCATATTTTATTGCTAAATCAACGTAATCCGTCATAAAATTCTTCCAACTTCCACTTATTTTTCTCTGCGATATAGCCTTGAATGACCTCGACATCCTCTTCAAATTCGCGCTGGTCAATGATCGCAACCATTTCTAAATCATGTGTCCGATAAGATTTTGAAAAGGGAACGCGAATAGTAAAGGGAACAAAGAGCTCTCTCAGTTTTTCTAGAAGCAAAGCCTGGAGATCTTCACGAGCTGTCTCAGAGCGCGCTGAAATCAAGCTAAAAGGTGTCTGGGTTGGTGTAAAGTCTGCTACCTTATCTGCTTTGTTGTAAAGCGTCAAGCGAGGGATCTCCAGCATATCCAGGTCCTTCATGATCGAAAGCACGGTCTTTTCATGCTCTTCATGATTAGGATCAGACGCATCGATGACATGGACCAGGAGGTCTACATTCTTACTTTCTTCCAAGGTCGACTTAAAGCTTGATACCAACTCTGTTGGTAGATCTTGGATAAAGCCAACCGTATCGGTCAGCGTCACTTGCAGATTGCCTGTTAGATGGATGCTCTTGGTTGTGGCATCCAAGGTCGCAAAGAGTTCGTCTGCTTCATACTGGCTCTTACTGGTCAACTGATTCATAATGGTCGACTTTCCTGCATTGGTATAGCCGATCAAACCAATCTTGAAGACAGGTGATTCCAAGCGCTTTTCACGAAGGGTTTCCCTGTTCTTTTCAACTGCTTTGAGCTGGCGCTCGATATCGGTAATTTGGTTGCGAACGCTCCGGCGGTTCAACTCCAGCTGACTTTCCCCTGGACCACGTGAACCAATTCCCCCAGCCTGACGGCTAAGCATGATCCCTTGACCGACAAGGCGTGGCAAAAGGTATTTGAGCTGGGCCAAGTGCACCTGCAACTTCCCTTCATGACTCCTAGCCCGCATGGCAAAGATATCTAAAATCAACTGCATCCGGTCAATGACCTTAACCCCAAGGATTTCTTCTAAGTTGACATTTTGACGGGGGGTCAGGCGATTATTGACCACTACGGTCGTAATCTCATCTGCTTCGACCATTTGCGCGATTTCTTCTAGTTTTCCTGAGCCGACAAAGGTCTTGGTATCGTATTTTTCCCGCTTTTGTGTATAAGAGCCCCGGACATCCCCACCAGCTGTTTTAGCCAGGCTCGCCAACTCCTCCATAGACATGTCAAAATTGTCCATGCCTTGAAGTTCCACACCAATCAAAAGGATGCGTTCTTGTTTCTTTTCTGTTTCAATCATGCTGCAAAAACTCCTTTACATCTGCAAGAACCTGCTCCTTGAAGTGAGGTGCAGAAATGGCGTAAAATGTCACTTCCATTCGATTTCGAAACCAAGTCAACTGCCGTTTGGCAAACCGCCGCGTATTACGCTTGAGGATCTCACTGGCTTCCTCAAGGCTCTGCTCTCCCTTAAAGTAAGGAAAGAGTTCCTTGTACCCAATGCCTTTAGCTGCCTGAACCTCCGGATGGTCATCATAGAGCCAACGGGCTTCATCCAGCAAGCCTTCCTCTAGCATGCGATCTACTCGGCGATTGATGCGCTCATAGATCAAGGACCGTTCATCATCTAGACAGATGAGATAGGGTTCATAATCGGTCTCTTCGTTTGCAAGGTCCTGCCCAAAATGCGCAATTTCAAGAGCCCGCATGGCCCGACGTCGATTGAGTTGAGGAATCAAAAGTCCTTGCTCCGCCACTCTTTGGTACAAGTCTTCGTCCGACAACAAGTCCAATTGAGCGCGATAGGCCAGAATCTCTTCATGAGGAACTTCACCACCCAGATGATAACCTTCGAGCAGACTTTGTATGTAAAGGCCCGTCCCACCTGCAATGATAGGAAGCTTACCTCGAGCTGTGATCTCTTCAATCGCAGTCTTGGCTTCTCTTACAAAATCAAAAGCTGAGTAAGACTCGGTCACCTCCCGCACATTGATCAAATGATGGGGAGCTGCTGCTTGCTCTTCTGGTGTCGCCTTGGCCGTTCCAATATCCAGCTTGCGATAGACTTGCTGGCTATCGCCACTGATAATTTCACCATTGAGGGCTTGCGCTAAATCGATCGCAAGAGCTGTTTTCCCAACAGCAGTTGGTCCCACAATCACAATTATCTTGGTTTTCATCGTTTTTCCTTGCAAAATTCACGTTTTTTCGTTACCATATATTATAACATAAATATTTAAAGTTCAGAAAAGGAGAAATTCTCATGGCTAAAGGATTTGGTAAAGGTTTTGTTACTGGTGTTGCTGGTACAGTTGCTGCTGTCGCAGGTGCAGTTTACACATTCAAGAAAAAAGTAATCGAACCAGAAGAACAAAAAGCAGCTTTCATCGAAGAAAACCGCAAAAAAGCAGCACGTCGCCGTGTCTCACACTAATCATTCAAAAAGCTCCGGGAAACCGGAGCTTTTTTTGCTGAAGAAAAAGTCCATTTTGGAAAATTTTCTCTTATTGGTAGGGTTTGTCACGATATGCTAACACAAGTAATGCTAAAAGAATTAGAATGATATATATTATGTTTATTCAAACATATACTGAAACTTTCCGCCGTGAGAAAAGTGCTAGAAACACTATGGTTTCTAGCACTCGGTAGTTTTGAGAGTAAAACAGTTCGGGGAACTGTTTTAGCCTGAGCCCAGAAATTAAAGAGCGAAGAGGTTCAAAACTAATTGAACACGGACTGCGGATTGTGTCAAAAAGATAAGTTCTCCTAGAATCGAAAGATTCTGCGTCAAACTTCCTATTTTGACTTTATCCGCAGACGTCCGTACTCACCTAAGGAAAGTTTCTATGATGACGTTTGTCTTCAATCTAAAAGCCCCGGGAAACCGGAGCTTTTAGATTGAAATTTCACCGTTCTTTGATCATCTTCGTTGCGATTTCCAAGAGTTCGACTCCCATCTGAAAATGCTCGTCTAATAAATCATAGACGGCATCTTCGGACAAGACACCACAAGGAAGATCTGCTGGAAAGTCAGCTTGATTGGAAAAGTCCAAATCATCAAAATAGGCTTGACTACTATAATAATCCCTCAGTTGGATATAGCTTTCTTGATGCTCTCTTAGCTGATCCACTGCTTTTTTGGTTTCTTCCAAAGTTTTGGCATAGTCATTCAAATAACCTTCCATTCTTTGGATCCGTTCGATGTTTTCCTGTGCAATTGCCATGATTTACTCCACTTTCACCACTTCTAGATGGGGGCCACCTAGAAGCACGAGGTATTTTTCTACTTGCTCTTTGCCATAAGAACGACGAAGAGCTTCTGCATAGAGATCGAGCTGATCTCGGTAGCGTTCGACCAATTGGCTAGGAATCTTGTAGTGATCCGTCTTGTAATCAAAGAGCAGGATCCGGTCTTCTAGCACCAAGTAACCATCCAAGATCCCCCGCACGACAAAGTCCTCACCACTAGCTGGATCTTTCTTCAGCATGGCAAAGGGTGCTTCGCGCCGGACTCGAGAGGCCTCTTTTTGAAGCAAGGTCCCCAAAGGTGTCTCATAGAAAGCAAGGATGGCCTCTAGCTTAATACGGGCTTTGACTGCTGGCTCTGCTTGGACTTGCTCCAAGGCTTGACGCAGTGTATCTAGCGTGATTTCTTCTTCAAGAGGCACGCGCTGCATGAGTTCATGGACAGCACTTCCGACTTGGGCTCCTGTCACGGATTTTTCTTGACCAAAAGTTGGTAGCTCAAAGTCAGGCGTCACACTCTTTGCATCCATGATCTGGACGCCATTGGCATCCATGACCGGCTCGTAGAATTTCTTGATCTGACTAGGGGTACGGACACTTGGTAAATGAATGGCCGGAGCATAGAGCTGATTGAGCCGATCAACATTTTCCAAGATATCCAAGGCCCGACGAATATCCTCTGACTGGCGGACATCCTTGAGCTGATCCAGGCGGGAATCCTTCTCCTTCTCTAGCGGTTCCAGCTGGTCTGCTGTCAGGTCTTCATCTGTCACAAAACGCGTGTCATAGGCCAGAGTATTCTTGGTAAACACATCTTGAATAGCAAAGAGCCAGTCCTGATAAGAGGTCCATTCTTTTCGTTTTTCCGGATCCAATTTGCCATTGCGACTAGTCCCCCAATCGGTATCACGCAGTTTGTCTTCACGGCCTTTTCCGACCAGATAGAGCTTGAGCTCAGCCCGTGTCATAGCGACATAAAGAAGACGCATCTGCTCCGAAATCGTGGCCAATTTTGTTTCTTCCACATTGCGTTGGTAGCAAGGCGTTTCGATCTGCAGGCGAATGGTTTCTGGAGCAGCTGGATTCTCTGTCTCAACCGGAAGACTCGCAACATATTTAAAGCCAATCCCTTTTTGGCGACTGAGAATGATTGGCCCCGATTGATCCTTACGGTTAAAGGCCTTGTCCATATTGAGAATAAAGACATACTTGAATTCCAGCCCCTTACTCTTATGGACGGTCATGAGCTGGACGGCATCTTTGGGTGCTGCAAGAGGGACGCTGGCCAAATCGTGTTCATTTTCGATCACCTTGTCGATCATGGCAATGAAGCGCGACAAGCCCTTAAAGCTGGCCTTCTCGTAATCATTGGCCCGAAGCGTCAAGGCATAGAGGTTGGCCTGGCGCTGGGCCCCATTTGGAAGGGCCCCGACATAGTCATAGTAATAACGATCCTCATAAATTTTCCACAGCAAATCATAGAGCGAAGAGGTCTTGGCAGCGGCCCGCCAAGTAGATAAAACTTTGAGGAAGTTCTTGATTTTAGCTGAAAGCTTGGCATCGATCAACCGCGCCTGCTCTGCAGTCTTTTCAAGGGCTAACTGGACCTTGTGATAGAAGGCCACTTGCTTTTGCTCTGGAAGCGTCTGCAAGGAAATCCGTGCCAGCTCATCTTCATCAAAGTCAAACATAGAGGATTTCATGAGGGCCACTAAGGGATAATCATGCAAGGGATTGTTAATGGTCCGCAAGGTATCCAGCATGACCATCACTTCCAGTGACTCAAGATAATGCGCCTGTCCGCTATCTGCCACAATCGGAATATGGTACTGGTCAAAGGCTTCCAGAATCGCATCATTTCGAGTTCGAGTCGCAGTCAAGAGCGTGATCTCTTTAAAGGGCACTTTTTCTACCCGATGGAGACGCAAAATTTCTTTGATGACCAGGAGAATTTCTCCCTTGGAAATCGTCTCGACTCCAGAGGTAGCTTCCTCGTCATCGGCCTTTTCTTCCTGGTCTTGGGAGCCATCATAGAGCAAAAATTCTGCCCGATGTTGTGGCAAGGCTAAGCGCTGCTTGTCACTACCTGCGACCAGATAGTGGGTTTGATTGTAGTCAATCTCGCCCACCTCTTCGTCCATCAAATGGCGAAAGACATCATTGGTCGCGTCCAATACCTCCACATGACTCCGGAAATTTTCCTTGAGGAGGATCAACCGCCCCTTCGCCCCTTCTTCTTGGTAGGCTTTAAATTTATCATTGAAAATCTGTGGATCTGCCTGACGGAAGCGATAAATGGATTGCTTGATATCCCCCACCATGAAGCGATTGTGGCCATTTGACAGCAAGTCCAACATCCGCTCTTGGGTGTGGTTGGTATCCTGGTACTCATCGACCATGACCTCATGATAGCGCTCTTGATAGGCTTGTCTCACCTCTGGGAATTGCTCTAAAATTTGAATGGCAAAATGACTGATATCCCCAAATTCATAAGCTTTTTCTTGGATTTTTCGTTCCAGATAAGCGTGAGAAAAGTCTCTGATAAAGTCCCGTAGCAAGGAGAGCATGGGGCCTTCTTCTTGGTGGAAGGTTTGTTGAAATTCCAGCTGATAGAGCTGATTTTCCAAGTCTCTGAGGCGATTGATATGTATGGTTTTATCCTGATTATAAGCCGTGACTAGGTCTTTTAGCTCTTCTTTTCGGGCTCTGTTGGTCAAGGCTCCCCCATTTGAAGCCCGACTAATCGCGACGACTGCCTTTAGGACAGAGGTCAGTTGCTCTTTATTGGTGCGACCTGTCAGGCTTCCAATCTGATCGAGCACCTCTTCGACAGCTTCCAAATATTTGGCCTTGCCAAATGCTTGACCTTCATTGGACAAATGAAAGGCAAAAAAGCTCTCTGCCTCATAAAGGGCCTGCTGGATGCTCTCCATCAGAGTAGCTTCCACCTGGTCAAAATCGGTCTCTTCATAACCTTTTAGGAAATGCTCTTCCAGCCATTTCTCCGGATCACTGGTCGACTGAAGAAAGTCATAGATCTGGTAGATCTGTTCTTTAAACAAGGATAAATTTTTGCGCTGTCCCGTGAAATTCTTGACCATCTGGACAAAGGCCTCTTGATTTTCCCCCTGGTAATAGCGGTCAAAAACAGCTTGAAAGACTTCATTTTGTAAGAGGCGCTGCTCACTAGCATTTTGTAAAATGCGAAACTGAGGCGCCAACCCAAGAAAATAGCCATAGCGCGTTAGGACCTTTTGGGTAAAGGAATCCATAGTTCCGATATCGCTGGTGGCGACATCTGCGATTTGACGGGCCAGGTGTTGCTTGAGCTCTGGGTCATCGCTCGCTTGCAGGGCTTTCCCAAGTTCACTTTCCAAACGTTCCTTGAGCTCTCCTGCTGCCTTGACCGTAAAGGTCGAGATAAAGAGCTCCTTAATCGAAATGCCACGCTGGATCTGATCCAGTATCCGCTGCACCATGACAAAGGTCTTTCCTGATCCAGCAGAGGCCGACACCAAGATATTGGTCCCCGAACTATAGATGGCATCGATCTGTTCTGGTGTCCGCTTTTGCTCTTTGGTAGAAGTTGCCTCTTGGGCCTGAAGGGCCTTGATTTCTTCTCTTGTCAAAAATGCTTGTTTGATCATTTGTTCAAGACCTCCTTCATCTTCTCGATCCAAGCGGCTTTCACCTTTTCACCGCGTATGCCTTTTTGGTCTAGTTTGGTCAAGAACCGTGCCTGACCTAGGTGACGATCCGCTTCAAATCCTGTGATCGATTTAAACTGCTCCACGAATGGTGCAATATTGCGCCCATTTTCACTATAGGGATTGATGGCAAATTTCCCCTTGAGGATCCCTTCTGCTGCTGTTTTATAAAGATAAGCGTTGTACAAGAGGAGCAAGTCCAGTTCTTCCTTACTCAGCATCATGGCCTTGTTCTTATCATAGGCCTCGCCCAGATAAGGGGCCTGATCTGCCATAAAGAGTCCCTTGTACTGTTGACTTTTCATGGTTTGGTTGATGGCATCCTCTACTGTCTTGGTCTTTTTCAGATCCACTACAGGATCTCCCATTTCCAAATACATAGCTCCGAAAATCCCCTGCTCCTCTTGGTATTCCTTCAAATCCTGAATGGCAGAAAGATAGGTCGGCAATTGAGAATTCAGTCCATTAAAGAACTTGTCATAGTGGAACTGCGTCAGACTGGACTTGTAGTCCACGACTCCGAGGGCTCCCCGATCCCTCAATTGATCAATGCGATCCACCTTGCCTCGTAGCTGCAAAAGACGGCCATCGGACAATGGATAAGAGGTGTGGGTGCTTCCACCAAAGAGGGTCTCCTCACCGATAGTCTCGATCCCATTTTGCTGGGCGAGGACCCGTCCAGTTGTTTTCGCGGTATCAAGAAGCAAGTTGCGAATAAACTCAGTCTCTCCATTTTCTCCATACAGTTGCTGGAACTCTGCTTCTTGGCTGGTTTCTCGAATCGCCTCGTTTAAACGCCGATCAAACGCTTGATCGGAGCTATCTTTTAAGACTCTTTCAAAGATCCTGTGCAAGAAATTCCCATGACTGCGGGCGTCTGGCCGGATGGTATCATCCTCTTGTAAGCCCAAAACATAGCGTAGATAAAAGGCATACTGGTGCTTGTAGTATTCATTCAAGGCAGAAGCGGATAAGGTCAAAGCTTTGCCCTCAGGGTAGAGCGCTTGAAGCGTATCCGACTGAAGCTGACGGCTCTTTAATTCCGTTGAAATCTGAGGAATCTGGATGCCTTCAGCAGCTAATTTCTTGCGCAAGACCCGTACCGCTACACCCCAAAAGCTGGCTTCTTCAGGAGACAGCTCACTCGTAATTTCTTCTTGATGGAGTTCGATCACGCGCGCTAAAAGGGCTCGGTAGGTCCCGATATCATCACTCGAGGCTTGGGCTTGTTTGGTCGTCCACTCGATGGCAATAGGTTCCTTGGTCAATTCGACAAGGTAAGGAGAGACACTATCTTCCATTTCATTAACCAAGCTAGGGGCCGATAGAACCAGTTGGTTGGTCGCCGCATTGAGGAGCGAAACTGCCACAAAGCGATTTTTCTTGAGATTTTCGCTGGTCACCACCTGGAGCTCTGCTCCTTCTTGGGTAGCCTCATTCAACTGCTGGCGCTCTTCTTCACTGAGTAGAGAGGTGTTCTGAGCAATCTTTGGAAAACGCTCCTGGGTCAGCCCGATCGCGTAGACATAAGGCGCTGTCAAGGGTTCAATCAAGTCATAGGACTGAACCGTCACCACATCGACCGTAGCAGGAACTGTCCGGTATTGAGACAATTGCATCCCCGATAAAAGGAGGGCCAAAAAGTCATCCACTGTCAGCTCTTGGTCCTCAAAGACCAGGTTCAACTCCTCTAAGACATGGAGAAAGGCCTTCCAGACCTGGTCATAGCGCTCCTGCTCCTCCAAAACAAGATCCTTGATCAAAGCTTGTAGATTCTGAGAAAGTTGAGCCCCTTGCAGAAATACTGTAAAGGCGGTTAAGAGATGGGTCACCTTTTGTTTGCGCTGTGAAAAGAAAGGGGCTAGAGGTTCAACGACGCGTTCCCGAAGAGTATTGAGCTCTTCCAGATTGAACTTACCCTGACGATTGCTAGTAAAAGGCTTGTGAAATTTTGTAGCACCTTTAATTTCCGCAAAACGAAGGTATTGCTCAAAAGCATCGACTTCTGCTTGCGTCAGATCACTATACAGACCCGTTTTTAACAAGTTGATGACGTCTTCCGTCTGGTAATTGAACTGCTTGATCCGCCCTAGTGATTCA
Organism: uncultured Streptococcus sp.; assembly: GCA_902480035.1. Classification (GTDB taxonomy): domain Bacteria; phylum Bacillota; class Bacilli; order Lactobacillales; family Streptococcaceae; genus Streptococcus. The sequence continues at coordinate 3,670 of CABSRC010000015.1, read as the reverse complement.
ATGACCTGAATCAAGGGATGGTGGACCATGGCTTCACTTCGTCCCAAGTAAAAGGGGATCTGATACTGGTCAAAAATGGTCTTGAGCTGCAATTGATAAGCTTCTACATCGCCTAGCAAGACCCGAATATCCCGATAGCGTGCCCCATCATGAAGACGCTGACGGATGGATTTAGCGACAAATTCCAACTCTTCCTTTTGCGTATTGGTTTGCCAGAGTTGAACAGCGGTTCGATCTTGGTCCTCCAGCTCATTTTCCACTTGTGAAAAATCATAGCGCGCTTCTAGCATGCGGGTAATGCGACTAAAAGAGTCTTCGATCGCTTGCCCACAATACTGAGGCTGTACCTCAAAAGTCTTTGCCAGCTGAAGGAGAAAGTCAACACTTGCTTGGTAAAGATTGCCCTCTCTAAAGCTTGCCCGATAGGCTTTTTCACTGGCATAGACCCCGATGACAATCTCCACTCCTTTTCGGTGAAGGAGACTAATCAAAGCCTTTTCTTCAGCAGAAAAACGGGTGAAGCCATCAACGACGATCGCCACATCCTTTAATTGCTCTTCCAAGTGCCCTTCTTCAACCTGATTGAGGAAAAAGGCAATCTTGGACTGGGATTCATACTGGTGCTGGACCAGCATCTCAGAGACCGCTTCAAAAATCGCCAAGAGGTCCTCTCTTTTTTCAGCTTCCTCGAGCATCTCTAAATCGGTAAAATCCATCTGTGCCGTCTGCAATTCATGATAGAGCTGGACCAGTTGCTGGATAAACTGAGGATCCTTGCGCAGGGCCCCGTAAGCTTTGAGATCCTGCTCCTTCATCTGGGACAGAGCTTTAAAAAATAGCATACCTAGACCGATGTCATCCAAGGGTTGCTCCTCAAAAACCTGATTCAGGATGAAATAACGGGCCATTTGCGCAAAGCGCGTGACGGTAATGGCAAAAGAAGCCTGACCTTCTAAATAGGACAAGACCTTGGCTTCTTTTTCAAAGGAAAGAGAGTTGGGCGCAATGTAAAACACACGCTTGCCCTGTTCTACTAACCCTACGGCTTCTTGTGTCAGGACCTGGGTCAAGGGGGTCCGAACATCCGTATAGAGTAATTTCATCCGATCCGTTCTCCTTTTGGCATTTTCTTGAGAGCTTGTTATCTTCTTATTATATCATTTTCACAGGAGGGACTAAAGCAAGAAGTCATGCTCCTCTAGGCCCAATATTAGGAGATTTATGCTACAATAAAAGTTGAAGAGACAGAAAGGATACCACCTATGACCAGCATTTATGATTTTTCTTTAGAAAACCAGAATGGGGAGGAGATTCCCCTTTCTCACTACCAAGGTAAGGTTCTCATTGTGGTCAATACAGCAACAGGCTGTGGCTTGACCCCGCAATACCAAGGACTGCAAGATCTCTACCTGCGCTACCAGGAAAAGGGGCTGGAAATCCTAGACATCCCCTGTAACCAATTCATGGGGCAGGCACCAGGAACGGCAGAAGAAATCAATAGCTTCTGCAGCCTCAACTACCAGACCACCTTCCCACGATTCGCTAAAGCCAAGGTCAATGGTAAAGAAGCCCTTCCTCTCTATGACTGGCTCAAAAGCCAAGCAGCTGGGCCACTGGGCAAACGCATCGAATGGAACTTCGCAAAATTTGTCATCGACCGACAAGGCCAAGTCGCCCAACGCTTCTCCTCCAAAACAGAGCCAGCTGCCATGGAAGACTTGATCCAAGAATTACTTGAGAAATAAGCCAAAAAAGCCTGAGCCAATGCTCAAGCTTTTTTATTATTAATCAATTTCAAGTCCACCGGTGTAGAGGCGGTAATAGGTGCCACGTTCTGCCATCAAGGAAGCATGGTTGCCTCGTTCGATGATACGTCCGTGGTCCATCACCATGATGACATCGGAATTGACAATCGTCGATAGACGGTGGGCGATAACAAAGACTGTCCGACCTTCCATCAAGCGGTCCATCCCTTCTTGCACCATCTTCTCTGTCCGTGAGTCAATAGAAGACGTCGCTTCGTCCAGGATCAAGACAGGCGCATTGGCAAGGGCTGCACGGGCAATGGCGATCAATTGTCGTTGACCATTTGATAGACCAGCCCCATCATCCGTCAAGACTGTCTCATAGCCCTGATCCAAGTGCTTGACAAAGGAATCCACATTGGCAATCCGAGCTGCTTCAAGGATTTCTTCCCGTGTTGCATCAGCACGGCCGTAAGCGATGTTTTCTGCAATCGTACCAGTAAATAAGTGGGTATCTTGAAGAACGATTCCAAGGGAACGACGCAGAGAATCTTTCTCAATCAATTTAATATCGATCCCATCATAAGTAATCATTCCGGATTGGATATCATAGAATCGGTTGATCAAGTTGGTAATGGTTGTCTTTCCCGCACCAGTCGCTCCGACAAAGGCCACTTTTTGCCCCTTATCCGCGTACAAGTTGATGCCATGAAGGATTTGTTTCTTCCCATCATAAGAGAAATCAACATCATCAAAGACCACATTTCCGACCATCTTCACAAGCTGGTAATCTCCGTTTGGACGTGGGTGTTTCCAAGCCCATTTGTTGGTTTTCTGATCAGTTTCGACCATTTCTCCATCGACCAGTTCATAATTGACCAGCGTCACTTTTCCTTGGTCGACTTCTTCTTCTTCGTCCAAAAGATCAAAGACACGATCTCCACCAGCCAAGGCCATGAGGACAAAGTTCAATTGTTGAGAGACCTGGGCAATCGGACCTGTGAAGGAACGGTTCAATTGCAGAAAGGCCATAAGACCACCAATGGTTAAACCACCGACGCCGTTTAGCGCAAAGAGGCCCCCGATCAAGGCTGTTAGAACAAAGGAAACATTTCCCAAGTTCCCAAGAATCGGCATGAGGACATTGGCATAGCGGTTAGCCTGGTAGGAAGACTCAAAGAGTTGGTCATTGATCCGGTCAAAATCCTCAATGCTTTCTCTTTCATGCACAAAGGCCTTGACCACTTTTTGACCAGACATCATTTCTTCAATAAAGCCGTTCTCAATCCCAAAGTTCTTTTGTTGGGCGCCAAAGTAACGACCTGACTTGCCAGAGACATCCTTGATGATAAAGACCATGACGATAACCATGAAAAGAACAATCAAAAACAGGAGTGGACTAACCGTCAGCATGGTAATCGTTACCCCAAGGATGGTTATCGCTGAGGATAGAAGTTGAGGAATGGATTGTTCAATCGCTTGGCGAAGGGCATCAATATCATTGGTATAGATAGACATGATGTCCCCATGTTGGTGGGTATCAAAGTAACGAACGGGCAGTTTTTGCATGCGGGCAAACAACTGATTTCGAAGACTTCTAAGTGAGTCTTGTGAAACAGTCGCCATGATCAAGGTAAAGCCATAGTTGGCAAGTACCCCGATCAAACAGATCAAACCAACCCGTGTCAAGAAGGACAAGAGCGGTCCAAAATCATGGCTATTACTTGTTAGCATGGGCTCCACATAGACATCGACCAAGGACTGAATCGAAGCTGTTACATTGACCGTCGCAAGAGAGGATAGAATGATTAAGATAAAGGAAATAATCAAGGATACCTTGTAGTTTTTCCAAAGGAAGTCGAGCAGGCGAAGGATAGAGCCTAGATTTGCTTTTTTCTTAGTTTTCATCTGCTTCTCCTTTCCCT
>CABSRC010000014.1 GCA_902480035.1 uncultured Streptococcus sp. | reverse complement strand
AAAGACTGGTGATCCTGCTGATGAAACAATCGTCAACTCATCACAGATTTGATAAGCTGAGTACAAAGTAAGTAGTAAAATTTGCCACCATTGTATCATGACAATTTCCTCCTAAAAATTTTCTTTTTTATTTATAAACTATTTGAGCAACTTCAAGAAGTCTTCAACTGGATCATTTGGAACCATTTGAGCAGTTAGCTTAACTCCTTTTTCAGCTAGCTTGTGGAAAGCTTCCACATCGGCATCCACTACGTTGATTGAACGAGTAACGGGACGAGTCTCGTCTGACTGAGACATGTTCCCTACGTTTAAGGTTTCTAGTGGCACACCTGCTTCTACCAAACCGAGGAAACGATCAGGTTTGCGAGCTACGATGAAGAGTCGTTGACTGTCATATTTCCCAGCCAAGATATTTTCCGCAGCCTTTGCGACTGGCAAGATACTGAGCTTAACACCAGGTGGTGTCGCTAGTTTCAAGCCACTTTTTTCAATATCATTTTGAGCGACTTCATCATCGATCACCATGATACGTGAAACATTTAGTTTGGTAGTCCAAAGATTGGCTACCTGCCCGTGGATCAAACGTCCATCGATACGGCATCCTACAATTGTCATAAGTTTTCCCCCTTTACTTCTTTGAATGTAGGTTGTTGAACAAGTTGAAGTGTCTCTTGGTAACGCCCTTCTGTCTCAAAGACGATCAGGCTATTGGCTCCTTCTTTAAGGAAACCATGAGGCACGTAAAGTGAAGTGGTCGGACCGACCTCCCAGAAGCGGCCAAGGTTGTGGCCGTTGACAAAGACGACCCCTTTCCCAAATCCTGTCATATCCAGATAGGTGTCAAGGGTGTGGTCCAGCTGAAAATCATATCGGTAAAATGCTGGAGCACCTGCCTGCCATTCCTTTGAAAAATCGAGCTGGCTGAGATCTTGTAAATCCAGTGGGTACTGCTTCCAATGAAGGTGGAAATGCAAATCCACACAGACACCTGTGCGAATGCCCTTGTGCTGGCTATCAGCCAAGAGCTTGTGACCGTAGTTGACACGTCCCATATTCTCAAGCAAGATTTTTAAATTCGTAACCGCTTTCTTTTTTCCTTTGATAAAAAGATCTTCACCGATCTCTGTTTGGTATTGCGTTGCCAGATGACGATCATTCACGTACACCTGCGCCCGATCTCGACCATCGATGATCCGAAGTCTTTCCTCCGGCGCATCCATTTCAACATCTGTCTCATACAAAAGATAGCCAGTATATTGGTCCAGCTCTTCCATCCGTTTTGGATAGAGACTGGTTTCGACCTGAGCCAAATTGTCCAGATTCCCAAAAAGACTAGTTCTGGCTGCCAAATGTAAGGTCTGCTCTGGCAAACATTCTTTGATGAGCGGTTCTTGCTGTGGGTATTCCGGATAATAAGTTGCCATCATTTTTTGAATAGCATCATACTTCTCCGTCGGATTGCCCTGCTCATTGAGCAAAGCCCCATAGTCATAGGATGTCACCTGTGGCAAATCAAGCGTCCCCCGAGCTGAGCAACCATTCATGAAGCCAAAATTGGTCCCGCCATGAAACATATAGAGATTGATGGAGCCGAGCTCCAAGACCTCATGGACAGCTTCTGCCAACTCCTCTGGGTCCCTTTGAATCACAGGTTCCTTCCAGCGGGTAAACCAGCCATCCCAGAATTCCATACACATCAAGGGCCATTTCTTACCGTATTCGTCAAAGAATTCTTGCATCTGACCGAAGTTATAGGCTGCTTTGGAACCGAAGTTTCCCGTCACAAAGAGGTCTTCTTCGATCAAGGTTCCTGTTCTTAGCGTTGCTCGCCATGGTCCATCTGATGTAAAGAGGGGACAGGTCACGCCTTTTTTCTTCATCAAATCCCGAATGGCACGAAGATAATCCTTATCCTCTCCATAAGAGCCGTACTCATTTTCCACCTGCATCATGAGGATTGGACCACCCTGATCCACTTGGTAGGGTGTCAACAAGCCAAGCAAGCGTTCATAATAACGATCCACTGCTTCGATAAAGGCTGGGTCTGATGAGCGGATTCGCAGGTCTTCTTCTAAGAGCCAGGCTGGTAATCCACCAAATTCCCACTCTGCACAGATAAAGGGCGACGGCCTTACAATCATGTAAAGTCCTAGGGACTGGGCTGTTTGAATGAAATGCTCTAGATCCAATCGACCACTAAAATCAAACTGCCCTTTGCGGGGTTCATGCGCATTCCAAGGGACATAGGTCTCAACCGTGTTAAAACCCAAAGCCTTTAGATTATACAAGGAATGATACCAGTCTGCTGGGTCAATTCGGAAATAATGGATCGCTCCGGATAAAATCTTGAAGGGTTGATCTTTTAAATAGAAAGCATCGCGAATCTCAAAAACTCCCATAAACGCCCCCCTTTCTTATATGTAACCCTTTTCATTTATTAATATAATAAATTATTTAAAAAATGTCAACACTTTTATAAAAAATATGTTAAAATAGGGTTAAATAAGAGAAATCTAAAGAGAGGTAGCACTATGGCAATTCCAAAGTACCAACACATCAAAGATGAATTGAAGCAGCAAATTATCTCAGGAAAATTTGAAAATGGAGATAAATTTTATACTGAAGCTGAACTCATTAAAATTTATGATGTCAGCTCTATCACCGTTGTCCGTGCTTTGAACGACCTCGCTGCTGATGGCTACATTGTCCGTCAGCAAGGAAAAGGAACCTTTGTTTCTCGTGCTCGAAAACACAAACTGGTTGAATTTTCAGATGTTGAGACCTTCCCAATCCAAAAGGCCAAAGTCAAAGTTCTCTCTATTAAACGTGGAAATACCTTAAGCATCCTAGACAAACTAGGCCTCAACCCAACGCAATTCTACTATAAGATCGAACGGACTCGCCAGACAGGGGATGATACCTATATCTTCCACCAAACCTATATTCCTGAACAATACATCAATCCAAACTATCCAAATTTGGAATACTATAGCTCTATCTATGATCGCTTCAAAGAAGACTATCATATTCATATGAATGATGAGCACTTCGAAGAAGTCAACGAAATCGTCTTTCCTACACCAAGCAAGGTTGCTAAAGTATTGAAGATCGACGAAAATTTCCCAACGGTCAAACAAGTGAAGACGACCAAGCTAGAAGCGACTGGCCAAATCCTTGAATACACGGAAACCTATAAACGCGGTGACTACTACAAGATCAAGTTCATCTCCTGTGACCGCGATCACTAAGAACCAAAAAGACTGAGACATCTCGGTCTTTTTTATAGATCCAGTATAGCATGTTGAAAACGATTTCTAAAGACCTCTTTAAAAATATATATAATTAGTGATAGTTTAGCTATAAAAAGTTTAAAAAAGGGAGTGGGAAAGAACTCCGAGGAATTAAAAAAAATCGAAAAGGTTCCCCGAACCTTTTCGATCTTCCCACCCCCGCATAGCTTCAACAGTCTGGGAGACTGTTGAAGGCTGCAAATAAAGGAAACTTTGTTTCCGTCACCATAGGTCATCTTTGGAGCTTCATAAGCGAACAAAGATGCCAATCAACCACTGCGTCTTGCAGTTATTCTTACCAAACATCAAAGGCTGGACAGTTTTTGCCCAGCCTCTTTCGTCTATTTTTCAAATTCCCTTTTTCGTTGCGATTAGTCACCCAAACCGATGCGTTCGAAGATTTCATCCACCCGTTTGGTGTAGTAAGTTGGGTTGAAGATTTCGTCGATTTCTTCTTGAGTGAGGCGTGATGTCACTTCTGGATCTGCTTCAAGAAGTGGTTTGAAGTCGACTTGGTTATCCCATGATTGAGCTGTCTTCGGTTGAACAAGGTCGTAAGCTTGCTCACGCGTCATGCCTTTTTCAATCAAAGTCAACATGGCACGTTGGCTAAAGATTAGACCGAATGTAGAGTTCATGTTGCGGATCATGTTTTCTGGGAAGACCGTCAAGTTCTTGACAATATTTCCAAAACGGTTGAGCATGTAGTCAATCAAGATAGTTGTATCTGGTGCGATGATCCGCTCAGCTGATGAGTGAGAGATATCCCGTTCGTGCCAAAGGGAGACATTCTCATAAGCTGTGACCATGTGACCACGGATCACACGCGCAAGACCTGTCATGTTTTCAGAACCGATAGGGTTGCGTTTGTGAGGCATTGCTGAAGAACCTTTTTGACCTTTAGCAAAGAACTCTTCCACTTCACGTTGTTCTGATTTTTGAAGACCACGAATTTCAGTTGCCATACGTTCGATAGATGTTGCGATGCTAGCAAGAACTGCAAAGTACTCAGCGTGAAGATCACGAGGAAGGACCTGTGTAGAGATTTCTTGAGCACGGATACCCAATTTATCGCAGACGTATTTTTCAACAAATGGTGGGATGTTAGCAAAGTTACCAACCGCACCAGAAATCTTACCAGATTCCACGCCAGCAGCCGCATGCTCGAAACGCTCGATATTCCGTTTCATTTCGCTATACCAAGTGGCCAATTTAAGACCAAAAGTTGTAGGCTCAGCGTGCACACCGTGGGTACGACCCATCATGATGGTGAACTTGTGTTCTTTCGCTCTGTCAGCGATGATGTTAAGGAAGTTTTCAAGGTCCTTGCGGATGATATCGTTGGCTTGTTTGTAGAGGTAACCATAGGCCGTATCTACCACGTCAGTAGAAGTCAAACCATAGTGAACCCACTTACGTTCTTCACCAAGCGTTTCAGAAACCGCACGTGTGAAGGCAACCACATCGTGGCGAGTTTGCTGCTCGATTTCCAAAATACGGTCGATGTCAAAGTCCGCTTTTTCACGAATCAAAGCCACATCTTCCTTAGGGATTTCCCCCAACTCAGCCCATGCCTCGTCAGCCAAGATTTCCACCTCAAGCCAAGCACGGTATTTATTTTCTTCAGTCCAAATGTTCGCCATCTCAGGGCGAGAGTAACGTTCGATCATGTTTTTGTTTTCCTTTCTGTTGGTTAAAATATTTCAATTTATCCCAAGATCATTTCTAATACTGTCAATTAAAGTCCATCGTGAAATATCTAATTTATTAATTTTTTTAACGTCGTCGTTTAAACGTCTCCCGGCAATAAACGCGTTATGTAGCAATATTTCGAAATTCACGAGATTGTTTTTTACATCAACTCCTGCATATAACTCAAAAGTCATTTTTTCACTCCTTTTAAATTCCTCATACTGACTTTGAGCATATTTATACTTATCTTGAATTAAAGTGATTTCCGACTTGAAATACTCTCTGTTATTAATCTCTATCTCATATTTATTCTTCAATTCAAAATCTAAATTATCAGAATCATTTAACAATTTTTCGTAATAATTAATTTGATTTTCTAAAATTGAATTGACTATATCAAAATTTTCTAAATTATAATTAGGAGGTCCATCCATACTGTTCAACACATCTAATGGTGTTTGACTTGGAAATAGATTCACAACTCGAATCAATTTTTTATATACTGAATCCAATTTTTCTCTTTTAGCCTTCAAATTTTCTGCTTGTTTCTCTTCAATTACCCTACGAGTTTCATTCTTTACATTGAAGAATTGTGTGAGAAACACACCTAACAAAGCACTTATTACTGATATACTAGATGATATTATAGTAATAATTACCGTCTCAGACATAACGCCCTCTCTAAAATAATTTTAATAGATTCTTACTACATATTTTATAAAGCAATACTATCTGTTAATTAACAAATAACATCTTTAAATGACTTTTGCAATACGATAAATTAAAGGATTCAATATCCTATACTTTAAACTTTAAATTTATATATCCTTTTTATTATTTTACAATAATTTAACAACCTACAATCAATTTACTCAAATTCCTCTTTCCCGATCCACACAGATGGATAGTGATCGAGTGTATTCAAATCCGTATCCATCGGGACATCATAGATAGCTAAATAGTTTTCAGGATATTGAGCAGTCAGCTCTTCATACTTAGCTTTCACTTTTTCGTGATCGCTACTAGCATACAAGACTTCGACGACTGCTCCAGTCTTATCCTTCTCAACGAAAGCATTGACAATGAGTTGAATCATAAAACCTCCTAAATCGAAATCCCCTTCATATTTGCTTCCAGAATAGGCATCTTCACACCTAATTCTTGACCAGTCAGATAAACACTTTGACAACAATAGAAGATGTCCTGTTTATCATTGTGCAAAGTCATGATTTTTCGTGTCAGCTCATTTTTCGCAAACATGACTTTCATGGCTTTGCCGGCTATCCAAGCGGGAATTTTGTATGGCAAGAGTTCGGCTTTGTAAAGCTTCAAATTCACCCCACGCGCTTCTACGACTTTCAAAGCTTCTCGAATGGCCTTGATGGCCAATGACAATTCTGAAGAACTATTCATCAAGTTCAAAGCCAATTCTTCTGGATTTTCCAGATTCCCTGAACGAGCAGCTGTCGAAGTAACACCCGCATTAATCGCCATGTGAATCCAAATCCACTCAACCATATCATGAGGAACTTCCCACTTCAAATCTGCAGAAGTCAGTAAATCCGTCAGATCCGCATAGTTAGAAATGTGTGCTTTTTGCTCACCTTCGAGCATTAAATGGTCAAACAAGACACCATCCAAATGGTCCTCTTGCATATGACCGCCCGCTGTCGGAAAGGCCAGAATATAGTCATAATCTCCTGCCCACTCTTGGACCTCTTTTCGAGTATCCCAGAAATTACAGAAGAAAACAAGGGTACCTTTGATATTATTTTTCCGCAAGGTCTCCACAGCTTCTTTGACAAAACCATGACGCACACTCAGAAAAATAAAATCATATTCCGAATCAGCTTCTGCCACATGAACCTCATAGGTGTCGTGTTTGTTTTCACCTTTGGAATAATAGCGACCATCTAGTAGATCAACCGACAACTCCTTCGGAGCTGTGCTTTTCTTACTATCTCTCAGTACGTGTTCCACTTGATGGCTAGCTTTTTGAAAGGCGTAGGCATAAGTGGTCCCGATGACTCCAAGTCCTAGAATCGCTATTTTCACTTAAAAATCAATCCCTTTCCCAAACTCTTCAACCTCATCTGGCACATCACTAAACAAAGTCACATGTCCCATCTTGCGATTGTGCTTTGCTTCTAGTTTACCATACATGTGGAGGTGGGCGCTTGGATTTTCTGTCACATATGTTTCAGCAGCTTCGACGTGTTGGCCGAGAACATTGAGCATGACAGCAGGGGCATGAAGGTGGATTGCTGGAAGCGGTGCTCCTAGAACACCCAAAATATGGGTGTCAAACTGAGAGAAATCGCAGGCTTCGATTGAGTAGTGTCCTGAATTGTGTGGGCGAGGCGCAATTTCGTTGACAATGATGTCATCAGCTGTCGCAAACATTTCCACGCAAAGAGTTCCAGAAAGGTTCAGTTGTTCTGCGATTCGCACTGCCATGGCTTTGGCTTTTTCAGCTAGACTTTCTGAAATGCGAGCAGGCACAATGGTTTTTGAAAGAATGTTGTTGCGGTGGATATTTTCCTGAACTGGGAAAACTGTCACGTCCTTGCCATTACCAGACACAATGACTGAAATTTCAAGATCAAAGTTGACAAATTCTTCCAAGACACAGTCTGCCGAGTCAGCTAGCGCATAGGCTTCTTCCAAATCTTCTTCTGAACGAATGACCTTCTGACCATGGCCATCGTAACCACCGGTCGCCGTCTTGAGAACATAGTTTTTCGAGAGGTCGATATCTGACAAGTCTTTGCTTGAGGTCACGACCTTGTAAGGAGCCACAGTGACTTGTGCCTTCTTGGAAAGAAAGTCCTTCTCAAAAATGCGGTTTTGGGAAATGCGAAGCAGGTCGGTCCCTTGTGGGAGTTGTCCATCTTTGATAACGGCATCCAAACCATCAGCATCCACATTTTCAAATTCATAAGTGAGAACATCACAGCGATCTGCCAACTGACGAAGGGCATCCACGTCGTCGTAAGGAGCCACGATGATTTCCGCCACACGGGAGGCCGGGCAATCAGCTGCTGGATCCAAGGCGATAACCTTGTGCCCCATGTAGATAGCTGATATCGCCATCATCTGACCGAGCTGGCCACCACCGATGATGCCAATGGTTTTAGTTGAGCTCATTTGTAGACTCCTCTGCAATTTTTCCTTGTTCTTCTGCGAAATCCGCTAACGCTGTCGCAATAGCCTGGTCCTCTACTGAAAGGAGACGAAGGGCAAAGAGGGCAGCGTTAGTCGCACCTGCTTCACCGATAGCCATGGTTGCGACAGGTACACCACCTGGCATTTGAACGATAGAATAGAGCGAATCTACACCGCTAAGAGCACGTGATTTGACTGGCACACCGATGACTGGAAGGGTTGTTTTTGCGGCTACCATGCCTGGCAAGTGAGCTGCACCACCAGCACCTGCAATGATAACCTTGATGCCACGGCTACGTGCTTCTGCTGCATGTTTGAACATGAGATCCGGCGTCCGGTGGGCAGAGACAACTTTCTTTTCGTAAGCAACGCCGAAGCGGTCTAGGACTTCTGCTGTTTTTTGCATGGTTGCCCAGTCGGATTTTGAGCCCATGATGATGGAAATTACTGGTTTCATTTCTTCTCCTTTTTTAATAATCGTCTAATGTAGCGCGGACGTAAGCGACCGCCTAGGGTGTTCCATTACTAAAACTGGAGCCTAGGTCTCCAATTTTCCGCTCCTAGTAGCTTTGCTACTAGGAGTTCCACTACTGCGACGATTATCCTATACTAGCTAGCTAACGCTCGCAAATCAAACGACCATTATCGGGTTTGGCGACTTCGTCGCATTTAAAATTTATTTGTTCGCCTTGTTACCAATGTCCGTACGGTAGAACAAGCCTTCTGTGTTTTGTTTGTTGAGTTCGTTGTAGATAATGTTTTGGCCGTCTTTGACGGTGTCTGCTGTTGTGACGAGCATGTAGACACGTCCGCCGTTTGAGAGGAGGTCTTGGCCATTTTCAGCAAATTTAGCTCCAGCATAGTAAGTGATGATGTCGCCTTCTGTCTTGGTAGGAAGCTTGACACCTTTCTCATAAGCGAGTGGATATCCGTTTGATGCTACAACCACCCCCAGTGTCACACCCTTTTCCGTCCAAGTGATGGCTGGCTCTTTGCCATCCAAAATGTCAGTGATGTTTTGTGCAAAGTCAGATGTCAAACGAGGCAAGATGATTTGCGTTTCAGGATCGCCAAAACGTGAGTTGAACTCGATGACTTTCGGTCCATCAGCTGTCAAGATAAGACCAGCGTAAAGGACACCAAGGTACGGACGGCCTTCTTTAATCATACCTTCAAGAACCGGCTTGACAATGGTGTCAACCGCTGTGTCAACTACGCTCTGTGGCAAGTGAGGAACCGGCGCATAGGCACCCATTCCGCCAGTGTTAGGGCCCTTGTCACCATCGTAGGCACGTTTGTGGTCCTGTGCCGTTGGCATAATGTAGAATTTATCTCCATTGACAAAGGCAAAGAGAGAAAACTCTTCCCCGTCAAGAAATTCCTCGATGACCACTCGCGCACCTGAATCACCAAATTTATTGTCCAAAAGCATCTCGTGAGCCGCTTCGACGGCTTGCTCAACCGTTTCAGCAACGACGACACCTTTACCTAGGGCCAAACCGTCTGCCTTGACCACGATTGGAGCGCCTTTTTCCTCGATGTAGGCCTTGGCTTCCTCGAAATCTGAAAATGTGCCATAGGCTGCTGTCGGAACGTCGTATTTGACCATGATTTCCTTAGCGAAATCCTTAGACCACTCCAGCTCAGCCGCAGCCTTGGTCGGACCAAAAGCCTTTAGACCAGCTACATTGAAATCATTCACGATTCCAGCTGCAAGGGCATCATCTGGGCCGATAAAGGTCCAAGCAATATCGTTGACTTTTGCGAAGTCAATCAGCTTAGAATGTTCGGAAATTCCAATATTGATCAAATCCAGACCATCTAATCGCATCCCATCATTACCAGGAGCCACAAAAACCTGCTCAACGTCTCTAGACTCCAACAATTTCTTGGCAATCGCATGCTCACGACCGCCAGATCCAACAACCAAAAGTTTCATCTTGAACCTCTTTTGCGAATTATTTTATTAAATTATATCATAATCGTTCGTTTTATTCTAATGATTTCAGCAAAAGTCTCCTATTTTCAGTAGAATCCAAACATTTTTTGCTATTCTCTCCTATTTCTCATTTTTTTCCGAATAGTATAGGTGAGACCTACTAATTGACGAAAAGGAGTATTATGCAAACGATCAAAAAATTTCTAGTACTGACTTGTGCGACATGGGGGATGCAAGCCTCTATTGCTCATGCAGATCAAGCCACCAATACCATCTATGCCGAAAAAGGGCAGCTGATGATTCATCTTGGAAACGTCCCAGCGAAGTACCAAAAGATTCAAGTTCCCATCTGGTCTGATCAAAATGGCCAAGATGACCTGATTTGGTATCCTGTGGAACGAAGTGACACCGGATTCAATCTAGAAGTACCTTTAATCAACCATTCTGATCAAGCTGGACTTTATCATGTCCATGTCTATGGGGTGGAGGCAAATGAGCAACTAACCGGCCTCTACCCTCTCACAACAAGCGTCCAGCAAAAAGACCTGGCTTCCTCCCAGCCCAAGATCACGATCAAACCGGTCTCCTCACAAGAATTCGAGGTAGACCTGAAGTTATTCGAGGATGTGGAGGAGATTGTCTTTCCCATCTGGTCTGAAGAAAACGGGCAGGACGATTTGGTCTGGTACCCCGCAAAGAAGATCGCACCAGGACATTTCCAACTGCGTTTTCAGGCCCAAAAACACAAAGGGAGTGGGTTATTCCACCTCCACGTCTATCAGAAAAAGAAGGGCCAACTCCAAGGAATGTTCCCAACTACCTTTCAAGTGGAAAAGGCAAGGCCGAAGCTCACGCCACTCGCGACGCATCCAGGAAACACCTACCCCATCGGTGAGTGTACCTGGGGAGCTAAAGAATTAGCCCCTTGGGCCCATAACTGGTGGGGAAACGGTGGCATGTGGGCAGCTAGTGCACGCGCCGCGGGATTCCGTACAGGAGATACCCCAGAGGTCGGAGCCATCGCCTGTTGGGACAACGGAGGTTATGGGCACGTCGCTCTTGTAACAGAGGTCGAACACGACCAAAAAATTCAGATCCAAGAGGCCAATTACAACGGCCATCGCTATATCGACAACTTCCGCGGTTGGTTCAACCCGACCAATCCCGTCTGGGGAGCAGTCACCTATATCTACCCAGATTAAGGTCTTCATGACCAGCAGAAAAGGCACCCATCCATTGATGTGTGCCGTTTTTGATTAATGACGGAAGTGACGAACACCTGTAAAGATCATAGTTAAACCATGTTTGTCAGCCGCTTCGATCGATTCTTGGTCACGGACGGAGCCACCCGGTTGGATGATCGCTTTAATCCCTGCTTTGGCGATTTCTTCCACGTTATCTGCAAATGGGAAGAAGGCATCTGAAGCAAGAACAGCGCCGTCAAGACGGTCTTTAGCTTGGTCAATAGCGATGCGGACGGAAGCCACACGATTGGTTTGACCTGGGCCGACACCAAGTGTCATGTGGTCATTAGTTACGATGATACCATTTGATTTGACATACTTGATAGCCTTCCAAGCAAACTCAAGAGCTGTCGCTTCTGTTTCAGTTGGCTGGCGTTTCGTAACCACTTGCCAGTCAGCTGGACTTTCTTTAATAACGTCTTGGTTTTGAACGAGGAGACCTCCAACAACACCAGTGTATTCAGCTTCCACTTCGCTAGCATCTTGAGCATCGAATAGCAAGACAAGGATGCGCAAGTTTTTCTTCTTGGTAGTCAAAATTTCAAGTGCTTCGTCTGTATAGCTTGGTGCAATGATGATTTCAAGGAAAACACCATGCATTTTTTGAGCTGTCGCAGCGTCCACCTCACGGTTGAGGACGACGATCCCACCAAAGATAGACACTGGGTCAGATTCATAAGCGTAGTCCCAGGCAGTTTCGATGTCATCAGCTTGACCAATTCCACATGGGTTCATGTGTTTCAAAGCCACAACTGTTGGACGATCTTTGAAGTCACGGATGATCCGGATAGCAGCATCAGCGTCACGGATATTGTTGAAGGACAATTCTTTCCCGTTCAGTTGTTTAGCCGAAGCGATGGAGTAATCCGTTGGCAAGGCTTTTTGGTAGAAGTCTGCGTCTTGTTGAGGGTTTTCACCATAACGCATGGCTTGCTTGAGATCATAGGTCAGAGTGAGTTTTTCAGGTTTTGTTTCACCCACTTGAGCTGTGAAGTACTCTGCAATCAAAGCGTCGTATGAAGCTGTGTGACGGAAAACCTTAGCCGCTAAGCGTTGGCGAGTTTCGTAACTTGTTTCGCCGTTGGCTGCCAATTCGTCGAGTACAACAGCATAGTCAGCAGGGTCTACCACAACTGTTACGCTAGCGTGGTTTTTTGCTGCTGAACGAAGCATAGATGGCCCACCGATATCGATGTTTTCCACCGCGTCAGCGTAAGTCACGTCTGGTTTGAGGATGGTTTCCTTGAATGGGTAAAGATTGACCACAACAAGGTCGATCAGTTCGATCTGATTATCCTTAGCCGCTTGAAGGTGGCTATCGAGGTCACGACGAGCGAGGAGACCCCCGTGGATATTTGGGTGGAGGGTCTTGACACGACCGTCCATCATTTCTGGAAAACCAGTCACATCATCGATAGCAATGGTATCAACCCCAGCATTGTCAAGGGCAACTTTGGTACCACCTGTTGAGATGATATCCCAACCAAGTTTTTTAAGTTCTTGGGCAAATTCAACGATGCCCGCTTTATCTGAGACTGAAATAAGTGCTCGTTTTGTCATTTTCTTTCTATTCCTTTTTTAAAAAAGTTCTTCATCTGCTACAGTCGAAAATGTTCTTTCCGATCAATGGCTTCCTTATTTTCGTGCAACTCCCAAACGTTCCAAGACTTCTGGATAGAGCTTGTACTCTGTTTCATGGATGCGAGTCTCGAAAGCGTCAAGGGTATCCCCTTCAAGACGTGGCACACGGACTTGTTTGATAACCTTACCAGTGTCCACACCAGAATCCACCCAGTGAATGGTCACGCCGCTCTCAGCAACACCTGCTTTCCAAGCATCCTCAATACCATGAGCCCCTGGAAATTCTGGAAGATAAGCCGGGTGAATATTGATGATACGGCCTTCATAGGCCGCTAGCAAGGTTGGGCCAACGATTTTCATATAGCCCGCCAAACAAACCAAGTCAATCTTGTGCTCTTCCAAGAGGTGAACAATAGCTTCTTCATAAGCTGCTTTATTATCAAATTCCTTGAGTTCAAAAGTATGGCTAGCCACATTAAGATTCTTGGCACGTTCTAAGACATAGGCATCCCGGTGATCTGAAAAGACAAATTCTACCGGAAATTGTTCTGCAATCACCTGAAAGTTTGAACCATTTCCAGAAGCAAAAACAGCAATCTTTTTAGCCATTATTTAATCACCACACTTGCGCCATCTTTCTTCACAATACGACCGATTTCATAAACAGGTTCGTCAAGAAGTTCTTTGACGCGTTCAACATTTTCTGCTTTAACCGCAAGCATGAGACCAATCCCCATGTTGAAGATTTCAAACATTTCTTCATGTTTGATTTCACCATATTTTTCAAGGGCTTTGAAAATCGGAAGAACTGGCACTTTGCTTTCGTCAATTTCAGCAGCCAAGTCATCTGAGAACATACGTGGCACATTTTCGATGAAACCACCACCTGTGATGTGGGCAATTCCATTCACCAATTCTTCTTTGATGAGTGGCAAAGCCGCTTTGATGTAGATACGAGTTGGCTCCAAAAGAACTTCTTTCAGTTTTTTGCCTTCCAATTCTGGGAGAACTTCTTCACCTGTATAGTCCGCAAAGACACGACGAACCAGTGAGTAACCATTTGAGTGGATACCGCTTGAAGCAAGCCCCAAAATCACATCCCCTTCAGCTACTTTTGAACCGTCAATGATTTGAGATTTTTCTGCAACACCGACAGCAAACCCAGCCAAGTCATAGTCGTCTTCTCCATACATACCAGGCATTTCAGCAGTTTCACCACCAATGAGGGCAGCACCAGCTTGCACACAACCTTCAGCCACACCAGCAACGACCTGTTCCAATTTAGCTGGTTCATTTTTACCAGTCGCTACGTAGTCAAGGAAGTAAAGGGGCTCAGCACCTGCAGCGATGATATCGTTGACACACATAGCCACACAGTCTTGACCGATCGTATCGTGTTTGTCATACTTGATAGCTAGCATGAGCTTGGTTCCAACACCATCTGTACCTGAGATCAAAACAGGTTCTTTGACACCTGTTTTTGAAAGGTCAAACATGCCACCGAAACCACCAAGAGCTCCCATGACACCCGCACGTTCCGTACGTGCCACGTGTTTTTTGATCCGTTCAACAACTTCATAACCCGCTTCAACATCCACACCAGATTGAGCGTATGCATTCTTATTTGTCATTTTTTAATCCTTTTCTTTTTTTGAGAAAGAGTGCGACGTATTTTTAGATAAACAATTATTTTATCTAAAAATACTAGTCAGGTCTCTAGCTTTGGTCCCATAGAGCAAAGCGTCTACTGACAAATGCTTTAGCTTTTAGTCAGTAATGAGACGTGGAGCGTAAGCATTTTTATTTGTCATTTGTTTATTCCTTTTCTTTTGCACTGCTCTTAATAGAAAGAAGTATGTTCTTTCAAACTTTCTACATAGCGTTCTTCGTAGTCATACAAAGGCGTAGGATAATTACCATCAAAGTAAGCCACACAAAGACCGCCATTCGGGGCATCTGTATCGATTCCAATAGAATCAATCAAACCATCGATTGACAAATACGTCAAGCTATCTGCACCAATGATTTCGCGTGTTTCCTCAACTGTATGATTGGCTGCAATCAATTCCTTACGTGTTTGAATATCAATCCCGTAGAAACATGGATAAGCCAGAGCTGGACTACCGATTGCTACGTGAACCTCTGTTGCTCCTGCTTCTTTTAGCAAATTAACGATGCGACGTGAGGTCGTCCCACGTACGATAGAATCATCGATCATGACAACCCGTTTTCCTTTAACAACACCGGATACGGCAGAGAGCTTCATACGAACCCCTTGCTCCCGTAGTTCTTGTGTTGGTTGAATAAAGGTCCGTTGGGTGTATTGGTTTTTAATCAAGCCCATTTCATTTGGTAAGCCTGATTCTTCTGCAAATCCCATGGCTGCGCTAAGTGAAGAGTTAGGTACACCGACCACAATATCTGCTTCATGTTTGAATTCACGTGCCAATTGAGCCCCCATACGTTTACGAGCAGTATGGACATTCACCCCTTGAATATTGGAGTCCGGGCGGGCAAAGTAGATATACTCCATCGAGCAAACAGCCAATTGGGTATCCGTTGTATAGTTATCGTAAGTAATGCCATTATCATCAATGATCACGACTTCACCTGGATTCACATCGCGAATCCACTCAGCACCAACCACTTCAAAAGCACAGGTTTCAGAGGAAACTACGATAGCGCCATTGGTCATTTTGCCAATCGAAAGAGGACGGAAACCATTTGGATCCAAGGCCGCAATCAGCTTATCTTCCAGCATGAGAAGGTAAGCAAATCCACCTTTCACCGTATTCAAGGCTTCTTTCACCTTACCCATGAAGGATGGGTTGTGGCTCCGACGAATCAAGTGCGCCAAGATTTCTGAATCAGAAGTTGAGCTAAAGATCGCCCCGTTATTTTCTAACTCCCGTTTGAGGGACTTGGCATTGGTCAAATTCCCGTTGTGAGCAAGTCCAAACTGGGTATCATGAAAGCGAAAGAGGAAAGGCTGGATGTTATCCACCGAAGCTTCCCCAGCTGTCGCATAGCGAACATGTCCAATCGCACCCGTCCCTGTCAACTTATCCAAGTTAGCAGGATTCCGAAACACCTCTGAGAGGAGCCCCGTATCACGATACCGTTTTAATTGACCCGCATCATTTGAAAGGATCCCCGCCCCTTCTTGACCACGGTGTTGAAGACTGTGTAATCCGAAATAAGTCAGTTTTGCAGCATCTGGGTGTCCCCAGATCCCAAAAATACCACATTCTTCATTAAGAGATTTAACTTCGTATGTCATTTTGTATACCTTTTATTTTCCAGTAAAGTATTTAACCGCTGACGCAAAGAGATGTTGATCTTTATTTCCTGGAATATTTTGGAAGAGACCGTCTTCAAAACGTTCTGAGTGACCCATCTTACCAATAATTTGACCATTCTTACTTGTGATACCTTCGATCGCATGGACAGAACCATTTGGATTGTATTTAGAATCCATGCTTGGTTTACCTTCGAAGTCAACATATTGGGTAAAGATTTGACCATTGTCACGAAGCTCTGCAAATTCCTCAGCTGTCACGACAAACTTCCCTTCACCGTGTGATACTGGGATGGCATGGATGTCACCAACTTTCACGCCTGCAAGCCATGGTGAGTTCGTGTTGGCAATCCGTGTTTCAACCATCTTAGCCACGTGTTGGTTGGCATCATTGTAGAAGAGAGTTGGACTCGTGCTACTTGCATCTTCAAAGTTACCATATGGAAGAAGACCTGATTTGACGAGGGCTTGGAATCCGTTACAGATACCGATGATCAAACCACCACCTTCAATGAAGCTATCAATGGCTGCACGTACTTTTTCATTGAGCAAGATGTTCACGATAAATTTAGCTGATCCATCTGGTTCATCCGCTGCTGAGAAGCCACCTGCAAAGAAGATAATGTTAGCTTTTTCGATGTTGTCAACCATGGTGTCAACAGACTTGACAATCGCTTCTTCGTTGAGTGTGACAAATGGTACCAGGTTAACTTTGGCCCCTTCTTTTTCAAAAGCCTTAGCTGAATCGTACTCAGAGTTAGTACCTGGAAATACTGGGATGTAAACCACTGGTGTATCAACTGTTTCTTTAGCTTTGATCACAGCATCTGATGCCACAGCTGGTACTTCTTCCAACTCAGTTGCTTGTGCAAATTCTGTTGGATAAACTTCTTCCAATTTACCTTGGAAGGCACTGTCAAGTTTGTGTCCATCAAGCGTTACACCATTGACAATAAGTGTAAAGCCAGCTACTGTTTGTCCAATCTTGGCAACACCCGCAATTTCTTCAGGCGATGTGAAGATGAATCCACCCAATTGGGCTGTCAAGCTAGTGTCAAGGTCATCTAATTCAATGTTAGCGCCGATATGGTTACCAAATGTTGCAAGGGCAAGAGCTTCAACCACACCACCATATTTAACAGCTGATGCAGCTGTGACTTTATGGTCAGCTTGGATGGCTTCAAATTGAGCAAAGTTAGACTTGATAAGATCGAAGTCAATTTCTTGTGCCAAAGCTTGACCTGGGATGTAGTAAATATTTTCACCAGCAGCTTTGAATTCTGGAGAAAGAACCTTACGGCTATCTGCAGTTGTGACACCAAAAGCAACCAAGGTTGGTGGTACGGTTAATTCTTCAAAGGTACCAGACATAGAGTCTTTCCCACCGATAGATGGCAAACCAAGTTGAATCTGAGCTTCAATGGATCCAAGAAGAGCTGCTACTGGTTGACCAAAACGCTCTGCTTTTTTATCCATACGCTCGAAGTATTCCTGATAAGAGAAACGAGCCTTAGACCAGTTTGCACCAGCAGCAACCAAACGAGCTGTGGCTTCGATGACCGCATAAGCCGCACCATGATATGGAGACCATTCTGCTACATAAGGGTTGAATCCTTGCGCCATAACAGATGCAGTTGTTGTCACGCCATGTTGGACTGGCAATTTCTGTACAGAAGCTTCCGTTGGTGTGATTTGGTAGCGACCACCAAGTGGGTGATTGACTGTTGAACGACCAACTGAGCTATCAAAGATGGTTTGTAAACCTTTTTGACTGGCATGGTTAAGGTCAGCCAAGACTTCAAGAGTATCAGCTTCAAGGGTTTCAGCAGATGTTTGACGTTCTTCTGGAAGCTTGACATCCTTGTCAACCACCTTAGCATCTACAACCACACGTACACCGTTTGTATCAAGGAAACGACGTTCCAAATCAACGATGGTTTCACCATTCCAGTGCATGACAAGATTTGGTTTTTCAGTTACTGTTGCAACGACAACAGCATCAATATTTTCTTTGTTACATTCAGCAACGAAAGCATCTACATCTTCTGGACGAACCACTACAGCCATCCGTTCTTGAGATTCTGAGATAGCAATTTCTGTACCGTTCAAACCTTGGTATTTCAATGGCACTTTGTCTAGATCAATTTCAAGTCCATCTGCTAATTCACCGATCGCCACACAGACACCACCAGCACCAAAGTCATTTGATTTCTTGATCAAACGTGTCACTTCCCCATTACGGAAAAGACGTTGAATCTTACGTTCTTCGATGGCATTCCCTTTTTGAACCTCAGCACCAGCCGTTTCAACAGATTCAACTGTTTGAACTTTAGAAGAACCTGTCGCACCACCGACACCGTCACGTCCAGTTTTCCCACCGAGAAGAATCACGACATCACCTGCTTCAGGTTTTTCACGGACAACATTTTCTTTAGGAGCCGCACCGACAACTGCACCTAGCTCCATACGCTTAGCAACGAAACCTGGGTGGAAGTATTCACGAACATAAGTTGTTGCAAGACCAATTTGGTTACCGTATGAAGAATAACCATGAGCCGCTGTTTTAGAAATCACTTGTTGTGGCAATTTACCAGCGCGAGTCGCTGAAATTGGAGCTGTAATATCACCAGCACCTGAGATACGCATAGCTTGGTAAACGTATGAACGACCTGACAATGGGTCACGAATGGCACCACCGATACAAGTAGCCGCACCACCAAATGGTTCAATCTCCGTTGGGTGGTTGTGTGTTTCATTCTTGAACATAAGAAGCCATGGTTCTTTGACACCATTGACATCCACTTCAATTTCAACTGAGCAGGCATTGATTTCATCAGACACTTCCATGTCATCCAAACGACCATTAGCACGCTCATAACGGCCAAAAATAGTCGCCATATCCATCAAGGTTTGAGGTTTTTCTGTACGTCCCAACTCATCACGCATGGCAATATACTTGTCATAAGTCGCTTGCAATTGTTTTTCAAATTTAGAAGCTGAGAAATCGATGTTTTTTAACTCAGTTTCGAAAGTTGTGTGACGGCAGTGGTCAGACCAATAAGTATCCAAAACCTTAAGCTCAGTCTCAGTTGGTACACGTCCAATGGATTTGAAGTAATCTTGAATGAAGAGAAGGTCATCCACTTCCATTGCCAATCCTTGCTCAGCCTTATACTGTGCAAAATCTTCTGCCGTATAAGTTTCAAAGAAATCCAAGCTTGGAATGGTCTTGTCAGACTCAGAGAAATCCTGTTTCGCAATACCAACAGTGATATCTTTGAAACGAGAATCCACTGGGTTCAAAAGGTAGTTCTTGACAGCTTCCAACTCATTCGCATCGATATCCTTGTTAACCAAGTACAATTGCGCTGTATTCACTGTTACGTCATTTGAACTACCAAGCAAAAGCAAAGCTTCTTGTGAAGATGCCGCACGTTGGTCAAATTGACCAGGCAAGCTTTCGATCGCAAAGAAAGCATATTTCTCAAGATCAGCCTGAACCGTAGCTTCTTCCAAAACAGTATCTGTCACTTGCTCAGAGAAGATATGTTTTTCCGCACGCGCAAACAAGTCCTCTGCCAAACCAAAAACATCATAAACCTGAACAATCCGAAGATCCTTCAAGGTTTTCAACTGAAGATTATGCTGCAATTCTTTTACTAAAGAGTCCGATTTCACACGAAAATCAGCTTTTTTCTCAACGAAAATACGTTTATCCATTTTATTTCCTTTATTTCTATTCAAACATGTTATCGAAGACGAAGGTTTTCTATTTCAAAAAGATCACTTCAAACCTTGCAATTTTTCCAATACAACTTCATAAACATCTGTCAAGCTACCAAGATCACGACGGAGTGAAAAGGTCTAGTAGACCTTTTCAGCCTGAGTCCTTTTACTTGAAAGACGAAGGTTTTCCGTTTCAAAAAGATTACTTCAAGCCCTGTAATTTCTCCAATACAACCTGATATACATCCGTTAAACTGCCCAAGTCCCTACGGAAAACATCCTTGTCCATATGGTGCCCTTCAGCATCCCAAAGGCGGCAGTTATCTGGTGAAAATTCGTCTGCCAAGATAATCTTGCCATCCTTATCAAAACCAAATTCCAATTTGAAGTCAATCAAACGAAGACCAATTTGTGCAAACCAATCTTTCAGCAATTCATTGATACGACGCGTTTCTTCCTTAATATAAGCAATTTGTTCATCATTGGCAATATCCAAAAACTTCACATGCTCGTCATTGATGAATGGATCGTCCAACTCATCGTTTTTATAGTAAAATTCAACGATTGGAGTTTCCAAATCCAAACCTTCTTCAACGCCAAAACGTTTAGAAAAAGAACCCGCAGTAACATTACGAAGAACAACCTCCAAAGGAATGATTTTCACCTTTTTATTGAGTTGTTCTGTGTCAGAAATACGTTCGATAAAGTGTGTCGCTACCCCAGCAGCATTCAATTTTTCAAAAATAAGAGACGAAATCTGATTATTTAGCACACCTTTTCCCTTAATAGTCTCCTTACGAGCCCCATTTAGCATGGTTGCCTGATCCTTATAGACCGACTTAATCACATTTTCGTCCTCAGTAGTATAGATATCCTTAGCTTTTCCAGTATAAATCAGTTGATTGGTCATGACTTTGTTCGCCTTTCGTATTTTATCACCTTCATTCTATCACATACAAAGTGGATTTTCAATAAATTTCCGTACAATATAGGCAGAAACCGAATGAAAAGGACAGAAAAAAAGATCATCCAGAACAATCTCTGAACGATCCCTTTTCAACTAGTTACTAGCAGTTCGTTTTTCGATATAGTCAACGACATCTCCTACCGTGTTAAAGTCATCAATAGCCTTGTCTGGAATCTCCAATTGGTATTCATCCTCAAGATTGATAATAAATTCCATCAATTCAACAGAGTCGGCTTGTAAATCCTTACGCAAATCTGATTTCAAAGAAACTTGGAAATCAGGTCCCTTGCGGTCTTTGAGAAATTCCTCAATTGTAGCTAAAATTTCGTTTTGTTTACTCATACATTATCCTTCCTTCGATAATTCCTTCACTGATTTTCCAACAACATCTGTCTCTAACATAGTCCGAATCTGACGAATGGTACTATAGACTGCTTTTGCATCACTCGAACCATGCGTTTTAACAACAGGTGCTTGAAGGCCAAATAAAACCGCTCCTCCAACATCTGAGAAATCCAAGGTTTGTTTCAATGATTTCAACCGGTCCTTGAGGAGAAAAGCTCCTAGTTTCGCCTTCCAGTTTCCAGTAGCAATTGCTTGTTTCAGTTGCTTCAAGATTCCAAAAGCTGTTCCTTCCATCGTTTTCAAGACAGCGTTTCCCGCGAAACCATCCGCCACAACAACATCAGCAACACCATCCATCAAATCACGCGCTTCCACATTTCCAACAAAATGAATCGACGCATCCTCAGATAACAATTGGTAAGTTTCCTTGCGCAAAGGATCTCCCTTACTAGCTTCTGTCCCATTGTTCAATAGACCCACACGTGGTTTTTGAATTCCACGAACATTTTCAGCATAGTAAGATCCCATCACAGCATACTGATGCAAGTGCTCTGGTGTATTTTCCGCATTGGCACCTAAGTCCAACATGTCATACCCGCGACCATCAACCGTTGGAAGTGTAGACATCAAACCTGGACGTTCCACTCCTTTGATACGGCCAACGATAAAGAAGCCTGCTGCCAACAAGGCACCCGTGTTCCCCGCAGACAACATAGCATCTACATCTCCAACCTTCACATCCTTGGCAGCCAAGACCATAGAAGCTTGCTTCTTCCGACGAATAGCACGCGTCGGCTCATCATCTGAATCGATTTTTTCCTCCGTATGAACAATCGATACACGCTCTGTTGCTGTTAAATAGTTTTTGATTTTTGTCTCATCACCATACAAGACAATCTCAATATCATCAAAATCACGAATGGCTTGATTCACGCCTTCTACCAAGGCTTGAGGTGCATTATCGCCCCCCATTGCATCTACTGCAATTTTTTTCATGTTTCACCTCCAGATGAATCTTTCATAATCGCTCCCCAATCACTTAAGGAATCGATAAACTTTTTAGCTTTTAAATGGATCCCTACATACTCCTCATACAACTGATCAATTGCCTGACGTAGAGCTGCTTTCATCTCCGCTTGTAGGGAAATCGTCTCTAGCTCACTGAATCGCACTGCTTGAAACTGACCCAATAAATAGAGAACATTTGGATGCCAGTGAGCGCGTCTCTCATCCTGATCATAATGATCCGGACAAAGGACCCCACTATACCGGAAGGAATAGTCAAAAGGAAGACCAACCCGATGGCAGAAACAGCATTCATGCAGATTCAAGACAACCCCAAACCGAGATAGAATCTGAATCTCAAAAATATTGGTCAAAACCTCATAATCCAAGCCTTCTTCCATCAAAGACAGGGTCTTTTCCAAAAAAGCAAACAAGGCCGGATCCACCTGATTATCCTGAATACTGGCATCCGCAAGCGCTAGAACATAGGTCGCATAAGAAAGAGCAAAAAGATCTGCATTGATTTTCTTATAAACCTGCACATCTTGAACATCATCAATATAACTCAACCCATCATCATTGATTTTCAGCAACATATCTGCCGTTACCAAAGGTTGCAACATAGGATTCAATCGGGATTTCCCAGCATGTTTTACAAAAAACATCCGCTTGCCCGACTTCTCCGTGAAGATCTTGACCAACTTATCCTCCTCACGAAATTCCCGATTATACAGTACAATTCCCCGGGTCTCAATTGACTCCAGCATGTTCTTCCATATACTCCTTCAAGCGTTTCATAGCTTCCTTGATAACCTCCATGCTGGCTGCATACGACAAGCGCACATAACCTTCACCATATTGTCCAAAAGCAGCACCAGGAATGAAAGCAACCGCTTTTTCACGCGCAAAATCTTGTAAGAAAGCAA
>CABSRC010000013.1 GCA_902480035.1 uncultured Streptococcus sp. | reverse complement strand
GCTGATCCTGCGCCAACAATTTCATGGATTTCGTCGATGAACAGAATAACATCTTCGCGTTGACGAATTTCATCCATTAATTTTTGCATGCGTTCTTCGAATTGACCACGGATGCCTGTGCCCTGAACGAGGCTCACGACGTCTAGGCGGATGACTTCTTTTCCTTGCAATTTATGTGGAACGTCGCCATCAACGATTTTTTGAGCCAGGCCTTCCACAACGGCAGTCTTTCCGACACCAGGTTCTCCGATCAGAACCGGATTGTTCTTGGTTCGACGGTTGAGAATTTCGATGACACGGATAATCTCTTCGTCACGGCCAATGACAGGGTCAATATCCCCTTTGCGGGCAATTTCTGTGACATTGATGCCGAACTCTTCTAACAGCCCTTTTGGCTTTTGAGGGCGTGCTTGACGAGGGTCTTGACCACCACCACGGTTATTGTTTTGGCCGTAGCCGCCACCTCCATAACTGCCTCCGGATTGAGTTGGAGGGGTTTGAGGTTCTTGCGGACTTTGGAAGTTTC
Organism: uncultured Streptococcus sp.; assembly: GCA_902480035.1. Lineage (GTDB taxonomy): Bacteria > Bacillota > Bacilli > Lactobacillales > Streptococcaceae > Streptococcus. The sequence continues at coordinate 22,813 of CABSRC010000013.1, read as the reverse complement.
CAAGGTTATTGAAGAAATCTTCAAAAGGATCTCCAGTGAGTTGGCTCCGTTGGGTCATGCCTTTCAAGAAGCTGTTATTTGGGTCTGTTTTCATAATTTTATAGCAATTTTGACAGAGGTCTACTTGCTGCTGACGTCCATTTACATTTGTATATAAATGGATGGTTGATTCATTTATTTTACAATTTTGACAAAGCATATACATACCTCACAGTAGGTTTTTGATGGTTTTCCATCAAGAGACGAGCCTATTTTCAAAAGGTCAAAAATAGTCAAAGATTTATAGTTTCATTATATCAGTATTCTAGAAGTTTGCAAGAATTTGCTACGGAATGTCGCTAAGGATTGAAGAAAGAGCAAATCAATGGAAAAATGTGAATTTTTATTGGAAGAGCTTTCTCTTTTATGATAAAATAGGAGAGTAGAAAGTAAAGAGGAGAAATAAAATGGAATCACATTTAGTACGGATTATCAACCGTTTGGAGACAATGACAAAAGACGGTGGAAACTTGAAACGTAATTTTGAACGTGACGGTGTTGTTGTCGCTGAAGTAGCCTACAACCACAATGAAGAAGAAGGTTCAACCTTTACACTTCGTGATGTTGAAGCGCGTGAAACCTATACATTTGATAGCATTGATTTAATTGCAATGGAAATTTATGAATTGCTTTACTAAGCAGCTGTGTGGATGAGTTTGGGGTGGTCTCAAGCTCATTTTTTGTCCATCTGGCTATAGTTTTCGTCTATAAGAAATTCTAATTAGGAACAGTTAGGTTTGAGAGTTGAAATCTGCTATAATAGAGAGGACTATTTTCATTACTTGACTAGAAAGAGAATTGATATGACGACACTCATTGATGGGAAGGCGCTCGCTACAAAATTACAGGGTGAGATTGCAGAGAAAACAGCACGATTAAAAGAAGAGACAGGAGTTGTGCCTGGCCTCGTTGTCATCGTGGTAGGAGATAATCCAGCTAGCAAAATCTATGTAAGAAATAAAGAGCGTTCTGCTATTGCGGCAGGCTTTCGGAGTGAAGTGAGACGACTTCCTGAAAGCATCAGCCAAGCTGAATTATTAGAAGTGATCGAACACTACAATCAGGATCCCCTTTGGCATGGGATTTTGGTGCAGTTGCCACTGCCTAAGCATATCGATGCGGATGCAGTCCTTTTAGCGATTGACCCGGCAAAAGATGTGGATGGCTTTCATCCATTGAATATGGGGCGCTTGTGGGCTGGAAATCCTATTATGGTGCCATCGACCCCCGCTGGCATCATGGAGATGTTCAAAGAGTACGGGATTGATCTAGAAGGGAAGCGAGCAGTCGTGATTGGTCGTTCCAATATCGTTGGAAAACCAATGGCGCAGTTGCTCCTCGCCAAAAATGCGACGGTAACCTTGACCCATTCCCGGACCCATCATCTGCCTAAAATTGCTAGAAGAGCAGATATCTTGGTTGTTGCGATCGGTCGTGCGAAATTTGTAACAGCAGACTTCGTGAAAGAAGGTGCCGTCGTTATTGACGTCGGAATGAATCGCGATGAGAATGGCAAATTGTGTGGGGATGTCGATTTTGACTCCGTTGCCCCTTTGGCCAGTCATATTACTCCGGTACCAGGAGGGGTTGGTCCTATGACCGTTACCATGCTGATGGAGCAGACCTACGAAGCAGCTGTTCGTACCTTAAAAAAATGAAAGTGTGAGCGAGATGAAGTTTGTCTTTGATTTAGATGGAACCTTGTCATTCGATGGTCTTACCATCGATGATGAAATCAAACAGGTCTTATTGAGAGCAGAAGAATTTGGCCATGAAGTCGCTTTTGCTTCTGCGCGTTCTTATCGGGATTGTTTAGGCCTTTTAGGGGATCAACTGAGTCAGCAACTCGTGATTGGCTTAAATGGCGGGCTAGCTTATCGTCAGGGCCAACTGGTTTATGAGGATCAATTGGACAAGGATGTTTATCGAGAAGTCCTTGGTTTTTGTCGCCATTTCAATCTACCATTTTTTGTGGACGATACCTTTGATTATAGTGGTCAGATTTTGGAAAAGATTCCTTTTATTGCGAATGTGGATCCCCTCAAAAAAGCCCAGTATCGTTCTTTAGAGGACCTGACGGACCCGATTAAGGTTGTGATCTATATGGGGGCCCATGAGGAATTGGTAGATGAAATCATTGAGCGAATTGAAAAGACCAATAAGGCCCACATTCGTTATCATGCTCATGAAAAATGTATCTATCTCAATCCAGTAAACACTCATAAAGCGACAACAGTCGAAGAACTCTGTGGAGAAAATTTCGTGGCTTTTGGTAATGATCAAAACGATATTGAGCTCTTTGAAAAAGCTATTTATGCAGTTCAAATTGGCGATTTTCCATCCCTTCGGCCTTACGCTGATGATCAATTAGTGGCCAAGCAAAATCATCCACAAGCTGTTGCTGCTAAGATCTTGCAAGTCTTCGCAGAATTTAGAGGAAAATAAAAGAAGGAGGGGGAGTCGTGGCTTCTCCTTTTTCGCTAGAAATGAGGAAGGTATGAAAAGAGTTCAGAAAGAAGAAATCCAGCGCGTCATTGTGAAGCGCCCACTGACGTCATATAAGGGAGATTTTGGTCGTCTGCTCCTGATTGGAGGAACCTATCCCTATGGGGGAGCTATCATTATGGCAGCGATCGCTGCGGTTCACAGTGGAGCGGGCTTGGTCACTGTTGCAACAGATCCTGACAATCTGACGGCCCTTCATAGCCATCTTCCTGAAGCCATGGGCTTTGATCTAGCGGATCATGAACTCCTTTGTGAGCAAGTGCAAAAAGCTAGCGTGATTTTAGTAGGGCCGGGCTTAAAGGAATCTAATGAAAACCAAGGAGTCTTACAAATGATTTTTGAGCAGGTCTCTAGGCATCAGGTTCTGATTTTAGATGGAGGTGCTATTAGTCTTTTTGCAACCTCTCAATTTGACTTGCCAGAAGCTCAGTTAGTCTTTACCCCTCATCAAAAAGAATGGGAAAAACTTTCAGGGCTTGATCTAGCAAGCCAGACAGAAGAGAAGAGCCGAGAAGCAGTTCAAAGTTTTCCTAAAGGAACTGTCATTGTAGAAAAAGGGCCTCACACACGAATTTGGACAAGTGGGCAAGAAGAGGGCTATCAGCTAAATGTTGGTGGTCCCTACCAGGCAACAGGTGGTATGGGAGATACCTTGGCAGGGATGATCGCGGGGTTTGCAGGTCAATTTCCACAGGTCAGTCTCTATGAGCGCGTGGTGGTCGCGACCTACCTCCATTCAGCGATTGCAGAAGACTTGAGCAAGGAGGCTTATGTGGTTTTACCGACAACCATCAGCAAAGAAATTCCCAAATGGATGAAGAAGTGGAGTGACAATTTAAACGAAAATGTTGAAAATGAAACGTTTTCATGATAGTATGGATGAAAGGAGGTGAAAAAATGAATGAGCAAAAAAAAATCGATTACCATGAAAGATGTTGCCGCAGAAGCTGGGGTTAGTGTTGGGACAGTCTCTCGTGTTATCAATAACGAAAAAGGCATTAAAGAGGTGACCTTAAAAAAAGTTCAACAAGCGATTGAAAAACTTTCTTATGTACCAGATGAATATGCGAGAGGATTAAAAACGAATCGTAGTAATATTATTGCTTTACTCATTCCAACTATATGGCATCCGTTCTTTTCTGAATTTGCTTATCATGTTGAAAAAGAACTATTAAAAAATCAATATAAATTATTAATTTGTAATGCGGATAAAGATTCTAAAAATGAGATAGAATACATAAAATTACTTGAGAAAAATAAAGTAGATGGGATTATAGGGATCACCTATTCAGATATTGATAAGTATGTCTCATCAAATTTACCTTTTGTCAGTATTGACCGTCATTTTTCTGAAAATGTCTATTGCGTAACTTCTGAAAATTTTCATGGTGGTCAACTAGCTTGTCGCGAATTAGTCAAACGCGATTGTCAAAATCTAGCTTACATTAGTGGTGTGAACAAACATTTGAATGAAACAACGGAACGGGGGAGAGGCTTCAAAGCGGAGGCTAAACAGAAAAATACGAACCTTTATTGTCTTGAAATGCCGGAACCACTGAATCAAGCAGAAGAGCAAATAAGAACCTTTTTTGAAAAGCATCCTCAGATTGATGGGATTTTCACAGTAAATGATTTTATGGCCCTTCGTGTGATAAAAGTTTTAGGGGAGATGGGAAAAACTCCTGTAGAAGATTATCAGATTATTGGTTTTGATGGATTAAGACCAGCTTTTGATCAACCTTACTTACTTTCCACGATTGTTCAACAAATAGCTCAGATGGCTCAAGCAGCAGTTGAACTATTGCTTAAATTAATTCGTGAAGAAAAAATAGATCAGAATGTCATTAGTTTACCGGTACATTTTTTTGAAGGAAACACAACAAAAAAATTATAAAAAGCGCTTGACAAATTATGAAAGCGCTGTTATAATTTAGTCATAAAATGAAACGTTTCAAAAAACTCAACTATTTAGTTTGGGTTAAAAAATCAATAAAAAATGAAACGTTTCAAAAAAGGAGGACGCTATGCGTAAAGGTATTAAGTTATCTGTAGTTGCAGCACTATCATTAGGTTTGCTTGCAGGATGTGGTGGGGGATCAAAATCCAAAACTGCAAGTTCTTCGGATGAAATAAAAGTCTGGGTTCAATTCTCAGATGAAACAGCTGAGGGAAAAGCTTGGCAACAAGTTGTTGATAATTTCAACAAGTCAAAGAAAACCAAATACAAGGTTGTGACAGAATATATTCCACGTAGTGGCAGCGGTGGAGGATATGAAGATAAGGTCAACGCTGCTATTACGACAAATAGTTTACCAGATGTTATTACGCTAGATGGACCAAATACTGCTGCCTATGCAAAATCAAAAGTGATTGCTCCCTTGGATGATTATCTAAAGGACAATGACATGGATGATGTACTGGACAGTATTAAACAACAGGGAACTTATGATGGTAAATTCTATGCGTTTGGTTTTTCTGAATCAAATGTAGGTGTATACTATAACAAGAAGATGTTTAAGGAAGCTGGGATTGATGAAGCGAGTTTGCCAACCCTTGAAAAACCATGGACATGGTCTGAGTTTAATGCTATTGCTAAGAAATTAAAAGATCATTTTAATAAACCAGCAATAGATTTCCGTTTGAATTCAAATGATGAGATGTTACCATATGCTTATATGCCTCTTATTTGGTCAAATGGTGGTTCTGTTGTAAATTCTAAAGGAACAAAAGCTGAAGGTTACTTCAATAGTAAGGAAAGTGTTGAAGCTGTTCAATTTATTCAAAATCTAGTAAAAGAGGATTACACTACAGTTAGTCCTGTTGAAAAAGGATTTGAAACAGGTGAGTATCCGATGGTTCTAAGCGGGTCTTGGACGATTGGGGATCTACAAACAAATTACAAAGATATTGATTTTGGTATTCTTCCTTATCCAGTTTCAGATAAAACGAAGAAATTGGTCTCACCTTCAGGTAGTTGGCAATTAGCTGTTACAACAAAATCTGATAAAAAAGAAGCTGCTGCTGAATTTGTTAAGTTTGCAACAAATACAGAATCTAGTGAAATTATAAGCTTGGGGAACAGTGTTCTTCCAATCAGAAAATCAACAATTAAAAATATTAAGGATAAAGTATCTGAACCATTGCGCTTCTTGATGGAACAAAATGCTGTATCAGCCCATCCTCGTCCTGTTGTAGTAGCTTATCCACAAGTTTCACGCGCTTTCCAACAAGCGATGCAAGATATCAGCTATTATAAAGATAATCCAGATGTACAAAAAGTATTAGATGCTCGTACGAAAGAAATGCAAACAGCAATCGACCAATCTTTAAATAAATAGTTGATATTCAAAAGGTGGAAGGAAAGTTATGAAATGTACCTTCCACCTTATTTTATTTAATGATTTCATCTTAGGAGACGAACAATGAGCGAAACAAAGAAAGTCGAAACAAAAAAGAAAGAACGTCTTAAAGAAAATATTATGGGCTATAGCTTTTTAGCTCCAGCCTTAGTATTACTTTTTATCTTTTTGGTGATACCTGTTGGTATGGTCATCTATTATGCCTTTACAGATTATTACCTATTGACCCCAGAGGACAGAAAATTTGTAGGGTTACAAAATTTCATGCGCTTAGCACAAGATCCGATCTTTATAAAAAGCTTCCTGAATACCTTGAAATTTGTTGTTTGGATTATTCCAGTACAACTTGGGGCAGCCCTTGGTATGGCTTTAATCGTAAATAAGAAACGTAAAGGAAACATGTTCTTTAAGGTAGCATTCTTTGCTCCTGTTGTGATGTCTCTCGTGGTTATCTCTATCCTTTGGCTATACTTGTTAAATCCAAATAATGGTTTGCTCAATGCCCTACTGAATAAAATTGGTATTTCTTCACAACCATTCTTGACAAGTCCAAAACAGGCCATGTATGCAATTGTATTTGTTTCTGCATGGCAAGGTGCAGGCTATCAAATGTTGTTATTCCTTGGAGGAATGCAAAATATTCCACAAGATGTTTATGAGGCAGCAGAGTTGGATGGATTTTCAAAATGGGCTCAATTCAGATACATCACAATGCCTTTATTGAAACCAACTGCCTTATTTGTACTCTTGACGACATTGATTTCAGCATTTAAATTGATTGTACAACCAATGGTCATGACTCAAGGTGGACCACTAAACTCAACAATTACAATGGTATATTATATTTACCAACAAGGTTTCACAGACCGTCTCGTTGGTTATTCAAGTTCTATTGCCTTAGTATTTACAACATTGATTGGTATGATCAGTCTTGTACAACGGCGAGTTTTGAAGGAGGACGATTAGGATGAAACGTTTAAAACCGACTTCTATTTTAGAATATATTTTATTAATTCTATTAGCAGGCCTCTTTCTATTTCCTATGATCTGGATGGTGGTTTCAGCAATGAAGCCAGAAGCAGATGTGTATAAGAATTTAACAAGTTGGAAAGCTTTCTTACCTAGTTTTAATCCAGCTGATTGGTTTAAACCTTACCAAGAAGTTCTTGCCCGTTTTAGTATTCTAACATATCTAGGGAACAGTATTTTTTATGCAGGAACATTTGCACTGGGGTCTATTATAGTAAATGCCTTAGCGGGATTTGCATTTGCAAAAATTAATTTTACAGGTAAAAAAATTCTATTTGGCTTTTTATTGGCATTGTTAATCATTCCGATTGAAACAGTGTTGATTCCTCAATTTACAATTATTAATTCACTTGGCTTAGTCAATAATCGTTTAGCGGTTATTATCCCTGGATTAGCTAGTGTCTTTAATATCTATCTTTTCCGAAACTTCTTTATTGCCATTCCAGAAGAAATTATCGAATCTGCAAAAATAGATGGTGCAAGTATCTTGCGAATCTTTTTCAAGATTATGTTGCCGATGTCGAAACCAGCAGTCGCAACAGTAGGTGTTCTTTCCTTTATTTCTAGTTGGAATGATTATATCTGGCCGTTGATGGTTTTAACCGATTCGTCAAAATTTTCAATGCAGGTGGCGATTACAACCATTAATACAACTCAACCAGTTTATATCAATCAAGTAATGGCTGTTTTGACAATTTCTACAATTCCACTTATTCTAGTATATATCGTAGCACAAAAATATATTATTCAAGGTCTAGGTGGATCTGGTACAGGTATTAAGTAGGTGATCAGTATGAAGGAAAGCATTCGGAAAGCAAATCAGTATATCGATGAAAACAGGGAGAAGGTTGATCAGCAATATAGAGGGGCATTTCATTTGCTACCTCCAATTGGCTGGATGAACGATCCTAATGGTTTTGTTTATTTCCGTGGAGAATACCATTTGTTTTACCAATTCTATCCCTATGATAGTGTTTGGGGGGCCATGAATTGGGGGCATGCCAAATCAAAAGATCTTCTCCATTGGGAAGAACTGCCAGTAGCATTAGCGCCAAGTGAAAGCTATGATAAGGATGGCTGCTTCTCGGGTAGTGCTATCGTGAAAGACGACAAGCTCTACTTGCTGTATACAGGTCATGTAGACGATGAGGAAAAGCGCGAAGAAACTCAGTGTCTTGCGGTGTCGACGGATGGCATTACCTTTGAAAAAATCCCCACTAATCCAGTGATTCATGTGCAGCATATTGATGGTATCGCAGATATTGCTGATTTTCGTGATCCCAAAGTCTTTGAATACCAAGGAAGCTATTATACTGTAGTTGCTTCCAAAACAGTAGATGATCGAGGGCAAATTCTCTTGTTTGCGTCAAGTAATCTAGAGGACTGGAGCTTTAAATCAGTCTTACTGGAAGGTGAAAAAGGGCAAGGTATCATGTGGGAATGTCCGGATTTCTTCCTCTTAGATGGTAAATGGGTCTTGATTCTGTCTCCCATTGAAATGGAAAGACAGCAAGAAAAATACTGGAATTTAAATTCGACTGTTGCCTTTATCGGTGACATGAATTGGGAAACGGGTCAGTTTGTTGTCGATTCATATGATGAAATTGATGGTGGCTTGGACTTCTATGCTCCTCAAACTTGTCAAGGACCAAATGGCGAACGATACATGGTTGCTTGGATGCAAATGTGGCAACGTTCCATCCCTAGTCATGACTTAGGTCATGGTTGGGCAGGAAGCATGACGGTTCCTAGAAAATTATGTTTGAGAGACGGAAGATTGGTTCAGGAATTACCTGAGTCTGTGAAAGATCACTTCCTTGTAGAGAATGCGCCAGAAACCATTGCAAAGGGCAATCAAATCACGATCCCAGCTAGAGGGAAACAAACCTTGTTTGAGATAGGTGCTAAATCAGGTCGCTCCTTTATCCTAAGCTATGGGAATGAATCTGATGCTGATAGTACCTTGCAATTGATTTACGATGCCTCCAATAAACGCTTTAGCTTGAGTCGAGATCAATTTGGACACCTCATTTCTGGAAAAGAAAGCCCAGAAATTCAATCAAGATGGATTCAGTTGGATGGTGAAAAGGATCATCATTTCTCGATTCTTCGAGATTCCAACTCAATTGAAGTATTCGTGGATGGTAAAACTCTATCAATGACCTTTTATGAAACGACTGAGAATCCTGTCTATACCTTCAAAGCAGATGAAGGGGTCGGTTTAGTTGTAAAAACATATCAAAAATAGGTATATAAAAATCTCCTAAAGAACAAAAAGACAAGTCGCAGGACTTGTCTTTTTGTTTTAGGATAGGACGGAAGCGAGGAGTCCTCCGAGAATGAGGATGATAGCCCCGCTCAGTCGGTTGGCCATTTGGGCGAAGGCGATCATTTCCATACGATCAGATGCAGAGAGCACGGCGATATTTCCGGTTCCTCCCATAGAGTTATTGATCATACCAGATCCGATAGCAGTCTCAACAGGATACAATCCAACCAATTTTCCGATCAAGGCAGATGCAAGCCCCATAGCTACTACAGAAGTCAAGCTAAGGAGAATGAACTGCCAAGTCATCGCTTTCGCAAGAGTTGTAAGGTCAATCAAGGAAAGACCGATCCCAGCTAGGACTGCATGGGTGAGATTGGTCATAATGACTTGGTTAAACATGACCACACAGTTTTCCAAAGGTTTTGGAACAGCATTGAATGCTTTTAGGATAAACACAATGATAATCATGAAGGCATAGCTGTGAATTTTTGGAACAAAGGCATTGCAGATGACCCCAAGAAGAAAAATACTAAAGGCAAACATCATACCAACCCCGATTTGGGTTGGATCAAGTATGAGCTTTTCTTTCTTCAATTCATCTTTATTGACAGGAATCAAGACGCCGTGACCATTGTAGGGGCTGTCTGCAAAGACCTTAACAATCATCACCGCTCCGATAATGGCAAGGATATTACCCAGTGTGGTAGCCGGTGCCAATTGAGAGAAGATGGCTGCTTGGCTTCCATGGAGATTGGCAGCATAGATCTTCGAAAGAGGCAGGATTCCAGCTCCCATGCCCCCTACCATTTGAGGGAAGGATACATAAAGGATCGAGTGTCCAAATCCTTGCCCCAAAAGAGTTCCAACGATTCCAACAGAGAGAGCACCAATGGCCATGGTGACCAAGGAAACAGGAATAAAACGAGCAGAAGCTTTCACCAAGAGATTGCGATTCATCCCTAGAATAGCTCCACAAATCAAGGCTGCGATATAAAAATCAAGAAAGCCAAATGAATCTCCCAAGAAGCCCTTGGTGGCTGTGATAATGTTTGCTGGAATAACATGAAAGGTCGCTAGAAGAGTAGCTCCTAGTAGGGTGAAAACGGATCCTCCACCTAGGTAAGAATTCATGATTGGAAGTTTCTCACCGATAAAGTAGAGTAGGTGCCCCATGACGACCAAAAGGAGGGTTAATCCAAGCATATTGAGTGGGAGTTTCCCCATAGCAATCGTCACCGCGAGAACGATGACGATGAATGCATATAGAGGGAGACTGACACCGGAAATTTTGATTTCATTCAATTTTTTCATGGTTGTTCAGTCAGCTCCTTATTAGTATTTAGGATACCATTTAAGATCACGTACAGCTTTTGCCATATCTGTTTCTTTGGCTTGTGCAAGACCTTGTTCTTGGGCTTTCTTAGCAACAGCTTCTGCCACCTTGATAGACACATCAGCCACATATTGGAATGGTGGAAGGACTGGCGCACCTGGTTGGCCTGGATTGACAATACCTGACAATGAATGAGCAGCTGCCCCAATCATTTCATCTGTCAACAATTTGGCTTCAGATGCCAACATACCAAGACCAAGACCTGGGTAGATCAAAGCGTTATTGGCTTGACCGATTTCGTAGTCCACACCTTTGTAGCTGATGGTTCCTGAAGGGACACCGGTAGCGACAAAGGCTTTACCGTCTGACCATTCGATGACTTGTTGGGCTGTTGCTTCCAATTTTTTGGTTGGGTTAGAAATTGGGAAGATAACTGGGCGTTCAGTGTTTTCACACATGGCTTCAACGACTTCTTTAGTGAAGGCACCTGGGTTTGTAGAAGTTCCGACCAAGATCGTTGGTTTTACGGTTTTGATCACTTCAAGAAGGTTGGTCATATCGCCTTTACCTTCGAAGTCAGAACGTTTCTTAGCAAATGGTTTTTGAGCTGGCGTCAAATCTTCCATATCATCAAACAAAAGACCTTGTTTATCGATCATGAAGAAACGTTTGTAAGCTTCTTCTGGAGAAAGACCTTCTGCAACCATTTCAGCGTGAACACGGTCTGCGATACCAGCACCAGCAGAACCACCACCATAGCAAAGGTAAACTTGGTCTGTCAATTTTTCGCCAGTGATATCCATCGCTCCAAAGATACCGCCCAAGACAACAATACCAGTACCTTGAATATCATCGTTGAAAGTTGGAATTTCTGTCTTGTAACGGTTCAAGATATCAGCTGCATTTGAACGACCGAAGTCTTCCCAGTGAAGGTACAATTTAGGGAAAAGTTTTCCAGCTGTTTGAACAAATTGATCGATAAAGGCATCGTATTTTTCACCACGAACACGTTCATGACGGTTTCCCAGATACATTGGATTGTTTAACAATTCTTCACGGTTGGTACCAGCATCGATGACAAGAGGCATAACGCAAGCTGGATCAATTCCGGCTGCAGCAGTGTAGACCATGAGTTTTCCTACAGAAATGTCAACCCCTTGGACACCCCAGTCACCAATACCAAGGATTCCTTCTGCATCAGTTGCAACGATCAAGCGGATATCGCGATCGCCAGCCGCATTTTTCAATGTTTCTTCGATATTTTCTGGGTGGTTAATATCAAGGTAAGCTGCATATTGTGGGTCTACAAAGAGTTCAGAATATTGTTCAATGGTGTCTGCGATCACTGGATCATAGACGATTGGGTTGAACTCAACGATGTGTTGGTTAAAGAGGTAGTAGAAAAGAGTACGGTTTGTATTGAAAATTTCCATCAAGAAAAGACGTTTTTCAAGGTCTGATGGTTTGCGCAAGAAATGTTGGTAAGCTTGTTCAGCTTGTTCTTCGATGCTTTGAACATATGGAGGAAGAAGACCAATTAGTCCAAGTTCTTTACGTTCTTCCATTGTGAAAGCAGTTCCTTTATTAAGGAATGGATTGTTTAAAATTTCATGTGATTTCATTGCGAAATACTCCTCATAAATAATTTATCTGTAAGATTTTTCTCACGCAAGCCATTATAGTCTTCTGTGTTTCTTATAGTCAACTTCCCTTATCCTTATAAAAAAATTTTATAAGTAAGGCTTTTGTGTTAGAATGAAGGAAATGGAAATTGTAGAAATAGAGGGATGCAGATGAATATCCGGGACTTGGAATATTTTTATCAACTGTCGAAGCTAAAGTCTTATACGGACGTGGCGCATTATTTTCAAGTAAGTCAACCAACTGTGACCTATGCCATCAAGCGATTAGAGGACCACTATGGGTGCCAGTTGGTAGAAAAATCGTCTTCTAATCGTGTTTTGCACCTGACTCAGACGGGGAAGGTCCTAGCCAATCACGCGCGAGAGATTTTAATCGAAATCGAAAAGACGGAAAAAGCCGTTGAACGAAGTAAAAAGAATCTGTTGCGCATTGGGCTACCGCCCTTGATCACCAGTGATATCATGAAAAAATTTGGGACGCATGATGAGGAGCTTGAGATTTTTCGTCAATCGCAATTGGTGCAATTAGGCTCAAGAGACTTGATACGATTGTTGATGCGTGGAGATTTAGACTTTAGTCTACTAGGAAGCTTAGAACCTATTTCACACGCGCATTTGACCAGTCAGCTCTTGTATAAGAAAGAATTTTTTGTGATTGTCTCTAAAGATCATCCACTAGCAGATCGCAAAGAAATTTCATTTAAGGAGGTCTTAGAGGAGACCTTCATTTTGTTGGATGAACACCATGTGCACATGACTGCTTTTAAACGTTTGAATGCTCGCTTTGACGACTTGGCACAGTCTACTGTTGTCTTGACCGATTCCAACTTGATTTTAAGTTTCATCGAAGAAAATTTAGGAATTGGCCTCATGACCGATCTGACTCTCTTTCCAGAATATCCAAATCTTGTCAAAATTCCGCTGGTTGAAGAGGAAAAAACAGTCTTCTATATTAGTTATGCCTATCCAAATGAAGGGGAACCCCAAGCCCTTCTTAGCTCCTTTATCGAACGATTAGAGAAGTGTGAAAAATAGGGAAGCTGGTTTAAAATAGACCAGTAGAAAGTGACTTGAATAAAATGAGGCTTGGAGAGAAAGGAAATTCATGATTTCGCTTTGTCTGCCAGCCTTTTTTGGTGTTTTTTGGTATAATTAAACTTGATCATAATCTGAAGAAAGGAGTTCCTATGTCCAACTATTTATCCGTATCCAGTCTGACCAAATACCTCAAGTTAAAATTTGATAAGGACCCCTATCTGGAGCGGGTCTATTTGACAGGCCAGGTCTCGAATTTTCGGAAGCGTCCCAATCACCAGTATTTCTCACTAAAGGATGAAAAGGCTGTGATTCAGGCGACTGTTTGGGCTGGGATCTATAAGAGTTTTGGCTTTGAGCTAGAAGAAGGCATGAAAATTAATGTCATTGGTCGGATCCAACTCTATGAGCCAAGTGGGAGTTATTCCATTGTCATCGAAAAGGCGGAGCCAGATGGGGTAGGGGCCTTAGCCATCCAATTTGAGCAACTCAAGAAAAAGCTGACCGAAGAAGGGCTTTTTCAGGATCGGTGGAAGCAAGCTCTACCACAATTCCCAAGAAAGATCGGGGTGGTCACTAGTCAAAGTGGGGCCGTGATTCGCGATATTATCACAACGGTGAGCCGTCGTTTTCCTGGTGTGGACATCGTGCTCTACCCGACCAAGGTCCAGGGAGAAGGCGCTGCAAGTGAGGTGGTTGCTAATATCCAGAAGGCCAATGCTCGGACGGACCTAGATGTCTTGATCATTGGTCGTGGGGGTGGTTCGATTGAGGACCTCTGGGCCTTTAATGAAGAGCCAGTTGTGCGGGCTATTTTTGAGTCTAGAATTCCCATTATTTCCAGTGTGGGACATGAGACAGACACCACTCTAGCAGATTTTGTAGCGGACCGACGAGCCGCTACTCCGACAGCAGCAGCTGAATTAGCCACTCCGGTGACGAAATTAGATCTCTTGTCGCATTTACAAAAGCAGGAGAATCGCATGGCAACAGCCATGTCCAACCGTTTAGCCTATAATCGTGAACGTTTGGCCAAATTAAGTCAATCGGTTATTTTTAGACAGCCCGAGAGACTCTATGATGGCTACCTGCAAAAGATTGACCAGTTGCAATTGCGATTGAAACAAGGGATGCGAGAAGTTTATGGACAAGGGGACAATCAGCTGCAAGGTCTGCGTCATCGTCTAGAGGCTATGTCTCCTTTGCATCGTATCGAACGTTATCAAGACCGTGTCTTCCAAGATAAGAGACTCTTAACCAGCCGCATGGAACAAGTCCTAAAAGAGCAAAAGATCAAGGTTCAAGGCTTATCAGAAGCCCTCTTGATGCTGGATACTAGCCGGATTATTGCGCGTGGCTATGCCATGGTCAAGCAAGACGATCAAGTCTTGGATTCGGTTGCGAAAGTAAAAGAAGGAGACCCGCTATCCCTCATCATGAGAGATGGCCAGTTAGAAGTAGAGGTAAAACATGTCGAAAGAAAAGAAATTTGAAGAAAATTTAGCAGATTTGGAAGCCATCGTCCAGAAATTGGAGAGTGGAGATGTAGCTCTTGAAGAAGCTATCTCTGAATTCCAAAAAGGAATGAAGTTGTCAAAAGAATTGCAAGATACCTTGGATCAAGCAGAGAAAACCTTGGTCAAGGTCATGCAAGCAGATGGTACTGAAGCGGATCTAGCATGAGACAAGAAGAAAAACGAAATAGAGTAGAACAAGCGATTCGCTCTTTTTATGAGGAAAAATCCATCGCTCCCCATTTAGTGGAGTCGGTCCTTTATTCGATTCAAGCAGGTGGAAAACGCCTGCGCCCAATGCTTCTTCTAGAATTGTTAGAAGCCTTCGGTCAGGAGTTGACAGAGGCTCATTTTCAAGTGGCAGGGGCTTTGGAGATGATCCACACAGGAAGCCTTATTCATGATGATCTACCGGCCATGGACAATGACGATTACCGTCGGGGGCAATTGACCAACCACAAGAAATTTGGAGAAGACCTGGCAATTTTAGCAGGAGATGCACTTTTCCTCGATCCCTTTGGAATGATTGCTGCGAGTGACCTTTCATATGCGGTCAAGGTCTCTTTGATCCTTGAGTTATCAGATGCTTCCGGCAGTCGTGGAATGGTAGCTGGCCAAGTCCTTGACATGGAAGGGGAGCACAAACAGCTCACTCTAGCAGAATTGCAAACCATCCATGCCAATAAGACAGGACGTCTCCTTGCCTATCCATTCATCGCAGCAGCCTCGATTTTAGAGTTGCAAGCAGACATTGGCCAGCTTCTAGAAACAATTGGGAAAACATTAGGGCTGGCTTTTCAAGTACGGGATGATATTTTGGATTTGGTCGCTGATTTTGAAGCTCTGGGTAAGACTCCTCAAAAGGACTTAGTGGCAGAAAAATCGACTTATCCAGCCCTCTTGGGATTGGAAGAATCAAAAGCTTTGCTTACAAGCGAATTAGACGTTTGCGAGAACTTGTTGGATCAGATGACAGCTTCTTGCGACTTTGATCCGCAAGCAATCAAGAAATTAATAGAAGGATTACGAATAGATGGCTAAGGAAAGAGTGGATGTATTAGCCTATAAACAAGGCCTATTTGATACCCGCGAACAAGCCAAAAGAGGGGTGATGGCAGGCCTTGTCGTTGCCGTTATCAATGGTGAGCGCTTTGATAAACCGGGTGAAAAAATTGATGAAGCGACCGAGTTGAAATTAAAGGGTGAAAAGCTCAAGTATGTCAGCCGGGGTGGACTCAAATTAGAAAAAGCCTTGAACCAATTTAGTTTGTCTGTAGAGGACAAGATTGCCATCGATATTGGCGCCTCCACAGGTGGTTTTACAGATGTCATGCTGCAAAATGGAGCCAGCCTGGTCTTTTCGGTGGATGTTGGGACCAATCAGTTGGCTTGGAAATTGCGCAATGATCCTCGGGTAGTCTCTATGGAACAGTTCAATTTCCGCTATGCCCAGCCAGATGATTTTGAAGCGACACCGAGCTTTGCGAGTATCGATGTCAGCTTTATTTCCTTGGACTTGATTCTGCCAGCCCTTCATCGGATTTTGGCAGAAAATGGACAAGTGGTTGCGCTAGTTAAACCCCAGTTTGAAGCAGGACGCGAGCAGATCGGAAAAAATGGGATCATTAAGGATCCTAAGATTCATTTAGCGGTCCTTGAAAAGGTCGCTACATTTGCAGGAACGCATGGCTTTTCTGTAATGGGAGTGGATTATTCCCCTATCCAAGGAGGCCATGGCAACATCGAATTTTTGATGTATCTAGAAAAAAAAGAAGAGAAAACAAAGCCAACGACAGAGCAGCTGGAGGCTGTTGTGGAGCTGGCACATAAGGAATTTAAACATGAAGAGTAAGAATATCAGATTAGAAAAAATTCGCCGCTTCATTCGAGATCATGAAGTGGGAACTCAAGAAGAGATCGTCGAACATTTGAAAGAAGAAGGCATCTCAGCAACTCAAGCGACGGTGTCACGGGATATCAAAGAATTGGGCATCGTTAAACGCCCTCTGAAAGACATGACCTATGTCTATGAATTGCCACGTAAGCACCACCAAGGAATTGGGATGATTGAAAGCAATATCTTGTCTCATCGTCGCATGGGAGAATATGTCAATTTCACCATGGTTCCAGGGACAGCGCCTTTGGTCAAACGTCGTTTGCGGGAGATTTATAAAGATCATATCTTTAGTATTGTCGCAGATGATGATACGATTTTACTGATTGCTTATTCCGCACCAGAAGCAGAGAATATCCTCAAATCAATCTTTGGGTGGTAAGAGCCTATGCTATTAGAAATTTCGATTAAGAACTTTGCCATTATCGAAGAGATTTCCTTAAATTTTGAAAAGGGAATGACGGTACTGACAGGGGAAACAGGTGCAGGGAAATCCATCATTATCGATGCTATGAACATGATGCTGGGAAGCCGTGCAACGACGGATGTCATTCGCCACGGAGCCCCAAAAGCTGAAATCGAAGGTCTCTTTGCTGTTGAGAGCAATCGCCACTTGACGGCTCTTTTTGAAGAGCAAGGACTAGAGTGGACCGATGAATTGATCATCCGCCGAGAGATCCTGCAAAATGGACGAAGTGTCAGCCGGATTAATGGCCAAATGGTGAATTTATCGGTCTTAAAAGCAGTCGGGCAACACTTGGTGGACATCCATGGCCAGCATGATCAGGAAGAACTCATGCGCCCCCAATTGCATATCACTATGCTAGATGAATTTGGAGACGCAGCCTTTTTCCAAACGAAAGCCGCTTATCGTCAGACCTTTGAAGATTACAAACGACTGCGCAAACAAGTGGTGGAACTCCAGCGTAACCAGCAGGAAAACAAGGCCCGTATTGAGATGTTGGAGTTTCAAATTGCGGAGATTGAGGCAGCTGCCTTGGAAGTGGAGGAGGATGTGCGTCTGGAGCAAGAGCGCCAACGCCTGCTCAATCACAAGATGATCGCAGATACCCTAACCAATGCCTATACCATGCTGGATGCAGAAGAGTTTTCGAGCCTCTCCAATGTTCGCTCAGCCATGAATGATTTGGAAAGTATCGAAGAATATGATACCAGCTACAAAGAGCTCTCAGGCCAGCTGGCGGAAACCTTCTATGCCCTTGAGGATATTACCAAGCGCTTAGAAGATGTGGTCGATGGTCTGGAGTTTGATGGCAATCGTCTCATGCAGGTGGAGTTGCGCTTGGATTTGATCCACTCCATCACGCGCAAGTATGGTGGTCAAGTCAAGGATGTCTTGGAATACCTGGCGCAAATCACGAAAGAATATGGCCTCCTCACCGGCAGTGATCACTCGTCTGAGGACTTGGAAAAAGAACTCAAACGTTTGGAAAAGAGTTTGGTATCCTTGGCTCAAGATTTGAGTGATCAGCGGCATGCCCTGGCCCAAGCTTTAGAAAATGAAATCCAGCAAGAATTAGCGGACCTTTACATGGACAAGGCGCGCTTCCAAGTGCGCTTTAGCAAAGCTAAGTTTAATCGTGAAGGAAATGAAGCTGTTGAATTTTACATTTCGACTAACCCAGGTGAGGACTTTAAACCGCTGGTCAAGGTAGCATCCGGCGGAGAATTGTCACGCTTGATGTTGGCCATTAAGTCTGCTTTTTCTCGAAAAGAAGGAAAAACCAGTATCGTCTTTGATGAGGTAGACACAGGAGTTTCTGGGCGCGTGGCCCAAGCGATTGCAGCGAAAATTCATAAGATTGGTCAAAATGGCCAAGTGCTTGCTATTTCGCACCTACCTCAAGTCATCGCAGCAGCAGATTATCAATTCTATATTGAAAAGATCAGTGATGCACACTCTACCGTATCAACTGTACGCTTGCTCAATAGAGAAGAACGGATCGAAGAAATTGCTAAGATGCTGGCAGGTGAGGATCTAACGGAAGCTGCCCGTCAACAGGCAGAGCAACTTCTCAAGCGTTAAGAGAGAAAGAAGGTTTATAACCATGTCAACATACTTTGTAGTCGGAGATATTCACGGGAAAGCACAAATGCTAGAAGAGCTCATGACAGAGTGGGACGGAAAAGCTCAATTGGTCTTTTTAGGGGATTTGATAGATCGAGGTGAAAACAGCAAGCGATCGATTGAGATTGTAAAAGACTACGTAGACCATCACGGAGCTGTTTGCCTTTCCGGAAACCACGAGTACATGTTTTTAGCTTGGTTGGACAATCCAGAAGAACGTTATGACCACTACCGAAGAAATGGTGGCGATACGACCATTAATTCTCTATTGGGACGCCCGCTCGATGCTCCTGTAGATGGGGTTGCAGATGCGCAAGCAGTAGAGAGCACTGTTCCTGAATTGGTGGCCTTCATCCGCAGTTTACCCTTTGACTATGAGACAGAGAGCTATTATTTTGTCCATGCCGGTGTGGATTTAACCCTTGAAAATTGGCGGGAAACCAGTGACTACCAAAAGGTCTGGATCCGAAAACCATTCCATGAAGCGGAGAATCAGACAGGCAAATGGATCGTCTTTGGTCATACACCGGTCTATGGACTGCTCCATGAGCCAGTCGGTACCGAAAATCTTTGGATTTCAGATCAAAAAATGGGTGTCGATGGGGGCGCTGTTTATGGAGGGGTTCTCCATGGATTGCTCTTGGATGATCAAGGAATTGTCCAAGACCATGTCCTTCACAATACAGGTTTTTCTGCTGCAGATGATTAAGGGAGCCGAACTAGTTATCTTTCACTGCAAAACCCCGTATTTTTTGATATAATGAAAGCAGAACATTCTAGGAAGAGTATAGGAATATATGGCAAATATTAAAATAGTTACAGACTCATCTATTACAATTGAGCCTGAAGTGGTTGAAGAATATGGCATTACGATTGTGCCGCTTTCTGTTATGGTGGATGGAGTCCTTTATTCTGACAGTGAGTTGGGCCAAGGGGATTTCTTGCGCTTAATGCAGTCTAGCAAAAATCTTCCAAAAACCAGCCAACCACCCGTTGGAGTTTTTGCGGAAATTTATGAAAAGTTAGCAGCAGACGGAGCTCATATCGTTTCGATTCATATGTCTCATGCCTTGTCAGGAACAGTAGAGGCGGCACGTCAAGGAGCAACCTTGTCAGGAGCAGAAGTGACTGTGATTGATAGTGGCTTTACAGACCAAGCCATGAAGTTCCAAGTCGTTGAAGCAGCCAAGTTGGCCAAAGAAGGAGCTGATTTAGACACTGTCTTGGCCCGCATTGAAGAAGTTAAAGAAAAGACAGAGTTGTATATCGGCGTTTCTACCTTGGAAAATCTGGTTAAAGGTGGTCGCATTGGCCGTGTAACAGGCCTTTTGAGCTCTCTTCTCAATATCCGTGTCGTGATGGAAATGAAGGACCATCAGTTAGAACCGATCGTCAAAGGGCGTGGGAACAAGACCTTTAAGAAGTGGGTGGATGAATTGGTAGAAAAACTATCCCACAAGAAGGTAGCTGAGATCGGAATCTCTTATGCAGGAACACCAGAGTGGGCCAATGAAATGAAGGCTCAGTTCCAATCACTCGTTGAAAAAGCGATTCCAGTTCTCGAAACTGGATCGATTATCCAAACCCATACAGGTGAGAATGCATTTGCAGTTTTGGTACGCTACGAATAAGCTGAATAAATGTTTGAAAAAACAGGTTTAGTACTTGACCTAAAGGCTTTTTTTAGATATGATAGTACTGTTAAGGCGTAAAGCCTAAAAAAATTTGGAGGATTTGTTAAATGGCTAACAAACAAGATTTGATCGCAAAAGTGGCAGAAGCTACAGAATTGACTAAAAAAGATTCAGCAGCAGCTGTTGACGCTGTATTCGCAGCAGTTTCAGAATACCTTTCAAAAGGTGAAAAAGTTCAATTGATCGGTTTCGGTAACTTCGAAGTTCGTGAACGTGCAGCTCGTAAAGGTCGCAACCCACAAACTGGTAAAGAAATCAAAATCGCAGCTTCTAAAGTTCCAGCATTCAAAGCTGGTAAAGCTCTTAAAGAAGCAGTTAAATAATTGCATTTTGAAAAGCCATCCTAGATTTCTAGGGTGGTTTTTTTGTTGGACAGCTCTATAGGATAAGGGTATAATAGGAAAAAAGAAAGAGAGAAAAGACCATGCGATTCATTTTAGGCCTCTTTGCCTTGTTGTTTATCCGACCTATTTTGTATCTACTGAAAGGGCTGTGGTTTGTACTGGAATTTTGCTTTATGATCCTCGTGGTTAAGATGATCCTAGGAACCGTACGCTGGATGACCAGTTGGATCGGCTGAGAGGGGATAGAGACATTAGTGAATGACTCAATGTCCCCCAGGGGTTTTGCTCTTCCGTTTTCAGGCTCGTGAATCCATGTCCACTGGACATAACCTCGCTTTTCCGTTTTCAAGCTCGTGAATCAATGTCCACTGGACATTTTTTTAATTAAAAGCATTCTAAATAGTGATTTATTTTGAAACATGCTATAATAGGGGTAACGAATCGATTAAATCATATTGGAAAGGGGGGATCATAGTGAACGCATTGCATCGTCATGAAGAAGAGCGCGTGGAAGAAGTTTTGCAAAGTTTGCGTGCTAAGGGCATTCGGATAACCGATACTCGCAGAGCAGTTCTTTCCTATTTAGTGGCGAGTCATGAACATCCAAGCGCTGAGAAGATCTATCGCGATTTATTGCCTCAGTTTCCAAGTATGAGTCTAGCAACTGTCTACAACAATATCAAGGTTTTAATTGATGAGGGGGTTGTTTCTGAGATCAAGGTTCGCAATGATACCACGACCTATTTTGATTTCATGGGGCATGACCATTTGAATGTGGTGTGTGAAAAATGTGGTCGTATCGCAGATGTGGACATTGAAGTCCCAGATCTTCGCGAAGAAGCAGCGAGTCAAAGTGGCTACCAGATCACCAAGACCCAAATGACCGTCTATGGTATTTGCCCAGACTGTCAAAAACAATGATGAAGATATTCCAAGAGAGCCGTCAGGCTCTTTTTTGTGAGAAATTGCACTTTTCTATGGTCGCCACTAGATTTTTTACTGAAAATCTAGTAGAATAAAATAGATAAACGGGGGAAACCTCGGAGAATAAAAAGGAGATCCATCTAATGGTAAAATTGGTTTTTGCTCGCCACGGTGAGTCTGAATGGAACAAAGCTAACCTTTTCACTGGTTGGGCTGATGTTGATTTGTCTGAAAAAGGTACACAACAAGCGATCGACGCTGGTAAATTGATCAAAGAAGCTGGTATCGAATTTGACCAAGCATACACTTCAGTATTGAAACGTGCGATCAAAACAACAAACCTTGCGCTTGAAGCTTCTGACCAATTGTGGGTTCCAGTTGAAAAATCATGGCGTTTGAACGAACGTCACTACGGTGGTTTGACTGGTAAAAACAAAGCAGAAGCTGCTGAACAATTTGGTGATGAACAAGTTCACATCTGGCGTCGTTCTTACGATGTATTGCCTCCTGCAATGGACCGTGATGATGAACACTCAGCACACACTGACCGTCGTTACGCTTCACTTGACGATTCAGTGATTCCAGATGCTGAAAACTTGAAAGTTACTTTGGAACGTGCCCTTCCATTCTGGGAAGATAAAATCGCTCCAGCTCTTAAAGACGGTAAAAACGTATTCGTAGGAGCACACGGTAACTCAATCCGTGCTCTTGTTAAACACATCAAACAATTGTCAGACGACGAAATCATGGATGTGGAAATCCCTAACTTCCCACCATTGGTATTCGAATTTGACGAAAAATTGAACGTTGTAAAAGAATACTATCTTGGAAAGTAAGATAGCGTGATTCGTTATCAATCATAGAAAGCTGACTTCGGTCAGCTTTTTTGCTTGTCTTTCCAAGCTCCTAGCTGATTTTGGGTTTTCAGGGTCTCCTAAAAATGTTATAATAGTGTGTTACTAAATTGGGTTCCATTAGCCCTGAAAGGAAAAGAAAATGACAAAATCATTCTACATCACAACCCCTATCTATTACCCATCTGGTAAATTGCATATTGGTTCAGCTTATACTACGATCGCCTGTGACGTCTTGGCGCGTTACAAACGCATGATGAACTACGATGTGTTCTACCTGACTGGTCT
>CABSRC010000012.1 GCA_902480035.1 uncultured Streptococcus sp. | reverse complement strand
CTAAAGACTGGACTGTTTCCAAGGATGGCTTGACCTATACTTATAAACTCCGTAAAGGGGTCAAATGGATGACTTCTGAAGGGGAAGAATATGGAGAAGTCAAAGCCCAAGACTTTGTCACAGGCCTAAAACACGCGGCAGACAAGAAATCACAAGCGATTTACTTGGTCCAAAAATCTGTCAAAGGCTTGGATGATTATGTATCAGGGAAAACATCTGATTTCTCAACTGTTGGAGTAAAGGCTATTGATGATTATACCGTTCAATATACCTTGAGCCAACCAGAAAGTTTCTGGAATTCTAAGACTACGATGGGGATCTTGATGCCGGTTAACGAAGAGTTCCTGAAATCTAAAGGAGATGACTATGGTCAAGGAACTTCTCCATCTAGTATCCTCTACTGCGGTCCTTATTTGATCAAATCTATCACTTCTAAATCTTCTGCGATATTGGAAAAGAACCCAACATACTGGGATGCGGATAATGTTAAGATCAGTAAAGTGAAGCTGACCTATTATGATGGACAAGACTCAGAATCCTTGATCCGTGGATTTGACAAAGGCGACTATACGGTTGCCCGTGTCTTCCCAAATGGTTCCAACTATAAGAGTGTAGAGAAGAAGCATAAGGACGACATTGTCTATACTGACCAAGGTTCCTCTACCTACAACCTTTCCTTCAACATTGACCGTCAGGCCTATGAAATCACAAAGAAGACCACGGATGCTCAAAAGACTTCAACTAAGAAAGCAATCTTAAATAAGGACTTCCGTCAAGCCATTATGTTTGCCTTCAACCGCAAGGCTTATGTAGCGCAAACTAACGGGGAAGCGGGTGCCAATAAGGTTATCCGTAATACCTTTACGCCACCAAACTTTGTCCAAATCGATGGCAAACAATTTGGTGATGCAGTAGAAAAAGACTTGGAAGCTTATGGGGATGAATGGAAAGGGGTCTCTGTCGCAGATGGAAAAGACACCCTCTACAATCCAACCAAGGCCAAAGAAGAGTTTGCCAAAGCCAAGGCAGATTTGCAAGCTCAAGGAGTTGAATTCCCAATTCATTTGGACCTTCCAACTTCTTCAACTTATACAGAAGGGATCAAACAAGCTCAATCCTTTAAACAGTCAGTTGAATCTACACTAGGAGCAGAAAATATTGTCATCGATTTGAATATGATTTCTGAAGATGATCTGCAACGGGTTACCTACTTTGCTGAAAGTGCTTCGCAACAAGACTGGGATTTGAACAATAACTTGGGTTGGGGACCAGACTATACGGACCCATCTTCTTACATCGACATCACTAGTGGTAAATCCGGCGAAAACGCCAATTCTTACTTTGGATTCGATGCTGGTACGGATAATGCAGCCGCAAAAGCAGCTGGTTTTGATGAATATGATCAATTGATCGAAGATGCGCACAATGAAACCAAAGATGTGAACAAGCGTTACGAAAAATATGCTGCCGCTCAAGCTTGGTTGACCGATAGTGCCCTCTTGATTCCGATCCATTCAGATGGAGCTTCTCCAGTCGTTCGTAAGACTGTACCATACTCTGCAGCCTTTGCTTGGACAGGCCACAAGGGTCAATCCTTCAACTATAAATATTTAGAAGTTCAAGACAAGGTCGTATCGGCTAAAGACTACGACAAAGCGCGTGATCAATGGAAGAAAGAAAAAGAAAAATCCAATAAAAAAGCGCAAGAAGAACTTGAAAAGCATGTGAAATAGACTTTTCTTGAAGAAAACAGGAGAGACAGGTCCCGTATGGGACCTGTCTTTTTCTTTGTCTGAACCTTTAAAAATCGCCTAAAAATGGTATAATAGGAGCATCACGAAAATTGGAGAGACGCTATGAGTTTTTACAATCATAAAGAAATCGAGCCTAAGTGGCAAAAATACTGGGCTGACCATCACACCTTTAAGACAGGAACAGACGCTTCAAAACCTAAGTTTTATGCTTTGGACATGTTCCCTTACCCATCTGGAGCGGGTCTTCACGTAGGACACCCAGAAGGCTACACAGCGACTGATATCCTTAGCCGTTTCAAACGTGCCCAAGGTTACAATGTCCTTCACCCAATGGGATGGGATGCTTTTGGTTTGCCTGCAGAGCAATACGCTATGGATACAGGGAATGACCCAGCGGAATTCACAGCGGAAAACATCGCCAACTTCAAACGCCAAATCAATGCGCTTGGCTTCTCTTACGACTGGGACCGTGAAGTCAATACGACAGATCCGAACTACTACAAGTGGACGCAATGGATCTTCACCAAGCTTTACGAAAAAGGTTTAGCCTATGAAGCGGAAGTGCCAGTAAACTGGGTTGAGGAACTAGGAACAGCTATCGCCAACGAAGAAGTTCTTCCTGATGGAACCTCTGAGCGTGGGGGCTATCCAGTTGTCCGCAAACCAATGCGCCAATGGATGCTTAAAATCACTGCCTATGCGGAGCGCTTGCTGGCTGACTTGGATGACCTTGACTGGCCAGAGTCTATCAAGGACATGCAACGCAACTGGATTGGTAAATCAACTGGTGCTAACGTAACTTTCAAAGTAAAAGGAACAGACAAGGAATTCACCGTCTTTACCACTCGTCCAGATACACTTTTTGGTGCGACCTTCACTGTTTTGGCGCCTGAGCATGACTTGGTTGACGCTATTACAAGCCCAGAGCAGGCTCAAGCTGTGGCTGACTACAAACACCAAGCTAGCCTTAAATCAGACTTGGCTCGTACAGACCTTGCCAAGGAAAAAACAGGAGTTTGGACCGGTGCTTATGCGATCAACCCTGTAAACGGCAAAGAAATTCCAATCTGGATTGCTGACTATGTTCTTGCTAGCTACGGAACAGGTGCTGTTATGGCCGTACCTGCCCACGATGAGCGTGACTGGGAATTTGCTAAACAGTTTGGTCTTCCAATCGTAGAAGTCTTGGAAGGTGGAAACGTAGCAGAAGCTGCTTACACAGAAGATGGCCTTCACGTCAACTCTGATTTCTTGAACGGTCTCAACAAAGAAGAAGCGATTGCTAAAATCGTGTCTTGGTTGGAAGAAAAAGGCTTTGGTCAAGAAAAGGTGACCTACCGTCTCCGCGACTGGCTCTTTAGCCGTCAACGTTACTGGGGTGAACCAATCCCAATCATTCATTGGGAAGATGGAACTTCGACAGCTGTTCCAGAAAGTGAACTTCCACTTGTCTTGCCAGTGACTAAGGACATCCGCCCTTCAGGTACTGGGGAAAGCCCATTGGCCAACTTGACAGACTGGCTGGAAGTGACTCGTGAAGATGGTGTCAAAGGTCGTCGTGAAACCAACACCATGCCACAATGGGCCGGTTCAAGCTGGTACTACCTCCGCTATATCGATCCACACAATACTGAGAAATTGGCTGATGAGGACCTCCTCAAACAATGGTTGCCAGTCGATATCTACGTAGGTGGTGCAGAACACGCCGTGCTTCACTTGCTTTACGCTCGTTTCTGGCATAAATTCCTCTATGACCTTGGTGTTGTACCGACTAAGGAGCCATTCCAAAAACTCTTTAACCAAGGAATGATCTTGGGAACTAGCTACCGTGACCACCGTGGTGCTCTTGTGGCAACTGACAAGGTTGAAAAACGTGACGGTTCTTTCTTCCATGTGGAAACAGGAGAAGAGTTGGAGCAAGCGCCAGCTAAGATGTCGAAATCTCTCAAGAACGTGGTGAACCCAGACGATGTGGTGGAACAATACGGTGCGGATACCCTTCGTGTCTATGAAATGTTCATGGGACCACTTGATGCTTCCATCGCTTGGTCTGAAGAAGGTCTGGAAGGAAGCCGTAAATTCCTTGATCGTGTTTACCGTTTGATCACAAGTAAAGAAATCGTTGCGGAAAACAATGGCGCTCTAGACAAGGTTTACAACGAGACTGTTAAGTCTGTCACTGAGCAAATCGAGTCGATGAAATTCAACACGGCCATTGCTCAGCTCATGGTCTTTGTCAATGCGGCGAACAAGGAAGATAAACTTTATGTAGACTACGCCAAAGGCTTTATCCAATTGATCGCTCCATTTGCACCTCACTTGGCAGAAGAACTCTGGCAAACAGTCGCAGCAACAGGTGAGTCTATCTCTTATGTAGCTTGGCCAACATGGGACGAAAGCAAATTGATTGAAGACGAAATTGAAATCGTCGTTCAAATCAAAGGAAAAGTCCGTGCTAAACTCATGGTCGCAAAAGACCTTTCTCGTGAAGAATTGCAAGAAGTCGCTCTGGCTGACGACAAAGTCAAAGCAGAGATTGATGGCAAGGACATCGTGAAAGTGATTGCGGTACCAAATAAATTGGTTAATATTGTTGTAAAATAACCAATTTATTTGCTGATTTCCAACCTCAAACAGTTTCCCAAACTGTTTGAGCCAACCAAGCTTGTAAATATCGTAACGAAATAAATTTAAAAGTCCTTCAGAGCTAAGCTCTGGAGGATTTTTGTATTGCTATATGCTATAATAGTTCCAACTAAGATAAAAACACAGTTCTGGTTGGTAGTCCAGACGTAGGCAAGCCTATCAGTAACCTTCCTCCTTGGTTGTCCATTCTTAGGGATAGATTTAAGGAGGTGCTGTCGTGGAAACAATTTCAATTGGATTGACAGTTTATTTTGAAGATGGATTTTGGCATGGTTTGTTCGAACAAGTGTATCGAGAAACTTATCAAGTTTGTCGTGTGACATTTGGTCAGGAGCCAAAAGATGATGAAATTCTAGAGATCTTACAGACTCAGTTTACTCAATTATCTTTTAGTCCAGAAGCTACAGTTAAGCAACATGTAAAAGTCAAGAATCCTAAACGATTACAGCGAGCTGTGAAGAAACAAGTAAAGCAGAAAGTTTCTTCTAAGTCGAAAGAACTATTGCAGTTGCAGTATGAGGAAAGGAAAAAGATTTCAAAACATCAATCTAGTGTCCAAAAACAATTGCTCAAACAAGAGAAATTCGAACGCAAACAGCAAAAACGAAGAGAGAAGCATAAAGGACATTAACCCTTATCTCTTTCATCAAAAAAGCTTCGGTAGGAAGAACCCTACCGAGGCTTTTTAACATGTTGAAAACGATTGTTGAATATCTGGATGATTTTCCCAATCAGCTCGATTGTAGCTTCCTGTAATGGTGTGCTCTTCAGAAAAGAGCAGAACCCGTTCCACAATCGGAGCGATTTGCTCGAAATGGTGGGAGGAAATAACAATCGTTTTTCCTGCTGTTTTGAGTTCTTGGAACAAGGCGACAATCAGCTTCTGGTATTTGGGGGAGAGACCGTTAAAGGGCTCGTCAAATAGCAAGAGACTAGGATTCATGGTGAGGACACTAGCGATAGCGACTAGCTTCTTTTCCCCTCCGGAAAGATGGTAGGGAATACGATCTCTCAGGTGCTCAATCTCTAAAAGAGTGAGTGTATCATTGACGCGTTGTTCGATTTCAACTGCCGATAAGCCGAGTTGACGTGGGCCAAAAGCCAGTTCATCATAGACGCTTGTATTGAACAATTGGGTATCGCTGTTTTGAAAAATGAGTCCAACCTGCTGGAAGAGTTGCCCAGCACGATGGGGATCTTTCAAGAAGTCTTTGTCAATGGTCCAATCCTTGAAGTGGTACTGACCAGAAGACAGGGGCAAGAGCCCAACCAGAATTTTAAAGAGGGTCGATTTTCCAGCTCCGTTTGGGCCCATCAAGCCCACGGTTTCCCCTTTTTGAATCTGGAGTTGAATATCGTGGACACCAGTTTCTTCGGTATAGTGGTAATTTCCATCCTGAATGGTAATCATAGGGCTTCCTTTCTAGCCAAGTAAGGTCGTGAAGGTCGTGAGAACCGCCAATTCCAATAGGAAAAAGACGTCTTCCTTCTTCCAGTGGAAGGCTTCTTTGCGCTTTGTATCCATACCGTAGCCTCTCAGCAACATGGCCTCGTAGACCTCTTTGGTATGGTTCTTCGTTGATAGATACAAGAGACCCAGAAGAGAGCCAAAGAGATGGAGGTTCACTTTTTGACCAACTGTCCGGAGTTGGACGCACTCAATTTGTTGGTGAAGGTGTTTTCCCAAAATATAACTATATTTCAGCGTAATATCAATGGTCTGGACAAAGGTCTTGGGGACATGTAGCTGCCTTAGGGCCTCAACCAGTTGGATGCTTGTGGTAGTGGCTAAAAAGAGAGAAATATTGAGGACAATGATCCCTGCGCGTAGCAAAAAGAGTCCTCCATTTTGAAATCCTTGAAATAAGATGCTAGGCAATATCACAATTGTTGAAATCAACAGCACCTTGAACAGGACCTTAAAGAGGTGGAGTAGGACCTCTCCAGGAAGCATGGCAATGTGCATTAACAAAAGGATACCGATCAACCACAGTTGGATGGGATGGTGGGCAGTCGTAATGAGAATGGCTAGAATTAAAAAGGAAACGAGCCGCATCCAAGACGAAGTTTTGGCCTTGAATGCGGGCGTCGTTTGTTTCATTTTGCCAAGAAAGTGGCGCAATGTTTGAAGATTCATTTGTAAATAGTGATGGCTTTTGGATGCTTCAAGAGTCGCTTGCTCTTGATGAAGCCAGTCAGGGAGTTTACGCATGAGAAGTCTTTTCTCCGTTCATTGATCGAATGATTTTACTGATGATATAGAAAATGAGAACAGCTGTAATGGCTGATAGAATATAGCCGATCGCAATTTTCGTTCCAGGAATGGTGTAATCACTAAACAAGGCTTCAAATGAGAATCCATTTTTGATCCCTGTTGGGACTTTACCGTGAAGCAGGCTACCTAATTCTTCGGCAGACCATTCACCAAAAGCCGTCCCATCTGCGAGGAGTCCAAGTGGGCTGAGGACGATCAAAGCAAGGAGTACCCAGCGAATTTTTTTAACAAATGAAGTTGTATTGACTGTACTTGGTGTGTACAACTCTGCAGGAGCAACTTGTTTTACAAAACGGTAAATCACAAGGGTGAAGAAGGCTTCGACCCAACCTGCGACAAGGAGGTGAGCTCCCAACATGGCAGGAACCGTGATACTCAATCCATAAGGATTATAGAGTGGCTGACCAGCTTCTGACGCGATGAGGGGTTGCAAGCCCAATTCAACACCAGCTAAGAAGGCAGCAACATTGATCGAAAGAAAAGAACCGATAATAACGCCAAGCGTTTCCTGATGGTGCTTGCGGAACAAGTTATAAATAGCATAGCCAACAAAAGGCATCACAATAGCCATGTTGAAAATATTGGCCCCAAGAGCGAGAATCCCTCCGTCACCAAATAAGAAGGCCTGTAGGAGTAAGGCGACTGTCAGCGCTAGAGAGGCCGCATAGGGACCTATGAGAATGGCAAGAAGGGTCCCTCCGACAGCGTGAGCGGTCGTTCCACCAGGAACAGGAACATTAAACATCATCAATAAGAAGGACAAAGAAGCAGCAATCCCAAGCATCGGCGCTAGCTCTTTATTTTCTTTTAATTGGACCTTGACTTTTTTGATGGACAAGACAATAACAGGCGCAGCAGCAACCGCTAAAACTGCACAACTTGCAGGACTAAGGTAATTATCTGGTATATGCATAACAAATTCTCCATTAGTATGATTTAATTTCGTTAACAGATTACCACATTATAAAATCAGGTGTCGTTGCAAAACGAGTCCAACATTTGTTACACTTGCTAGAAAGAGGGAGAAAAAACTAGTTTGAAGGGATAGAAAGGCTTTTTAAGGTGAATTTAGATAAAATTATTGGTTCCATATCGAAGCAGTTGACAGATGTAACGAACAGTGATACAATAGCTGTGATATTTCGATATAGAAATAAAAAGGAGACAAAATGGACAAGATACAAGGGGGCTACCAAGCTTTACAGATACGCTTGTTAAATGGGCGTATCTTTCAAAAACTCTTGAGCAAGGAACCAGATGCCCAATACCGAAGTGAACAGGGGAAAATTTTAACGATTTTGTGGAAGCAAGAATTGGGGTGCGCTACTGCGACCGATATCGCTCTTGCGACCGGTCTAGCCAATAATACATTGACCAGCATGGTTAAGAAATTGGAAGAACAAGGCTTGGTTACGATTCAACCTTGTACGCAGGATAAAAGGAAAAAATATATTTCTTTGACAGGCCTCGGTTGGGCACAAAAGGAAATTGGGGATCGTGTTAGTAAGGAACTGGGTGAGATTTTCTATCAAGGATTTTCGGATCAAGAAATCCGAGAATTTGAAGCCTATCAAGAGCGGATTATCTCAAATCTAAAAGCTAAAGAGAATGACATCTAGGGAAAGGAAGTAACAGTTATGATTGGTATTACAGGGGTAACAGGGAAATTAGGTTCTTATGTGGCTAATCTTGTCGATGGGAAAGGAATCGCTTCCGTCCATCTAGCACGAAGTCCAGAACGTGCAAAACTCTACGCGTCTGCGGAAATTCGTAAAATAGTGTATGCCAATACGCCAGAGGTGGTTGAGGCCTTAAAGGGGATCGATATCTTGTTGATGGTTTCTGCTCGGGAAAATCTAGAGCGTGTCAAGGAACACAAGGACTTTTTAGATGCTGCAAAGCTAGCAGGGGTAGAGCATATCGTCTATACCTCCTTTTATGGGGCAGATGAGAAGGCAACTTTCACCTTGTCTCGAGATCATGCCCAGACGGAAGCCTATATCAAGGAGTTAGGGTTCACCTACACTTTTTTGAGAGATAATTTTTACTTGGACTTCCTGATTGATATGGCGCTTGAAAATGGAGAGATTCGTGGTCCGGCAGGCAATGGTCTTGTGTCAGCTGTTGCCCGTAAGGACACATCTAGGGTTGCAGCAGAAATTCTTTTAAATCCTAAGGAGTGGGAAAATCAAACCTTGAATCTGACAGGGCCAGAGGATCTTTCCATGGAAGAAATCGTAGCGCTTCTCTCAAAAGAGACTGGTGACGCCATCGCGTATGTGGATGAAACAGTAGAAGAAGCTTATGAGTCACGGAAAAAATGGCCAGCACAAACTTGGGAGTACGATGCCTGGGTCAGCACTTATACAGCGATTAAAGCTGGGGAACAAGCTGGGGTTTCAACAGATATCGAAAAAGTCCTAGGGCATCCGGCAAGTAGCCTATTGGATACTCTTAGAGACAGAAAACTTATTGAGGAAGAATATGATTGAATATAAACATGTAGCCTTGCGCTACACGGATAAGGACATTTTAAAAGATGTCAATCTCCGTATTGAAAATGGAGAATTTATGGTGCTAGTAGGTCCTTCAGGATCTGGAAAGACCACCATGATCAAGATGATTAACCGTCTTTTGGAGCCAACTGATGGCAATATCTATATGGATGGAAAACGCATCAAGGACTATGATGAACGTGAATTACGTCTGTCTACTGGCTATGTGCTTCAAGCCATTGCTCTCTTTCCTAATTTGACAGTTGCGGAAAATATCGCTCTCATTCCTGAGATGAAGGGCTGGGACAAGGAGCGAGTGGCTTCCAAAACAGTCGAACTTTTAGAAAAAGTAGGCCTTCCAGCTTCTGATTACGCCGATCGCAAACCCCATGAGCTGTCTGGTGGGGAGCAACAACGGATTGGCATTGTGCGGGCCATCATTGCAGAGCCAAAGATTCTATTGATGGATGAGCCCTTTTCAGCCTTGGATGCCATTTCCCGCAAACAGCTACAGGCTCTTACCAAAGACTTGCACAAGGAGTTCGGCATGACCACTATCTTTGTTACACACGATACCGATGAAGCCTTAAAATTAGGTGATCGCATTGCGGTGCTACAGGAAGGAGAGATTGTGCAGGTGGCGGATTCTGAGACCATTCTAGCCCAACCGGCCAACGACTTTGTGGCGGATTTGTTTGGAGGTGCTCACCATGTCTAAACTACTTGCAACCTTTCAAGAACGCTTTGGAGACTGGCTTACTGCACTGGGGCAACATTTGCAACTGTCATTACTGACCCTACTCCTTGCGATTTTTCTGGCGGTCCCTCTGGCTATTTATTTAAGTACACGCAAGAGAGCCAGCAACTGGGTTTTACAGGTAGCTGGGATCTTCCAGACCATTCCTTCCATGGCCCTTTTGGGGCTCTTTATTCCCATCATGGGAATTGGAACACTTCCGGCCTTGACAGCTCTCGTCATCTATGCCATTTTCCCCATCCTCCAAAATACCATCACCGGTTTGCAGGGGATTGACCCAAGTCTTGAAGAAGCGGGAATCGCCTTTGGGATGACCAAGTGGGAGCGACTCAAGAAGTTTGAGATTCCCTTGGCCATGCCCGTCATCATGTCTGGGATTCGGACAGCAGCGGTGATGATTATCGGGACGGCTACCCTAGCTGCCTTGATTGGAGCAGGGGGACTCGGTTCCTTTATCCTTCTAGGGATTGACCGCAATAATGCCAGTCTAATTTTAATCGGTGCCCTGTCTTCTGCCTTCTTGGCCATCGCCTTTAACCTTCTTCTCAAATGGATGGAAAAGGCCAAATTGCGGACCATCTTTGCGGCTTTTGCGGTAATGGTTATCGGATTGGGAGCTAGCTATACACCAAGTCTTCTTCCCAAACCGGAAAAAGAAAATCTGGTCATCGCTGGGAAGCTAGGTCCTGAACCGGAAATTCTAGCCAATATGTACAAGATTTTGATCGAAGAAAACACAGACATGACAGTGACTGTTAAACCAAATTTTGGAAAAACCACCTTCCTCTTTGAAGCTCTGAAAAAAGGGGATATTGCTATCTATCCAGAGTTTACAGGGACCGTGACCGAAAGTCTCATCAAGCCGGCGCCACAAGTCGACCATGATCCAGAAGCAGTCTATCGAGCGGCTCGAGATGGGATCAAGAAACAAGACGACCTGGCCTTGCTCAAACCCATGGCTTATCAAAATACCTATGCTGTTGCAGTCCCTAAGAAAATTGCCCAAGAGTATGGTCTCAAGACCATTTCAGATTTGAAAAAGGTGGAAGGACAACTCAAGGCAGGCTTTACCTTGGAGTTTAATGACCGAGAGGATGGGAACAAGGGCTTGCAGAAGGTTTACGGACTTCATTTACAAGTCTCCACCATGGAGCCAGCCCTTCGCTACCAGGCGATCCAGTCCGGTGACATCCAGATCACAGATGCTTACTCAACGGATGCCGAGCTGGCTCGCTATGACCTGGTGGTCCTTGAAGATGACAAGCAACTCTTCCCGCCATATCAAGGGGCACCCCTCATGAAAGAAGCTCTTCTTAAGAAACATCCTGAATTGGAAGGGATTCTCAATCAGTTAGCTGGTAAAATCACAGCAGAGCAAATGAGCCAGATGAACTACCAAGTCGGAGTAGAAGGCAAGTCTGCTGCTCAAGTGGCGCGTGACTTTTTGGTAAAAGAAGGGGTTATCAAAAATTAATAAACAATTCTCAAGTCTTCGCACTTGAGGATTTTTTAATAGAAAGAAATTTTAACCCTTTCAGCAAGCTTTTGTTGTAGAGGGGGAGCCCTTCTCTTCAAATACTCTCCATTGAGTCTAGCCTAAAAATGTGTTACAATAAGCCTTGAAAACGAATGAAAGTATATGGAAACAAGTATGAAAAAAAGACCAGTGATTGGAATTACAGGAAATGAAAGACCCTTCCCAGATGATCCAGACGCGAACATGAGTTATGCGGCGACTGGTTTTGTCGAAGCGGTCAAAGAGGCAGGAGGGATTCCTTTGATTTTGCCAATTGGAGATGCGGCCTTGGCCAAAGACTACCTATCGATGATCGATAAGCTCATCATTACTGGTGGTCAAAATGTCTTGCCCAAGTTTTACGGAGAAGAAATCACCATTGATAGCGATGACTACCTCTTAAAACGTGATCTTTTTGAGTTGGCCTTGATTGAGGAAGCGCGTGCGGCTAAAAAAGCTATCTTTACAGTCTGTCGTGGGACCCAACTCTACAATGTTGCATTGGGTGGAACTTTGCATCAAGACATTGAACATCATTGGCAGGACAATCCAGGTCAGTACACCAGCCAAGAGCTGGTGACCAAGGATCAGACGATCCTGCAAGAGATCTATGGTAAGACCAGTCGCATCAATTCTTTCCATCATCAAAGTATTAAAGACTTGGCAGATGGTTTAGAAGTGATCGCGCGGGATCCTAAAGATGACATCATAGAAGCCGTTCAATCCACAGATGAGAGTCGTTTCCTCGGCGTTCAGTGGCATCCGGAATTGCGTTTTGACAAGAGCCTAGCAGATCGCAAGCTCTTTGAATATGTCGTGACTCAATTGTAAAGAGGACCAGTTTCCTTAGGAATTTTTCCTAAGGGGCTTTTTCTTTAATCTGCGTAAGAAAGACTGTAAATTGTGACTAGGTTTTGGGGGAGGATTCGCTACAATAGAGCTAGTAGAATGAGGAGGAATAGGACATGTATCAATTTCCAAAGGATTTTTTATGGGGGAGTTCGACCTCGGGCCCTCAAACAGAAGGGCGTCTAGCCCAGGATGGAAAGGGAGACAATCTCTGGGATTACTGGTATAGGATCGAGCCCAACCGCTTTTATCAAGGGCAAGGACCAGAGAAAACATCGACTTTTTATGAACACTGGGAAGAAGATCTAGATCTCTTGTTAGAAACCGGCCACACGGCCTTTCGGACCTCTATTCAGTGGTCACGTATTTTCCCAGAAGGACGAGGGGAAATCAATCAAGCAGGTGTTGATTTCTACCGCCGTGTCTTTGAAAAGATCAAAGAAAAAGGGATTCACCTCTTGGTCAACCTCTATCATTTTGATTTACCGATGGCTCTCCAAGAGCAGGGCGATGGTTGGGAAAACAAGGAAACCGCCTATGCTTATCAAGAATATGCGCGTTTTTGTTTCAAGACCTATGGGGATCTGGTCGACCAGTGGATCACCTTTAATGAACCCATTGTACCTGTGGAATTTGGTTATTTTTATGATGCCCATTTTCCTCATAAGGTAGATGCAGCTGCAGCTGTAAAAGTAGCCTACCACACCCAGTTAGCAAACTCTCTAGCGGTCAAGGCCTGTCACGAGGTGGATCCCAATTCCCGGATCGGGATTGTGCTCAATCTGACACCAGCCTACCCTCGGAGCCAGCATCCAGAAGATGTGAAAGCTGCGCGCATTGCCGAGCTCTTCCAAGCCAAATCTTTTTTAGATCCTTCTGTTCTTGGTCATTATCCTCAAGAATTAGTGGAGATCTTGCGGGAGCGTGATCTCTTACCGGATTATGAT
This sequence comes from uncultured Streptococcus sp., assembly GCA_902480035.1. GTDB lineage: Bacteria > Bacillota > Bacilli > Lactobacillales > Streptococcaceae > Streptococcus. Next base: position 11,002 of record CABSRC010000012.1, on the reverse strand, counting down.
CCCTTTGAATTGCGCTTGATGGAGGAAAATACGGTGGATTACCTAGGGGTTAACTATTACCAGCCACTCCGTGTGGCAGCTCCTCGTTATGCTCCGAATCCAGCTTCTCCCCTACTCTTTGAGCAATTTTATGAACCCTATGTCATGCCAGGTCGCAAGATTAATCCCCACCGAGGTTGGGAAATCTATGAGCAAGGCTTGTATGACATTGCCCAAAATATCAAGGAAAACTATGGCAATATCGAGTGGATCCTGACCGAAAACGGGATGGGAGTTGAAGGAGAGGAAAAATTTCGCAAGGATGGAGTGATCCATGACGACTACCGGATTGACTTTGTCAAAGACCATCTTCGCGAGCTCCACCGGGCTATTCAAGATGGTGCCAACTGTAAAGGTTATTTGATCTGGACCTTTATTGACTGTTGGTCATGGCTCAATGGCTACAAGAACCGCTATGGCTTAGTTGAGTTGGACCTCGAAAGTCAAAAACGAACCCTCAAAAAATCCGGCCATTGGTTCCGTGAGTTGAGCAAGCAGAATGGATTTGAAGAGTAGAAAAAGCAACCTATCAACCAAGATGTTGATAGGTTTTTCTTAACCCTCCCTTAACTAGACCAATTTTCTTATATTTCCTAGTTGACAAACTGGAAGAAGCATTGTATACTGACTCCGCTGGTTACTTTTTTGGTAAATTAGACTAGACCAATTTTAAAGTAACTGAGAAATTGACCATAGGTCGTTTGACTAAGTAAAGGGGAAAGTATAGCAAGGCTATATCGTAAAAACTATGTGCGGAATCGTTGGTGTTGTAGGAAATACAAATGCTACTGATATTTTGATTCAAGGACTTGAAAAGCTCGAATACCGAGGTTATGACTCTGCAGGTGTTTTTCTGGCTAGTGAAGGCAAGAGCCAATTGGTAAAGGCAGTTGGCCGCATTGCAGAATTGTCAGCTAAGGCAGAAGGTGTCGAAGGAACAGCTGGGATCGGACATACCCGTTGGGCCACTCATGGAAAACCAACTGAGGACAATGCTCACCCACACCGTTCGGAGACAGGTCGCTTTGTTTTGGTACACAATGGTGTCATTGAAAACTACCTTGAAATCAAGGAAGAATACCTAGCCGGTCACCATTTCAAGGGGCAAACAGATACAGAAATCGCAGCCCACTTGATCGGAAAATTTGCTGAAGAAGAGGGCTTGTCTACGCTTGAAGCCTTCAAAAAAGCCCTCCACATCATCCGAGGAGCCTATGCCTTTGCTTTGATGGACGCAGAAGATCCAAGCACCATCTATGTGGCAAAAAATAAATCACCACTCTTGATTGGTCTTGGGGATGGTTACAATATGGTCTGCTCAGATGCCATGGCCATGATTCGTGAGACCAACCAATATATGGAAATCCATGACAAAGAGTTGGTCATCGTCAAAGCAGACAGCGTTGAAGTTCAAGACTATGATGGCAACGTCAAAGAACGGGCTAGCTACACGGCTGAACTCGACCTTTCTGATATCGGTAAGGGAACTTATCCATACTACATGCTCAAGGAAATCGACGAGCAACCAACTGTGATGCGTAAACTTATCCAAGCATACACAGATGAGGCAGGTCAAGTAGTGGTAGAGCCAGCTATCATCAAAGTGGTTCAAGAAGCAGACCGCATCTATATCCTTGCGGCTGGTACCTCTTACCATGCTGGATTCGCGTCTAAAAAAATGTTAGAAGAGTTGACGGATACTCCAGTAGAACTCGGTATCTCCTCTGAGTGGGGCTACGGCATGCCACTTCTCAGCAAAAAACCGCTCTTTATCTTTATCAGTCAATCTGGTGAAACAGCGGATAGTCGCCAGGTATTGGTCAAAGCAAATGAAATGGGCATTCCAAGCTTGACAGTAACCAATGTTCCAGGATCTACTCTTTCACGTGAAGCAGACATGACGATGTTGCTCCATGCTGGCCCTGAAATTGCGGTCGCTTCCACCAAGGCTTATACGGCTCAAATCGCAGCCCTTGCCTTTCTTGCAAAAGCTGTTGGGGAAGCCAATGGCAATGAAAAGGCCAAAGCCTTTGATTTGGTGCACGAATTGTCTATCGTTGCCCAATCGATCGAATCAACCCTTTCAGAAAAAGAAGTGATCGATGAAAAAGTCCGTGGCTTGTTGGAAACAACCCGCAATGCTTTCTATATCGGCCGTGGCCAAGATTACTATGTTGCCATGGAAGCCAGTCTGAAACTAAAAGAAATTTCTTACATCCAATGTGAAGGCTTCGCAGCGGGTGAGTTGAAACACGGTACCATTGCTTTGATCGAAGACGGTACACCGGTCATTGCTCTCTTATCTGATCCAGTCCTAGCCAGCCACACACGTGGAAATATCCAAGAAGTGGCAGCACGTGGGGCTCATGTCTTAACCATTGCAGAAGAAAATGTCGCTAAAGAGACAGATGATTTAGTCTTGACGGCGGTTCACCCTTATCTCTCTCCAATCTCAATGGTGGTGCCAACCCAATTGATTGCTTACTTTGCAACCCTTCATCGTGGACTCGATGTCGACAAACCACGGAACCTTGCTAAGTCTGTAACAGTTGAATAAACTTGTCTCTATAGAAAAAACATCCTCGTTAGGTTTTTCCTAACGAGGATATTTGCTTTATTTGTCAAAACCTTGCAAGGCTTTGAGGCGTTCTTCTGTTTGTCCCTTGGCGTCTAGTTTTTTACCTTGGTAAACAGCAGATTCCCATGATCCATACATTGGATTTGGGAAGATGATGAATTTTTCACCAAATTCTTTTTGCAATTCGTCTAATTTCTTGTCGCGATCAGCTTCAGATGTCTTAGAGAAGTCTGCAAAGTCCACTAGGTTGTCCCCAAAGAGCAAGACAAGATTGGTCTTTTCTTGCACAGCTTGGCGACGGCCTTCTTTTGATTTGACACCATCTTCTAAGAACATGAGGTGGTCACGTCCTTGAACAGGAATGCCTTCTTTTTCAAGATTCTTGATGGTGTCGTCTACTTGAGAGGTTGTACGGTCAGAAATATAGTAGATTTGAACCCCATTTTGATCCGCATATTGAAGGAAATCTTTGGCACCTGGTACCGCTTTTGCGGCTGCTTTTTTCACCCAAACATCCCAATCTTTAGGATTGAAGGCCGTACCATCTTTGACGTTTTGAACTTGGTAAGGGCTGTTGTCTAAAACAGTTTCATCCAAGTCTAATACGATTGAGTATGGCTTATCAGAAGGCGTTTGGAGGATCTCTTTCAAACGGTCAGTAGCGACATTGTAGCCTTGTAAATACAAAGCCTTGGTTTCTGCTGCCTTTTGGTACCAGAGAACAGACATGGTATTTTCTTGTGAGCGCTGCTGATCATAGGTCATCGTCACTTGATTTTTAGTGCTGCTTGCTTTTGTCTCTTGCGTTTTAGTGGTGTTGCTTCCACAACTCGTCAGTAAAATGACAGAAGCAAGAGCAGAAACGATGGTAAAGGTGGGTTTTGTTGTTTTCATAAACCGTACACTCCTTAAAATTATTCTATAAAAATTATACTCCTTTCAATCTTGCATGACAAGAAAGAGGGGAAGGGGAGCCAGGAAATGGTGGAATGAATAGGAAGAAAGAAATGTTGATATGAAGGGCTTTTTCATCTCAATAGATGCCATTTTTCATCTTAAAAGGAGGGGTATAGTTTTATATTATAACCGGATCAAGAAAAGATCAAAGAGGTCATTTTTTCTAAAATGAAACAATCGAGAAAGATACTCGCAAGTCCCTATTTTCAAGGGCTTGCGTTTTTTTGATGATTTTCTTAATAAAGAAATTTTAAGGCTTTGATAGGGAAAATATATTAGTCAGCTAGTTTTCGAGGTGATATCATGGTTACAAATTCCAGAAGGGAAGCAGTCAATCTTTCTTTTGGAGAAAAGATGAGGAGGATGTACAGTATGAGTAAAAAAGAATTGGTTCTTCGTGCCATTCGAGGCGAAGCAGTAGAGCGAATCCCTGTAGGATTTTGGCTCCATTATGTGACCCAAGAAGAAAAAGAATTGGGGCTAGACAATCCAGCTGTAGTAGAAAAAAGTATTAAGGGTCACCAACACTATGTTGAAGAAATTTCACCTGATTTTGTCAAGATCATGAGCGATGGCTTCTTCCGCTATCCGAGTGCCCTTTATTCGAGAGAGATCACATCGATCCAAGAATTAAAGGACATTCAACCGATTGGAGAGCATCATCCTTGGATTGAAAAACAGATTGAAGTGGTCAAGGAGATTCGTTCCCATTTCCATGAAGAGATTGCTTCTTTCTACAATATCTTCTCGCCCATTTCTTACTTGAAACGCTGGTTCCGTACGGACAAATCCCGTGGAGACCAAGTGATTGCAGACTTTATCAAGGAAGATCCAGAAACTTTAGCCCATGTCCTTGATGTCATCGCAGGAGATATCGCTATTCTTAGTCGCCGCTTGATCCAAGAAGCAGGAGTGGAAGGCATTTACTTCTCAACCCAGCAGATCCAAGATGAGCGCGTGACAGAGCAAGAATACCGCAAGATCATTGAGCCAAGCAACATTGCCGTTCTAGAAGCAGCCAATGAAGCTGGAGGCATCAATATCCTTCATATCTGTGGTTTTGAAGGGGCCAGCAATGAAGTGGAGCTCTTCAAGGATTATCCAGCACAAGTCATTAACTGGGCGACCCATCATGAAGGCCTGAGCCTAGCCGCAGGTCGCAAACTCTTTGGGGATCGTGCTGTCTTGGGTGGCTTTGTCAATGGCAAGAAAGGCCTGCTCTACCAAGGGGAACGAGCAGCTATCGAGCAAGAAACCCGTCGCCTGGTCGCAGAAGCGGGAAGTCGTGGTTTGATCCTTGGAGCAGACTGTACCGTACCAGACGATTTCCAATTGGAACGCTTAGACTGGGTGCGTCAGGCGGCCGTCTTGTAAGAAGAAAGGAGAGGGAGATGAGAAAGATTCATGTGTGGTGTATGGGGCTGGTAGCTTTATTCTTAGTCCTAGGACTCGCAAAAGCTACTGCAGCAAGCAGTCATGGGATTGTACGGAAAGATCCGGACATCGAAAAATTGGAGAAAATTCCAGCCCATAGTCTCTCTCTCCTTCGTCCCTCTGATATAGCAGGAATTTTACTTCTTGAAGATCAGTGATAAAAAAAGATGAAGAGCTTGATAAAAAATATATATTAGTCAAAGAATGATTGAAGTGTTAAGATAACAAACAAGAAAAGAATAGAACGAGGTAAGAACATGTCAGCAAAAAGAGAATTAGTGTTAAAAGCTTTTAAGGGAGAAGCGGTTGATCGTGTGCCAGTTGGATTTTGGCACCATTTTACAACAGAAGAAGAATGGTTGAAAGGATTTTCTAATCCGGAAATTATTGAAAAAAACCTGAAGGGTCATCAAAACTTCCTACACAAGGTCAAACCAGACTTTGTCAAACTCATGAGCGATGGTTACTTTGCTTATCCAAATCCAGCCATTCACAAAGGCCTTGAAAACATCTCTGACTTAGCAGGGATTGAACCGCTCGGAGCCGATCATCCATGGATCACAGAGCAGGTAGAGCTTGTGAAAAAAATCCGTGCCGGTTTTGAAGAGGACATTGTAGCCATCTACAACATCTTTGCTCCGGTGACCTACTTCAAATGGTTGGTCGGAGAAGTGTCAGGTGGAGATGACTTGATCGCAAACTTTATCGATCAAGATGCAGCAACTCTTAAAAAAGTTTTGGATACCATTGGGCAAGATATCGCAAGTTTGAGCCAACGAATTATTAAAGAAGCTGGAGCAGACGGGATCTACCTCAGTGTTCAAAGCATTCAAGATGCGCGGGTTACACAAGAAGTCTATAAAAACATTATTGCACCGAGTGAACTCCATGTCTTCGAGACAGCTAATGAAGCTGGTGGCGTAAATATCCTTCATATCTGTGGCTACGAAGGAGCTCGCAATGATATTCATCTCTTCACAGACTACCCAGCCCAAGTCATTAACTGGGCAGTTGGACCAGAAGGCATCAGCCTAGCAGAAGGACGCGAAATCTTCGGTGGACGCACGGTTCTTGGTGGTTTTGAAAATGGCAAAAATGGTCTTCTTTACACAGGAGATAAGGCTGCGATCCAAGCAGAAACCAAACGCATCATCGCAGAAACAGGAACCACAGGTTTGGTCATTGGTGCCGATTGTACGATTCCAAGTGACATTGATGAAGAACGAATCGAATGGGTTCGTGAAGCTGCAGCAGAATAAGGAAAATAGAAAGAGGGAGAACAGAGTATGAGTAAAAAAACATGGATTATCGGTGGGGTGGCAGTACTTGCCATTGCAGGTGCAACCATTCTTGGACGGAGCTTGAACCATGCAAACGACAGCAAAGGCTCGACAGGATCGAACAAGGTAACAACCTTGAAAGTAGCCCACACGCAAAACTATGTACCTTACGATTTTGTCGATGAAAAAGGAGAATCAGATGGTTATGAAGTAGCCGTTCTCAAAGCCATTGACGAAAAATTACCAGACTACAAGTTTGAGTACACTGGAACAAGTGACGACGACCTTTTGATCGGTCTAGAATCTGGTAAGTATGATATCGGAACCAAAGGAGCTTGGTATACCGAAGAACGCGCCAAGAAATTTATCATTCCAAAAGAACCAATCGGAGCAAGTATCATCGGATTTACCGTACGAAAAGAAGATGCGGATAAATACAAGAATATCGATGACTTTGCTAAAGAAAAAGGAAAATTGGTTCCAATTTCACCACAAAATGCGCAATGGAATGTTATTAAAGAATACAATGAAAAGCATAAGGACCAACAAATCGAAATAACAGCTGCGGAATCTTTCAAAGTCGCAGATGCCTATGCTTGGGTTCTTGAAGGACGTTACGATGCCTTCTTTGACATCAAACTTTCCTTTGAAAAAGCTGTCACAGATAAAGATGGTTCTTACCACCAATATGCGGACAAACTGAGCTGGTTTGCCTACAAAGGAATTCCAACTTACCCATTGATCCATAAGGATAAGAAAAACGAAAAATTTGCGGAAGCATACAGCAAGGCCATCAAAGAATTAGAAAAAGATGGCACACTTGCTAAATTGTCGAAAAAATATTTCGGTGAAGATGTCTTCAGTTATGTAGATAAAGAGAAATAAGATGGAACTGGGTGCGCATAGCCCCAGCTTCCTTATTTCTATACGGATACAGAAAGGAAAAGAAACATGGTCTCATACGACATTTCCAAGGTCTGGTCATTTCTTCCAACCTTGGTCCAAGCTCTGCCAGCGACCCTAGCTTTGATGTTTTTAACGACGGTTCTCGGTTCTGCATTTGGCTTGGTTTTGACCTGGGCACAAGTATCAGAAGATAAGGTAGGAGCAGGTCTGGCAAAAGGCTATGTCTTTACTTTGCGTTGTACCCCTCCGATTGTCTTGCTCTTTTTGGTCTTTTATGGACTTCCCCAATTTTTGAACTGGTGGTTGGGCATTGACATTGACCACTGGTCCAAGTTTGTCTTTGTCCTTGTTGCCATGTTTCTTCTCTTTGCTGCTATGATCTCTGAGGTCTTCAAGGCAGCCTATTTGGCCATTCCAAAAGGTCAGATGGAAGCGGGCTTGAGTATTGGCTTGACGCCAGCTCAAACCATTTGGCGGATTGTCCTTCCCCAAGCCTTTCGCGTGGCTCTTCCCAATATGACGACTGCCATCTTGAACCTCATGCGCGATGCCGCTTTGGCTTATACCATTGGCTTTATCGATATCATGGGAGCAGGTAACAACTTGATCAGCCGCAATCTTGGGAATTATTCCCTCGAGACCTATACAGCCGTCGCAGTGATCTACTGGGGAATTGCCCTTGTGATCTCCTTCTCCGCTCAACTCCTTGAGAAACGACTCAGTGTAACAGAAAGGTAGCTTATGGATTTCAATTTTATTAGTAAAGCATTTCTAGCCACCTTAGGTGGTGTTCCAGTGACCCTTCTGATCATGGTCGTATCGATTCTTTTGAGTTTCTTTCCAGCCCTCTTTTTGGCACTCGGTCAGATTTATAAGGTCAAAGGTGTTCGCAGTTTCTCAGTGGTTTACTTAGCCTTTATCCGCGCGACGCCTCCGATTCTCTTGATTCTCTTCTTTTATAGTCTCTTTCCCAGCCTCTTAAATAGCTTTTTTAAGAGTATTGGCAGTCACTTTAATGTCTTTGAGATCAATCCCATTTACTATGCCTTTATCATCTTTAGCTTGATGACAACGGGGAGTCTTGCTGAAATTCTACGGTCAGCCATTCTGACTGTGGATAAGGGCCAGCTAGAAGCAGCGCAAGCCATTGGTTTGACCAATCGCCAAGCCTACATCCGCATTGTTTTTCCACAAGCCTTGCGTTCAGCCCTGCCTAATTTGTGTAACCTGGTTATCAACTTGGTCAAAGGAACTTCCCTTGTCTTTGTCATGACCATCAAGGATATCACCGCTATTGCCAAGGTCGAAGCCTCTTATGGCTATCAATATTTTGAATCCTATCTAGTGATTTTTATTCTTTATATTGTCATTTGTGGGGTGATTCAGTGGGGATTCAATCGCTTAGAAAAACGCCTGACGATTGCATAGAAGAAGGAGAAATAAGAAGATGTTAGAAGTAGAACACGTATCGAAAAAATTTAAGGACCACCAGGTCCTGGTAGATGTTAATATCAAGGTCAACCAAGGGGATGTGGTCGTTATTTTGGGGCCATCTGGATCAGGAAAAACAACCTTCCTTCGCTGCCTCAATCACTTGGAAAAGGCGGATACAGGCCGTTTGACTTTGGGTGGAAAAGAGTATGACCTCTCAAAACTCAGCAAAAAAGAGATTCTAGAAATCCGCCAAAAGACAGCCTTTGTTTTCCAGCATTACAATCTCTTTGCCAACAAAACAGCGCTTGAAAATATCTTAGAAGGGCTGGTTGTAGCTCGGAAGATTCCAAAAGAAGAAGCTATCCAACGGGCAGAATCAGCCCTTGAAAAAGTTGGTCTCCTAGCTTATAAGGATTACTATCCTTCTCAATTGTCAGGGGGGCAGCAGCAACGGATCGGAATCGCGCGTGCCATCGCGGTCAAACCAGACGTGATCTTGCTGGACGAGCCGACTTCAGCGCTAGACCCAGAGTTGGTCGGTGATGTATTAGATGTCATGAAGCAATTGGCCCAAGAAGGAGTGACCATGGTTGTCGTAACCCATGAGATGGGCTTTGCGCGTGATGTGGCCAACCACGTTATCTTTATGGATGGCGGACACATCATCGAAGAAAACGAACCGCATGAATTCTTCAACAGTCCAAAAGAAGAACGAACCAAACAATTCCTCTCACGGATTTTATCCGATGCCACTTATAGCGTCGAATATATGATTTAACAAGAGACACACCCAGTAAGGGTGTGTTTTTTAGGCTCTGGAAAAAATTTTAAAAAATTGGTTCATTTTTTAGAAATCATTACGAATAATATAAGTGAGAGGGAAATATGACTGATAAAAAACAACGATTTTTACTACTATTCTTACTGACTTTGTTTCTAGGAGGCTGCAGCCTTTTTACAGATAAAGCTGCTGAGAGAAGGGAAATGATTCAGATTGCAGAAAGCACGAAAATGGAGCGAGCGATAAAACACTTGTTAATCAGTATCGATCCGAAAGCATTCACTTCAGAAGGAGTCATTCACTTCTATACCCTGATAAAAGGTGAATTGGAATACAATCCAATGGGAGGGATGAATGTCACTCTTGTTATCAATGGCGATAAAAAGTTAACGATCGATACGACTGTTCAAATGGAAGATTCAGGACAGTTCGAAGCAGGTAGTTACGGTATTTCAGCAAAATTAAGCGATCTGTTAAGTAAAGCAGAAGAGACTGGGAAATAAACTCATTCAGTGGAGTCGTTCATGGAAGCATCAAAGGAAAATAGGAACACTAAAATAAGATGGACGTTATAGTTATTGCTAACCACTTTGTGCCTAGGAGGATGTAGTCTTATTACTAGACTATCAGAGCAACGAAGAGAAGTGCTAGAGATTGCAGAGAGTAAGCAACCAAAAAGAGTTCTCGAAAATATATTGAGACAAGAAGATCCCCATGCCTTGACAGCAGAGGGAATTGTGAAGTCATATAAAATTAATACCCACCGGCTGAGATATCACCCTATGGGAGGATTGACGGTAGAAATGGTGATTAACGAGGATAAGAATTTAACCATTACGACAACTCTAACCCAGGAGGCTGATGGGCATCTGGAACAGAATGGAGTAGTCATTTCAGGGGAATTATCCAAGAAATTAGTAAATGCTAAATAAGGACTTGCTTGAAAATGAATAAAAGATACAGCTTGGTTGTGATCATGATTCTATTGAGCCTACTTCTAGGTGGCTGTAGTCCCATGACAGACCAATCCACTGAAAAACAAGAAATGATTCAAATCGCAGAGAGTCAGAAGATGAAAGTGGCAATTGAAAGCTATTTAAAAAATCTGGATCCAGAGGCATTAACTCCAAATGGGAAAATAAAGTCTTATAGAATTTTAAAAGATAAATTAAAATATAATCCAATGGAAGGAATTATTGTCGAAATTGTCATTAATAGGGATGATCGGTTGACGATTGATATGACGGTCATAGAAGAGGATTCAGGAGAATATCTTGTTGCCACATCAGGAACGCCTAAAGAATTAACGAAATTAATAGAAAGAGACAAGCAATAGCAACCTCATCTATTTTATAGAATTTATTCATTGGGCCAAGTATGTTACATCAATATGTAGTGCTTGTAACCTTTTGGCAATGTTTTTTAACAAAAGTAACATTTCAGACGTTGATGGAATTTTGTATAATAAATTCTAAGAAACCTGAAGAAAGAATGGGAAGAAGATGAAAAAAAGTAAATTTATTGTGTTGATAATGGTAGTATTTAGCCTGAGCTTAGGAGGCTGTAGCTCTTTTAATGGACAATCTGCCAAGA
>CABSRC010000011.1 GCA_902480035.1 uncultured Streptococcus sp. | reverse complement strand
GAAAAATACGAGAATTTTAGTCTTCTTTGTGTTATAATTACGTAGAATGTAAAAGAAAAAAAGGAGCAAACAACGAAATGAAACGTATTGCTGTTTTAACTAGTGGTGGAGATGCCCCTGGTATGAATGCTGCCATCCGTGCAGTTGTTCGTCAAGCAATTTCAGAGGGAATGGAAGTTTTCGGTATCTATGATGGATATGCGGGAATGGTTGCTGGTAAAATTCAGCCCCTTGATAGATCATCTGTTGGAGATATTATTTCCCGTGGTGGTACTTTCCTTCATTCAGCACGTTACCCTGAATTCGCACAACGCGAAGGTCAATTAAAAGGGATCGAGCAATTGAAGAAACACGGGATCGAAGGTGTTGTCGTTATTGGTGGAGATGGTTCTTACCATGGTGCGATGCGCTTGACTGAACTTGGATTCCCAGCTGTTGGTCTTCCTGGTACGATCGACAACGATATTGTCGGAACTGATTTTACAATTGGTTTTGATACTGCAGTCACAACTGCAATGGACGCGATCGATAAGATCCGTGATACTTCATCTAGTCACCACCGTACCTTCGTTATTGAAGTGATGGGACGTAACGCTGGAGATATCGCTCTTTGGGCAGGGATTGCATCTGGTGCAGATGAAATCATCATTCCTGAAGAAGGATTCAAGATCGAAGATGTTGTTGAGAGCATCAAAGAAGGTTACGCAAAAGGCCGTACCCACAACATTATCATTTTAGCTGAAGGCGTGATGTCTGCAGATGAATTCGGTAAAGCCTTGAAAGCGGCTGGTGATGAAAGTGACCTTCGTGTGACTGAGCTTGGCCACATCCAACGTGGTGGTTCACCTACTGCGCGTGACCGTGTTCTTGCTTCACGTATGGGAGCACACGCTGTTAAATTGCTGAAACAAGGAATCGGTGGTGTAGCCGTTGGTATCCGTAATGAAAAAATGGTGGAAAACCCAATCCTTGGTAAAGCAGAAGAAGGAGCCCTCTTTAGCTTGACAGAAGATGGTAAGATTGTGGTAAACAATCCACATAAAGCTGATCTTGGTCTTGCCGAGTTGAACCGTAGCTTGTCTTCAATCTAATTTTATTTCATTAATTCGTTAACCTTGTCTTAAAAAGACAGATATATTAAAAAAGGAGTCATATATATCATGAACAAACGTGTAAAAATCGTTGCAACTTTAGGTCCTGCGGTAGAAATCCGTGGCGGTAAAAAATTCGGTGAAGATGGATACTGGGCTGAAAAACTTGACGTTGAAGCTTCAGCACAAAACATTGCTAAATTGATCGAAGCTGGCGCTAACACTTTCCGTTTCAACTTCTCACACGGTGACCACCAAGAACAAGGTGAACGTATGGCGACTGTTAAACGTGCAGAAGAAATCGCTGGTAAAAAAGTTGGTTACCTTCTTGATACAAAAGGTCCTGAAATCCGTACTGAATTGTTCGAAGGCGAAGCTAAAGAATATTCATACAAGACTGGTGAACGTATCCGCGTTGCTACAAAACAAGGCATCAAATCAACTCGTGAAGTGATTGCTTTGAACGTTGCAGGTGCGCTTGACATCTTTGATGACGTTGAAGTTGGACACCAAGTATTGGTTGATGATGGTAAATTAGGTCTTCGCGTTGTAGAAAAAGACGCTGCAAAACGTGAATTCGTTGTTGAAGTTGAAAACGATGGTATCATCGCTAAACAAAAAGGTGTAAACATCCCTAATACGAAGATTCCTTTCCCAGCACTTGCTGAACGTGATAACGACGATATCCGCTTCGGTTTGGAACAAGGTATCAACTTCATCGCGATCTCATTTGTACGTACTGCAAAAGATGTTCAAGAAGTTCGTGCTATCTGTGAAGAAACTGGTAACAGCCACGTTCAATTGTTTGCGAAAATCGAAAACCAACAAGGTATCGAAAACTTGGATGAAATCATCGAAGTTACTGATGGTATCATGATCGCTCGTGGTGACATGGGTATCGAAGTACCATTCGAAATGGTTCCAGTTTACCAAAAAATGATTACTTCTAAAGTAAATGCTGCTGGTAAAGTTGTTATCACTGCAACAAACATGCTTGAAACAATGACTGAAAAACCACGTGCAACTCGTTCAGAAGTATCTGACGTCTTCAACGCTGTTATCGACGGTACTGATGCTACAATGCTTTCAGGTGAATCTGCAAACGGTAAATACCCACTTGAATCTGTAGCTACAATGGCGAAAATCGACATGAACGCTCAAACACTTTTGAAAGAATATGGTCGTTTGAACCCAGCTACATTTGAACGTAACTCTAAGACAGAAGTTATGGCTTCAGCTGTTAAAGATGCTACAAACTCAATGGATATCAAATTGGTTGTAACATTGACTAAGACAGGTCACACTGCACGTTTGATCTCTAAATACCGTCCAGATGCTGATATCTTGGCATTGACATTTGACGAATTGACTGAACGTGGATTGATGTTGAACTGGGGTGTTATCCCAATGTTGACAGATGCTCCTTCATCAACTGACGATATGTTCGAAATTGCTGAACGTAAAGCAGTTGAAGCTGGTCTTGTTAAATCTGGTGATGATATCGTTATCGTTGCTGGTGTACCAGTTGGAGAAGCTGTTCGTACAAACACAATGCGTATCCGTACAGTACGTTAATAGACAATTCTATCTTAAAGCCTTGCTGGTTAGTCTGAAAGGACTGACCGCGAGGTTTTTCTTGTTTAGTGTGCTAACAAGAATTCTCACTAATGCTTACTTTCTCTTTTTTAAAGATCAAAAAAATGGTATAATAAACAAAAAGGAAGGGAGACATTCATGCCAAGGAGAGATTTAATTAGAAATGTCATCATTGTCGGTGTACTGGTTTTAGCACTGATCTTATTACGAATCTTTGTATTTCATCCATTTAGTATCAATGATAAGATGGCCAATGCTTCTGTGAAAAATGGAGATCTGGTGGTAGCGACTAGAAATGCTCAGGTAGATCGCAGTGATTTGGTCTTATACAAGGTCGGTGGAAAAGAATACCTTGGACGTGTCATTGCCAAAGAAAACGATGAAGTCAGCTACGTAGATGACGTCCTCTATTTGAATGGACAGGCAACACCAGAACCTTACCTGAATAAAATGCTGAACAAACATCTAGCTGCTCCAACGAGTAATGGGTATTATACGGATGATTTCTTTTTATCAGAGTTAAAAGGGACCAAGGCTGGTCGTGTACCATCCGATACCTATCTAGTCTTAAATGATAACCGTGGGGATACGGAAGATAGTCGTGAGTTTGGCTATATCCATAAAAATCAGATCGAAGGAGTAGTGAATCTGCGTCTATATCCCCTTAAAAAATTTGGATTTATAAAAGTAGAAAAATAGCCGAAAGGCTATTTTTTTTATAAATATCAAAATAAACTAGTTATTTTTCCATTTTTGTGGTAATATATTCATTAAATATTTTTTTAGGAGGAGAATGCTATGCAGTATGCTTTGGAAATTTTACCAAGTTTGTTAAAGGGAGCAAGCCTCACCTTGCAAGTGTTTGCTTTCGTATTGATTTTATCGATTCCACTTGGAATCGTTGTTGCCTTTTTGCTTCAATTGCGCTCAAAGATCCTGCATGGACTCCTAACGATTTATATCTGGGTCATGCGAGGGACCCCTCTATTGCTCCAGTTGATCTTTATTTATTACGTCCTTCCAAGTATTGGGATTCGGATTGATCGGTTACCTGCGGCTATTACAGCCTTCACCCTTAATTATGCAGCCTATTTTGCGGAAATCTTCCGTGGTGGAATCGTGGCCATTCCGACAGGTCAGTATGAGGCGGCCAAGGTCTTAAAATTGAGTTCTTGGCAAACGATTCTCTACATTATTTTGCCTCAGGTGGTGAAGATCGTTCTTCCAAGTGTCTTCAATGAAGTCATGTCCTTGATCAAAGACACTTCCTTGGTCTATGCTCTGGGAATCAGTGATTTGATCCTCGCTAGTCGGACGGCAGCCAATCGTGATGCCAGTCTAGCACCTATGTTTTTAGCGGGAGCTATTTATTTAATCCTCATTGGGATCGTGACCATCATTGCCAAGCGGGTTGAAAAGAACTTTTCATATTATAAATAGGAGGAGAAGCATATGTTAGAATTAAAACAAATTTCGAAACGTTTTGGGGATAAGCAGATCTTATCAGATTTCAATCTTCTCGTTCCTGAAAAACAAATCGTTGCCATTGTTGGACCTTCTGGAGGAGGAAAGACCACCTTGCTTCGTATGCTAGCTGGTCTTGAAACGATCGACTCTGGTCAGATCATCTACAATGGTGAAAACTTGCCTCTAGATGCCTTAGAAAAACGAAATCTTCTCGGATTTGTCTTCCAGGACTTTCAATTATTTCCACACTTATCGGTCATGGAAAACCTCCTTTTGTCACCTATCAAGACTATGAATGTGAGTAAGGAAGAAGCTAGTAAAAAAGCCATGAGTTTACTGAAGCGCTTGGGGCTCGAACATCATGCGGATGCTTATCCCTTCTCCCTATCGGGTGGTCAGAAGCAACGGGTGGCATTGGCGCGTGCCATGATGATCGATCCGGAAATTATTGGCTATGATGAGCCGACTTCGGCCTTGGATCCAGAATTGCGATTAGAAGTTGAGAAGTTAATCTTGCAAAACCGTGAACTGGGGATGACCCAGATCGTTGTTACCCATGATATTCCATTTGCGGAAGCAATTGCGGATGTTCTTCTCAAGGTTGAGCCTAAATAGGAGGAGAGGATGAAACGATGAAACGAGTAATACCATGGTTGCTAGGTGTCCTTAGTCTCGTCTTTCTGACAGCCTGTGGGCAGACAGTGAGTGATCCTAAAGTGGACAACTGGCAAAAATACCAAAAAGAGCAGTCCATCACGATTGGTTTTGATAATACTTTCGTTCCTATGGGCTTTGAACAAAAAGATGGAACCTATGCGGGTTTTGATATTGATTTGGCCAATCAAGTCTTTGAATCTTATGGGATTCATGTGAACTGGCAACCCATTGATTGGGACATGAAAGAGACGGAACTAAAAAATGGGACCATTGATGCCATCTGGAATGGCTATTCGGCTACAGATGAACGTCGGGAAAGTGTTGCTTTTACAAAGCCTTATATGAAAAACGAGCAAGTCTTGGTCACGAAGAAAGCATCTGGTATCCAATCAGTCGATGGGATGAAAGAGAAACGATTAGGTGCCCAGACCGGATCGTCTGGCTATATGGATTTTGAAGCCAATCCTAAAATCTTAAAAAATAAGGTCAAAAATCAAAAGGCTACCCAATACCAGAGTTTTAACGAGGCACTGATCGACCTCCAGAACGATCGAATCGATGGCCTCTTAATCGACCGTGTCTATGCCAACTATTATCTACAAACAGAAGGAATTTTAAAAGACTACAATGTCTTTCCTGTCGGTTTTGAGACAGAATCCTTTGCAGTAGGGGTACGCAAGGCAGATGAAACCTTGAAGAAAAAAATTGATGAAGCTTTCGTAAAACTCTATCAAAAGGGCCAGTTCCAAAAGATCTCTAAGAAGTGGTTCGGAACGGATGTAGCGACAGATGACATCAAGTAAAAAAGCTAGGAAATGATTCCTAGCTTTAGATTAAAGACAAAGTTATCTTAAAAACTTTCCTTAGGTGAGTACGGACGTCAGCGAACTTCTACGAAGTTCCATGACTTAGTTTTGAACCTAAGGTTTCAAAACTCCCGAGTGCTAGAAACATCACTGTTTCTAGCACTTTTTTTCTCACAGCGGAAAGTTTTGGTATACTTTTGATTCATTTTAAAAATTAGAAAATTTTTAGAGAATCAATTAACTTTTTTTATAAGGTTTGGATACTCTCTCAAGCTAGGAAATACTTCCTAGCTTTTTAGTCTGTTTTATTAGTAATTTGGTGGAAAATCTTTTGCCAAGTTTCGTGGCGACGCCAGAGACTGGTATGGATTTGACCGTCTAGTTCATAGCGTATGAGTTTGGTTTTTTGGCTGATGGACTCCAGTTCAAAGTTTTGGAATTGAACTTGGTCGCTTGCGAGTGCCTCCATTAATTCCGCCTTGTGGTGTTCGTGACCGGTATCGTCAATCAAGGTATAATTATCCGCTAGCAGTGTATCAAATTCTTGCTTAGCATAGAGGATTTTTTCGTAGGTCAAGAGTTTCTTTTCAACGTTTTCGATCAGCTCATCTTCAGGAATTGAGCTAGGTTCTACATGGACGTCAATGTCAAAGACTCCAAATTCTTCTTTTAGGAGATCCTCGACTTCTTCAGTGATGGCATGACTTTCATAAACTGAAAGATCGGGATTCATTTCCAAGACAACGTCCAGATAGATATTGCTTCCATAGGTCCGTCCGCGTTGAGATTTCACACGCGCAATCTTAGGGAGTTTTAAAATAGCTTTTTCGTAATCTTCGAGGAGACTATCGTCAAAGCCGTCTGAAAGACTAAAGGAAGATTCCATAAAAATATCGTAGGCAGTTTTGAGGATAAAGAAGGTGATGATGATGGCTGCGATTTTATCGACAATTGGATAGTTAAAAGCACTAGCGGCAATCGCAATCGACGTCCCAAGAGATGTGATGACGTCTGAAAGATTGTCTTTTGCCGCCGCTTTTAAGGCTTTTGATTTGGCCCGTTTTGCTAAGCGAAGATTGTAGAAATAAACGCCTAGCATGACAAGGGCTGAAACCACTCCGACACCAACACCGAGTGGATCAATGCTAACGGTTTCATTGCTGAAGATCTTTTGGAGGGTATCGCGTAAGACATCAAAACCGACATAAAACATAATGATGGAGGTGACTAGACTAGCTAGATCCTCGATTTTCCAGTGACCAAACTTGTGATCACGGTCAGCAGGTTGGCGAGCGAGACGAATCCCGATGAGCAGGGCAGCATTGCTGATAATATCTGATAAGTTGTTAAATCCATCGGCTACCAAACTAGAGGAGTGAAGCAGATGGCCAGTAGCTAATTTTGCTGAAGAAAGTAGTAAATAGGCCAAAATACTGATGATGGCACCACGTTCGGCCAGTTTTAAATTACTGTATGGTTTTTCCAAAATTTCCTCCTACAACCTCGGATATGAACCTGTTTTCTTTAAGCTACTATTATATCGTTTTTGGAAGGGAAATTCAAATGAGTCCTTTTTTAAAAGAAGCTAGGTCGGTTTTTGTGGTATAATAGAACGATTGAATGAATGAGGAGTATGAGATGAATCCTTTATTGAATGGTATGAATGATCGCCAAGCAGAGGCGGTCCAAACGACAGAAGGCCCCCTCTTGATCATGGCGGGGGCTGGTTCGGGTAAGACACGTGTCTTGACCCACCGCATCGCTTACTTGATCGATGAAAAAATGGTCAATCCTTGGAATATTTTGGCCATTACCTTTACCAATAAAGCCGCTCGGGAGATGAAGGAGCGGGCTTATCAATTGAATCCAGCCACCCAAGATTGCTTGATTGCCACCTTCCACTCCATGTGTGTGCGCATCCTTCGTCGAGATGCGGATCACATTGGCTACAATCGCAACTTCACCATTGTTGATCCAGGTGAGCAACGGACCTTGATGAAGCGCATCTTGAAGTCTTTGAATTTGGATCCTAAGAAATGGAATGAACGGACCATTTTGGGGACCATTTCCAATGCCAAGAATGACCTAATCGATGAAGTAGCTTATGCCGCCCAAGCGGGGGATATGTACACCCAGATCGTCGCCAAGTGCTATGAGGCTTACCAAAAGGAACTCCGTCAGTCAGAAGCGGTGGACTTTGATGATTTGATCATGTTGACCTTGCGTCTCTTTGACCAGCATCCTGATGTGCTGACCTATTACCAGCAGAAGTTCCAATACATCCATGTAGATGAGTACCAAGATACTAACCATGCCCAATACCAATTGGTCAAACTCTTGGCTTCTCGCTTTAAAAATATCTGTGTTGTAGGGGATGCTGACCAGTCTATTTATGGCTGGCGGGGAGCAGATATGCAGAATATCCTGGACTTTGAAAAGGATTATCCCGATGCCAAGGTCGTTTTGTTAGAGGAAAATTATCGCTCCACTAAAACCATCCTGCAAGCAGCTAACGATGTTATCAAAAACAATCGCCACCGCCGCCCAAAGAATCTCTGGACACAAAATGAAGACGGAGAAGAGATTGTCTATTACCGGGCTAATGATGAGCAGGATGAAGCGGTCTTTGTTGCTAAAACGATTGAAGAGCTTAGTCGCGAAGCTGGGTACAAACACCGTGATTTTGCTGTTCTCTACCGAACAAATGCCCAGTCACGGACCATTGAAGAAGCCTTGCTCAAGTCCAACATTCCCTACACTATGGTAGGGGGCACCAAGTTCTACAGCCGGAAGGAAATTCGGGATGTCATTGCTTATCTGAACTTGATTGCTAACCTCAGTGACAATATCAGTTTTGAGCGCATTATCAATGAACCTAAGCGGGGAATCGGGCCAGGTACAGTGGATAAGATTCGCGATTTTGCCCAAATGCAAGAGACTTCGCTCCTGGATGCTTCGGCCAATATCATGCTCTCAGGCATCAAAGGAAAGGCAGCCCAGGCTATCTGGGACTTTGCCAATCTCATTCTTGATTTGAGAGAAAGATTGGACCAGCTGACCATTACAGAGTTGGTCGAAGAAGTCCTTGACAAGACAGGTTATATGACGGCCCTAACCAATCAGGGGAATTTAGAAAGTCAGGCCCGTATCGAGAATATCCAAGAGTTCCTATCTGTTACCAAGAATTTTGATGAAAACGGGGAGACCGTCGAAGACGAAACAGGTGTAGAAACCTTGAGTCGTTTCTTGAACGATTTAGCTTTGATTGCCGATACAGATGATGGGGCGCAAGAAACTTCAGAAGTGACCTTGATGACCCTTCACGCGGCTAAAGGCTTGGAGTTTCCAGTCGTCTTCTTAATTGGAATGGAAGAAAATGTCTTTCCTCTTAGTCGGGCGGCAGAGGATCCGGATGAGTTGGAGGAAGAACGTCGTTTGGCTTATGTGGGGATCACGCGGGCAGAGAAGGTTCTCTTTTTGACCAATGCCAATTCTCGTTTGCTCTTTGGGCGGACCAGCTACAACCGTCCGACGCGCTTTATCAATGAAATTAGCTCAGATTTGTTAAGCTACCAAGGATTAGCGCGTCCGGCCAACACTAGCTTTAAGGCTTCTTATAGCAATGGTGGCGGAACGACCTTTGGAAAAGGCATGAGTCTGTCACAAGCCCTTCAAGAGCGCAAGAGACAAGCAGCTCCAAGTGCTCTTACGTCATCAAGCCTCCCCTTTGGCAATAGTAACCGAGCGGGTGCCAAAGAAACTGTCGCTTGGTCCATTGGTGACATTGCTATTCACAAGAAGTGGGGCGAAGGAACCGTGCTTGAGGTGTCAGGAAGTGGCAATACCCAAGAGCTTAAGATTAACTTCCCAGAAGTGGGTCTCAAGAAACTCTTGGCCAGTGTCGCGCCGATTGAGAAGAAATAAACTAAAGCCAGTAAGCTAAGTGTACTGTTTCAGATCATAAACATGCACTATCTCCTTGAGGATCTAATTTGTTACTGCAAGAAAAAGTTCCAAGAAAAGAACTTCTGTGAATAGTGCAGAATAGGTTGAGACTTTTCGCCGTGAGGAAAGCACCAGAAACACATCAGTTTCTGGTGCCCGGTAGATTTGAGACGTGAGGCTCAAATCTAAGGTATGGAATCCCCAAGGGAGTCGCTACCGTCCGGCCTCACCTAAGAAAAGTCTCTATAGAGGAATGAATATTCAGTTGAAACCAGCAAGCTAGGCTTGCTGGTTTTGATTTTATAGGTGGCATGATATAATATACTAAGAATAGAGAAAGAGGCATACTATGAACGAAATCAAGTGTCCCAACTGTGGGGAAGTTTTTACAGTTAATGAAAGTCAATACAGCGAGCTCTTGTCACAGGTACGGACAGCGGAGTTTGACAAGGAAATTCATGAGCGGATTCGGCAAGAATTGGCTTTAGCTGAGCAAAAGGCCCTTAATGAGCAGCAAGAGAAGTTAGCCAAGAAGGACCAAGAAATTGCCCAGTTACAAAACCAGATTCAACAGTTTGATACCGAAAAAGAATTGGCCAAAAAAGAAGTAGAGCAAACCGCTAGCCAGAGCTTGTTAGAGAAAGAAAAAGAAGTGCAACAACTTGAGAATCAGCTGGCGACCTTGCGCTTGGAACATGAAAACCAACTGCAAAAGACGCTTTCTGACTTAGAGAAAGAAAGAGATCAGGTCAAAAATCAGCTTCTTTTACAAGAAAAAGAAAACGAGCTTTCTCTTGCTTCGGTGAAACAAAACTATGAGGCCCAGCTCAAGGCGGCCAATGAGCAGGTTGAGTTCTACAAGAACTTCAAGGCCCAACAATCAACCAAGGCAATTGGGGAAAGTCTGGAGCAGTATGCGGAAAGTGAGTTTAATAAGGTTCGTAGTTTCGCCTTCCCAAATGCCTATTTCGAAAAGGACAACAGAGTCTCTGCGCGTGGTTCTAAAGGAGACTTCATCTTCCGTGATTTTGATGAAAATGGGCTGGAATTCATTTCCATCATGTTTGAGATGAAAAATGAAGCCGATGGAACGGAGAAAAAGCATAAGAATGCAGACTTCTACAAAGAGTTGGACAAGGACCGTCGTGAAAAGAACTGTGAGTATGCTGTATTAGTTTCGATGTTAGAGGCAGAAAATGACTACTTTAACACAGGGATTGTCGATGTTAGCCACGAGTATGAGAAGATGTATGTCGTTCGTCCTCAGTTCTTTATCCAGATTATTGGGCTCTTACGCAATGCGGCTCTTAACTCTCTAAAATACAAGCAAGAACTAGCACTTATCCGTGAGCAAAATATTGACATCACCCACTTTGAAGAAGACCTAGACGCCTTTAAGGTTGCCTTTGCTAAAAACTACAATTCAGCTTCGGTCAACTTTGGCAAGGCCATCGATGAAATCGACAAAGCCATCAAACGCATGGAAGAAGTCAAGAAATTCTTGACCACATCAGAAAATCAACTCCGCCTTGCCAACAACAAGCTGGATGATGTATCAGTCAAAAAATTGACCCGCAAAAATCCGACCATGAAGGCTAAGTTTAATGCCTTGAAGGGGGAATAGGAGGATCCTATGCAGATACGAAAAGCAACCATGAAAGATGCTGAAGCCCTACTGTCTTTATACGAAGACTTGGGCTATCCAACGACCGCTTCTAAGCTGTCTCGACGTTTAGAAATGATTCTTTCTCAACCACATTATGGCTGTCTTCTAGCTGAAAGAAACGGAGAAATTTTAGGTTTCTTAGGTTATGCAAAGCTCTTCTTTTTTGAAGCAGATGGATCTTACTATCGTATTTTAGCTTTGTCAGTCGCAAAAGAAACAAGACGACAAGGAATTGCTAGTAGGCTAATCGATGAATTGAAAAAACAAGCGGTAAAAGAAGGAGTTGAGGCACTGGCTTTAAATAGTGGATTAACCGCTGAACGAAATGCTGCACATCAGTTTTATCAGGCAGTTGGATTTGAAAAAGTGACTGCCGGCTTTGCCTTGCATTTAAAAACTCAACTTAAATAAATCGTGAAAAAATAGTAGAGGGAACGAAGTAATGTCTTCAACAAAAGGGAAAACCTTATATTTTAACGATAAGAGCATGGACTATGTGACCTTTGGTAAAGGAAAGAAGCCTCTCGTTATCATACCAGGCTTGGGGGATGGGGTGCAGACGGTTAAAGGAAAGGCTCAGCTCTTTTCCCTCTCTTATCGTCTACTTGCTAAGCATTATAAAATCTATGTTTTTTCTCGAATTAATGAGTTGAGGCAGGGTTATACGACACGGGATATGGCAGCAGATGTAGCAGAAGCAATGGAGACACTAAACCTAGATGCCGCCTATGTTATGGGGATTTCACAAGGTGGAATGATTGCTCAATGGCTAGCTGTAGATTTTCCAGAAAGGGTTCAAAGGCTGATCCTAGCTGTGACAACAGCGAAGCCTAGTCAACTTGCTAGAGAGCGAATTGAGCATTGGCAAAAGCTTAGTCAATCTGGAACTTTTAGAGACCTCATGCTGGATATCGCAAAGCACTCCTATACGCAAAAGAGCTACCAAAAGTGGCGCATTCTTTCTAACATTATGGGGCGCTTGGGACGAATCAAAGATGAGAAACGAATTGCCATTCAGTCTCAGTCTTGCCTTACTCATGATAGCCTTGAGGTCTTAAAAGAAATTCAATGTCCGACTTTGGTTCTTGGTGCCCTCGAAGATGATGTGATTGGTGTGGATGGATCCAAGGAACTGGCAAAAGCGATTTCGGGTTGTCAGCTCCTAATTCTTAAGCATTCAGGTCATGCTCTGTATGAAGAAAATAAAGCATTTCTAGAGGCTGTCTGTGAATTCTTAAACTAAAAAAAGCTGGAATATTTCCAGCTTTTTTATGTTAGTTAAATCGCAAAGAGGTCGTTTAGGTTTTCTGCCATGGTTGGGTGGGTAAAGATTTGTTTTGCGATGTAAGTATAAGGAATCTTGTTGTCCATCGCCATGGTGATCAGGTTAATGAGTTCACCTGCGGCTTCTCCAAAGAGAGTTGCTCCAAGGATTTCTTTGGTTTCTGGGTTGACCACGGCTTTGAAAGCACCTCGAAGGTCTGCATTGACATGGCCACGTGGCATGGCAGCAACTGGCAATTCTTTGACAGCCACTGGAAGTCCTTTGTCACGTGCTTCTTGCTCGGTCAAGCCGACTTGGGCCAATGGAGGAGCAATGAAGAGTGTTGTCGCATAATTGTTACGTGTTTCGAGATTGTAGCTACCATCGCCTGTAAGGTAGTTGAAGACAATGCGGAAGTCATCGAGGGACATGTAGGTGAATTGAGGGCCACCATTGACATCCCCAACTGCAAAGACACCAGGGACGCTGGTTTCCAAATGACGGTTGACTTGAATCGCTCCACGATCAGTGACTTGGATGTCTGTGTTCTCAAGACCAAGACCAGATGTATTTGGCTTACGTCCTGTTGCGTAGAGAAGGATATCGAACTCGAAGTCTCCTTTATCGGTTACAAGGGTTAAACTAGCTTCACTATCTTTGATTTCTTGGGTATGAACGCCTTGCAAGAATTGAATGCCATCTTCTTCAAGGTAGCCTTTTGCAAGAGCTGCAATGCTTGGCTCAATCCGTGGCAAGAATGCTTCAGAAGCGTCTAGTACCGTTACTTGGCTACCCAAGGTATTGTAGAGGTGGGCAAATTCCAATCCGATAGGTCCACCACCAAGGACACCCAGGCGTTTAGGTAGGTTTTCCAGCCGTTGAATACCAGTTGAATCTACAGCAAATTTGCTTTCAGCAAGTCCTGGGATTGGAAGGATAGTTGGCACCGCACCAGTATTAATAATAATGGTTTCAGCTGTCAATTCTTCCTTTTCATCTCCAGCTTGAATTTCGATGACCTTGTTGGAAAGGAAACGAGCTGTTGCATCAATAATGTCCACACCCGTTCCAGCAATAGTTGCGTAGTTCTTGCCGTTGAGACGAGTGGTGACCGCATTTTTCTCATTCATGGCTTGCTCAAAATCCAAGCCTTTTTCTGCGGCAACAATCAAGGTCTTGGTGGGAATACAAGCGATATTGATACAAGTACCACCGTACATAGACTTGCTCTTTTCAATCAGAGCGACTTTTTTCCCTTGGCTTGATAATTTCGCTGCGAGTGTTTTACCAGCTTTACCAAATCCAATAACAATAACATCATACATTAACATATGTTACACCTTCTTTCGTCTTCTATTGTATCAAACCCATTTTAAAAAGTCTGAAATCTGCTACGGGATTTTTTAGGAGATCATGGGAAGGGGGAAAGAGGGACAAGAAGTCTCGTTTCGTGGTATAATAAGAGGTCGGTGACCCGGATGGTCACACAACCAGTTAGAAAGAATAAATCAAATGAACGGAATTATCAATGTAAAAAAAGAAGCAGGAATGACTTCACATGATGTGGTCTTTAAACTGCGAAAAATCTTAGGCACCAAGAAGATTGGCCATGGAGGAACTCTGGACCCGGATGTGGTGGGGGTACTTCCGATTGCTGTAGGAAAGGCGACCCGGATGGTTGAATTTATGCAGGATGAGGGTAAAATCTACGAGGGAGAAATCACTTTGGGATTCTCTACCACGACGGAAGATGCCAGCGGGGAAATCGTTGAGCGGACGCCAGTAGAAGCACCTTTAGATGCAGCAGAGGTAGATAGTATGATTGCCCAGATGGTGGGAGAGATCGAGCAGGTACCCCCCATGTATTCAGCGGTCAAGGTCAATGGGCGTAAGCTTTATGAATATGCACGGGCAGGAGAAGAAGTGGAACGCCCTGTCCGGCAGGTAACCATTTATGAATTCATGCGCACCAGTGAGATCGGCTATGAGACAGGTCTAGCCCGTTTTCGTTTCCGGGTTAAATGCAGCAAGGGGACTTATATCCGGACCTTGTCGGTGGATTTGGGTCAAAAGCTAGGCTATGCAGCTCATATGTCTTACTTAACACGAACTAGTGCCGCTGGATTGTCGCTGGATGATGCCCTGACTCTGGAAGAGCTTGCTGAAAAAGTAGCGAAAGGAGATTTGAGCTTCCTTCATCCTCTTGAAATTGGGACAGGAGATCTAGAAAAAGTAGAGCTGACAGCAGAAGAGGTTGGCGAAGTCCAAGTAGGACGCTTTATTCCAGTCGAGAGCGAAGCCAGAGAGTTGGCTGCTTTTTACCAAGGAAAATTGGTAGCCATTTTAGAAAAAAGAGAAGAACTTTACAAACCTCGAAAAGTTTTTCTAACAGAAAGTGTGTTACAATAAATTCATGAATATTCGTACGATAACTACTGCTAACCAGATCCACTTGGAGAATGAGACAGTTTTGGTTCTGGGCTACTTTGATGGCCTGCATCTGGGGCACCAAGAACTTTTTAAAAAGGCGCGTCAGATCGCGGATGAAAAAGGCTTGAAGGTTGCTTTGTTAACCTTCCCTGAATCTCCTAAGTTGGCCTTTGTTCGCTACCAACCAGAATTGTTGCTCCATTTGCAAAGCCCTGAGGATCGGTTCCAAAAATTAAACGAACTAGGAGTGGATGAGCTCTTTCTCATTGATTTTACGACTGATTTTGCTTCTAAAACAGCTAAAGAATTTGTTGATCAATTCGTAAAAGCCTTGAGAGCCCGAGTTTTAATTGCTGGATTTGATTATAGTTTTGGCTCTGATAAGAAAACAGCCTCTGACTTAGCTGCTTATTTTGATGGTCAGGTGGAAGTCATTTCTCCTGTATTGGATCAGGGGGAAAAGATCAGTTCGACCCGCATCCGTCAAGCTGTCCTAGAAGGACGGGTCAAAGAAGCTGCCCGTTTACTTGGTCACCCTTTATCCAGTCGGGGAATTGTTGTCCATGGGGATGCGCGTGGCCGTACCATTGGCTACCCTACTGCTAATCTAGCACCGATTGATCGGACCTATCTACCATCAGATGGAGTCTATGTAGTTGATGTCGATTTTAAAGGGCATACCTATCGGGGCATGGCTTCTGTCGGGAAGAATATTACCTTTGATGGGAAGGAGCTTCGGTTTGAAGTCAATCTTTTTGACTTTTCAGGAGACATCTACGGTCATACCCTGACCATTCACTGGTTAGATAAGATTCGAGAAATGGTCAAATTTGATGGGATAGATCAACTAGTGGCTCAACTAGAAGAAGATGAAGCAGTTTCACGAAACTGGACCGAGGATTAGGAAGCTACCTAGTCCTTTTTTCTGCTGTCTTTTGGGGAATAATGAAAGTGGTTTCTTTTTTTCTACTGAAATTCAGAAAAATCGTCGAGAAATCAAAAAAGCGCTTTTCAAGCACCTATTTTTTTTGTATAATAGAGTCAGATAGTTATATATAAAAAAGAAGTGAACCACATGATTACATTATTTTTATCACCGAGTTGTACATCATGTCGAAAAGCTCGGGCTTGGTTAAAAAAGCACGATGTTCCATTTAAAGAACACAATATTATGACAAGTCCTTTGAGCAAACAGGAGTTGACAAGTATATTGGCCTTGACCGAAAACGGAACAGACGACATTATTTCAACTCGTTCAAAAATTTTTCAAAAATTGGATGTTGATGTTGAAGATTTATCGATCTCAGCCTTGATTCATCTGATTGAGGAAAATCCAAGTCTCTTACGGAGACCGATTATTTTAGATAACAAACGCATGCAAATCGGCTTTAACGAAGACGAAATTCGTGCCTTCTTGCCGCGGAGTTATCGTAAACAAGAGTTACGCTCTGCCACTCTAAGAGCAGAAATAAACTAAGAAGTATGTCGAATGCAAAAAAATTATAGTTACCCACTGGACTTATCGTGGAGCACTGAAGAGCTTGCTTCAGTGCTTTCTTTTTACAATAAAGTTGAAGAAGCCTATGAAAGTAAGGTAGAGGCCAAAGAATACATGGAAGCCTACCGCGCTTTTAAGAAGGTCGTGCCTAGTATTGGAGAAGAAAAACGTCTCGGACGGGAGTTCGAAGAAGTGAGCGGTTATTCTCTCTATCGTGCGACCCAGGCTGCAAAGCAAAAAGAGGAAGGATGGTTTTCTCTTGAAGAATAAGTTAGAGTTTGCCAAACAAATCGTTTTAGAGGCTGGAGACTACTTGCGTCTTCATCTTCATGATGACTTGATGATCTCAAAAAAGACTGGGCCGACAGATTTAGTAACCCAGATGGACCAACAGGTTCAAAATGATTTGGTTGAAAAAATCACAAATCGCTACCCAGAAGATCGGATTTTTGCGGAGGAAGATGGCCTTCGTTCACCGATTTCAGAAGGATCCGTTTGGGTGATTGATCCCATTGATGGGACCAATAATTTTGTAACCCAAAAGGAAGATTTTGCGGTCATGGTGGCCTATTTTGAAGACGGAATTGGTCGGTTTGGCCTGATCTACGATGTGATGCGGGATTACCTTTTTTACGGGGGTGGAGAATTCCCTGTTTATCGCAATGAGGTTGAATTGACGCCTTTTGTGGACCAGCCATTGGAAAACTTTCTGATTGCGTCAAATGTCGGTATGCTTGAGAAAAATGACTGGGGAATGGCCGATCTTGGCATGGATTCACTAGGAATCCGGGTCTATGGCAGTGCCGGTATTAGTTTTTCAAAAATTCTCTCAGGTGGTATTTTAGCTTACTTTAGCTATATCTGGCCATGGGACTATGCAGCCGCAGCGATCATGGGAGAACGGTTAGGCTATACCGTCCTAAATCTAAATGGGGATAAACCTAATTACCAGACAGTCGAACCCATTATGATGGTTCCAAAGGTGAAGTTAACAGAGATTCAAACCTATCTTAAGAAAGGGAGAAGTTAAATGAATTTTCCCAATGGTTTTAAAGAAAAATACCAGCATCTTCTAGGTGAGGATGCTGCTGCTTTTTTTGCGACCTTTGATCAAGAAGCAGTAGCAGCCTTTCGGACTAATCCCTTGAAAGAAGCGCAAAAAGCATTTGATGATCCGATTCCCAATACCCCTTGGGGACATTATGGAAAGGTCTCAGGGAAATCCATCGAGCACGCAACGGGCTTGGTCTATTCGCAAGAGCCAGCAGCTCAGATAGTGGCCCAAGTCGCCCAGCCGAAACCTGGGATGAAGGTCCTAGACCTAGCCGCAGCACCTGGTGGTAAGACGACGCAACTCTTGTCTTATTTGGACAATCAAGGACTCTTGGTCTCCAATGAAATCCATAAGGGGCGCTCGAAAATTCTTGTAGAGAATGTCGAACGCTTTGGTGCGCGAAATGTGCTAGTAACCAATGAGTCTGCCGATCGTCTGGCCAAAGTTTTCTCAGGCTTTTTTGATCTGATTGTACTAGATGCCCCTTGTTCAGGTGAGGGGATGTTCCGCAAGCAACCAGATGCCATGGACTATTGGTCTGTCAATTACCCTCGAGAGTGCAGTCTCCTTCAAAGAGAGGTTCTGGAGGATGCTCTCAAGATGTTGGTTCCAGGTGGTTCCTTGGTTTATTCAACCTGTACCTGGGCTCCTGAGGAAAATGAAGAGATCGTATCCTGGCTCTTAGATAATTTTGATCTAGAATTGGAAACGATCGAGAAGATCAATGGTATGGCAGAAGGCATTGACCATCCAGAAACGGCGCGCATGTATCCTCATCTCTTTAAAGGGGAGGGACAATTTGTTGCTAAGTTCCGTTATCTAGGAGAGAATCGGCCTGCTAAAATCCCTTCCAAAAAGGACCAATTATCTGCTGAACAAAAAAAATTGTGGCAGGAATTTGCTAAGAAACATTTGAAGATTACTCTGGAAGGGGTCCTCGAAACCTTTGGTGACGAGCTGTATTTAGTTCCTTTAGGGTTACCAGATTTGCGCAAAGTAAAAATTGCTCGAAATGGCTTGCATCTAGGAACCTTCAAGAAAAATCGTTTTGAACCTAGTTTTGCACTTGGCTTAGCACTAAGACCGAGTGAAGTCAAAGAGACCGTTTCGATCACGCCTGAGGACTTTGTTCATTATGTGGCGGGAGAGACAGTTCAATTGAAGGAAACGCATCCAAATGGATGGTACCAGGTCCTTGTAGAAGGCAATGGTTTGGGCTTTGCCAAAGTGACCGGGCAAACCCTGAAAAATTTCTATCCAAAGGGGCTTCGTTTTAGGTAAAATGCTGGGCAAAGAACCCGTTCTATGATATAGTGGAAGTACAGTTTTTTTAAAAAGAAACTTGTCAAAATCATAAGTGAAATAGTGAAATATCAAGGAGACATGATTTGAAAAAGTCTAAAAAGCTGATCCTAGGACTAGCGACGATCGCATTAGCAGGAAGTTTATCTGCTTGTGCTTCTTGGATCAATCGCGGAGAATCCATCACTGCTGTTGGATCGACTGCCTTGCAACCCTTGGTTGAAGGAGTGGTAGATCGCTACATTGAAGAACATCCTGGTAAGATTGTGAATGTACAAGGAGGAGGTTCTGGTACAGGACTTTCACAAGTTCAATCAGGTGCTGTGGACATCGGAAATAGTGATCTGTTTGCAGAGGAAAAGTCTGGGATCGATGCCTCTAGTCTGGTCGATCATCAGGTAGCCGTAGCAGGGACTGCCATCATTGCCAATAAAAATATCTCGATCGACAATCTGACAACGGAGCAATTGCGAAAGATCTTTACAGGCGAATATACCAACTGGAAGCAGTTGGGTGGTCCAGATCTTGAGATCACGATTGTGAACCGTGCCGTAGGTTCTGGTAGCCGTGCTGTCTTTGATGCCGTTATCATGGATGGCAAACAACCCAAGCAGGCCCAAGAGCAAGATTCTAATGGAATGGTGAAAAACATCGTTTCTCAGACGCCAGGAGCCATCTCTTATCTAGCCTTTACCTACTTGGATAGCAGTGTTAAAACCATGAAGCTTAATGGCTATCAACCAACTAAAGCCAATGTCGTCAACAATAACTGGCCAATCTGGTCTTACGAACACATGTATACTAAGGGAAAACCTAATGAGTTGTCTAAAAAATTCATTGACTACATGATGACCGATGAGGTTCAGCAAAAGGTTGTTGGTAAGATGGGCTATATCCCAATCAATGATATGAAAGTCACCCGTGATTTAAAAGGGAATGTGACAAAAAAATAAAAGAATTAGGTAAAAAATGAACGAAGTAGCAAAAAAAATGCTGACGAAATCAAAAAACTCCCGCCTAGAAAAATTTGGGAAAACCATTACTTTTTTATGTATGAGTTTGATTGTCGTGGTCGTTGCCATGATTTTGATTTTCGTGGCCCAAAAAGGTTTATCGACTTTCTTTGTTAATAAAGTCAATATCTTTAGTTTTCTATTTGGGAGTACTTGGAATCCTGCTGCAAAGGAATTCGGAGCCCTACCAATGATTCTAGGTTCCTTTATTGTAACCTTGCTTTCTGCCCTCTTGGCAACGCCGTTTGCCATTGGTGCAGCAGTTTTCATGACAGAAGTCTCTCCTAAAGGAGCTCGTTTCTTGCAACCAGCGATTGAGCTCTTAGTGGGAATTCCTTCAGTTGTTTACGGATTTATTGGCCTTCAAGTGGTCGTCCCATTTACGCGTAGTCTCTTTGGTGGGACTGGTTTTGGGATTCTCTCAGGGGTCTTTGTCCTCTTTGTTATGATCCTGCCAACTGTCACCTTTATGACGACCGATAGCCTCCGAGCTGTTCCCCGTCATTACCGGGAAGCGAGTATGGCCATGGGAGCGACCCGCTGGCAAACCATTTGGCATGTCACTCTCAAGGCAGCCCGCTCTGGAATCTTTACAGCAGTCGTCTTTGGAATGGCGCGTGCCTTTGGGGAAGCTTTGGCCATCCAGATGGTGGTCGGAAACTCCGCTGTCGTGCCAACTTCACTCACGACACCAGCTTCCACCCTCACCTCTATTTTGACCATGGGAATCGGAAATACCGTCATGGGTACGGTCAATAACAATGTTCTTTGGTCACTCGCCTTGGTATTGCTCCTCATGAGTCTTGCCTTTAACAGTGTGATTAAACTGATTACGAAAGAAAGAGGTAAGAAGAACTATGCACGCTAAACGAATGGATAAAATTGCGACAGGAGTGCTGTATGCTATTTCAGGGATCATCGTTGCGATTCTTGCCTCATTGATCCTTTATATCTTAGTCCGTGGCTTGCCCCATGTATCTTGGCACTTCTTGACTGGAAAATCTTCTTCTTACCAAGCAGGAGGAGGGATCGGAATTCAATTGTATAATTCCTTCTTTCTCTTAGTCATTACCTTGGTGATTTCCTTCCCACTTTCTCTTGGAGCTGGGATTTACCTCTCTGAGTACGCTAAAAAAGGTCGCTTGACCAATTTGGTTCGTACCTGTATTGAGATCTTGTCTTCTTTGCCATCTGTTGTTGTAGGTCTCTTTGGTTACCTGGTCTTCGTTGTCCAGTTCAAATATGGATTTTCGATCATTTCAGGGGCCTTGGCCTTGACCGTCTTTAACCTGCCACAGATGACCCGCAATATCGAAGATAGCTTGCAGCATGTCCACCATACGCAGCGCGAAGCAGGTCTAGCACTGGGCTTGTCTCGCTGGGAAACTGTGATCCATGTCGTGGTACCAGAAGCTCTTCCAAGTATTATCACTGGGGTTGTCTTGGCCTCAGGACGGATCTTTGGGGAAGCTGCTGCCTTGATCTATACTGCAGGTCAATCGGCTCCAGCCCTTGATTGGTCAAACTGGAATATCTTTAGTGTGACCAGTCCAATTTCGATCTTCCGTCAGGCTGAAACCTTGGCTGTCCATATCTGGAAGGTCAACAGTGAAGGAACCATTCCAGATTCGATCGAAGTCTCAGCCGGTTCTGCCGCCGTTCTTTTGATCTTTATCTTGATCTTTAACTTTGGAGCGCGCAAACTCGGAACTTACCTCCATAAAAAACTAACATCTGCTTAAAGGAGAAGAAATGTCAAAATACAATTGGGATGAGAGACACATCATTACTTTTCCTGAAGAAAAGGTAGTCCTATCGACCAAAGATTTACATGTCTATTATGGAACGAACGAGTCCATTAAAGGCGTCGACATGCAGTTTGAAAAGAATAAGATTACAGCCTTGATCGGTCCGTCAGGATCTGGAAAATCAACCTACCTTCGTAGTTTGAACCGGATGAATGATACCATCGATATTGCGCGTGTTACGGGTGAAATTTGGTATGAAGGAATCGATGTCAACCGTCCAGATATCAATGTCTATGAAATGCGCAAGCACATCGGGATGGTTTTCCAACGGCCCAATCCTTTTGCCAAATCAATATACAAAAATATCACCTTCCCGCATGAACGTGCTGGGGTGAAAGACAAGAAGATCTTGGACGAATTGGTCGAAACTTCTTTGAAACAGGCAGCCCTATGGGATCAGGTCAAGGATGATCTTCACAAATCAGCTCTAACGCTTTCAGGTGGTCAACAGCAACGACTTTGTATCGCGCGGGCTATCTCGGTGAAGCCGGACATTTTGCTCATGGATGAGCCAGCTTCAGCGCTTGATCCGATCGCAACAGCGCAATTAGAAGAAACCATGCTGGAGTTGAAGAAGGATTACACCATTGTCATTGTGACCCACAGCATGCAACAAGCAGCCCGTGCTAGTGATTATACCGGTTTCTTTTATCTGGGAAACCTCATCGAGTACGATAAGACTTCGAATATTTTCCAAAATGCGAAATTGCAATCGACCAACGATTATGTATCGGGTCACTTTGGATAAAGTAATATGACAACAAAAAGGAAAATAGAATGACAGAACCAATTTTGCAAGTCAAGGACTTGTCGGTTTATTACAATAAAAAGAAGGCTTTGAATAGTGTCTCTTTGGATTTTGCTCCAAAGGAGATTACAGCCTTGATTGGTCCTTCAGGATCAGGGAAATCTACCCTTTTAAAAGCCATTAACCGCATGGGGGACCTTAACCATGAGGTCACGACCACAGGGACCGTCCTCTATAACGGTCACAATATCTACGGACCACGGACCGATACGGTCGAATTGCGTAAGGAAATCGGAATGGTCTTCCAACAGCCCAATCCCTTTCCAATGTCCATTTATGATAATGTGACTTATGGGTTGATGATTAATGGGGTCAAGGATAAGGCTGTCTTAGATGAGGCAGTTGAAACCTCATTGAAACGCGCTTCCATCTGGGATGAAGTCAAGGATCGACTGCATGATTCAGCTATCGGACTTTCCGGTGGTCAGCAGCAGCGGGTCTGTGTGGCGCGGGTTCTTGCGACCAGTCCAAAGATTATTCTTTTGGATGAACCAACTTCAGCGCTGGACCCGATTTCAGCTGGTAAGATTGAAGAAACCTTATATGGACTAAAAGACCGCTACACCATGCTCTTGGTGACACGCTCCATGCAACAAGCAAGTCGGATTTCCGATAAAACAGCCTTTTTCTTGAATGGCGATTTGATTGAGTACAATGACACCAATGAAATGTTCTTGAACCCAGCTAAGAAAGAAACAGAAGACTATGTCTCTGGTAAATTTGGATAGGAAGAAAATAAAATGTTACGAGTTCAATTTGAAGAAGATTTAGAGAAGTTGCATAACCAGTTTTATGCAATGGGAAATGAAGTGTTGAGTCAGATCAACCGTACGGTCCGCGCTTTCGTGACCCATGACCGTGAATTGGCCCGCCAAGTTATCGAAGATGATGCGGAGATCAACGACTACGAAGTGAAATTAGAGCGTAAATCCTTTGAGATTATTGCCCTTCAACAGCCCGTTTCACAAGACCTTCGTGTCGTGATGACTGTCTTAAAAGCGGTCTCTGACTTAGAGCGGATGGGTGACCACGCAGTATCAATTGCCAAGGCAACGATTCGCATGAAAGGAGAAGTCCGTATTCAATCTGTTGAGGAAGAGATCAGCAAGATGGGCCGTGAAGTCAAAGATTTTGTCGAAGCGACACTTGATGTTTACCTCAAAGGCGATGTGGATTTGGCCTATGAAGTTGCTTCACGAGACGAAGTCATCAACCATTACTTCGATAGCATCCAAGAATTAGCAACAGAAGAAATTCGGAATAATCCAGAGTCCATCGTGACTGGACGGGATTATTTCCAAGTGATCAACTTCTTGGAACGCATCGGAGATTATGCAAAAAATATCTGTGAATGGGTGGTTTACTTTGAAACAGGTAAAATTATCGAAATGTAAGACTATGGAGTCTTTTCGATCTCAGACAGGCATTGTCATGCTTGTCTTTTCTTTTATCCCAACTTTGTGATAAAATAGTTTTATTAGGGCTTTTCATTGGAAAGCATGAAACTTTTAAAGGAGGAAATTATGCAAGCAGTTGCACATTTTGTAGAAACATTCGTTCCAGAACATTACGAAGTGTTTTTGGATTTAAGTCGTAAAACTAAGACCTTTAGCGGTCGTGTGGTGATCACAGGTCAAGCCAAGGCGGACAAGATCTCGCTTCACCAAAAGGATTTGACCATCGAAACAGTAGAAGTAGCAGGTCAAGCCCGTCCATTTACGGTTGATGATGACAATGAAGCAGTCTATGTTGAATTGGAAGGAACAGGTCAAGTGACAGTTACTCTGACCTATTCTGGTAAGATCACAGACAATATGACAGGGATTTACCCATCTTACTACAGCATTGATGGCGTGAAGAAGGAAGTCCTCTCTACTCAGTTCGAGAGCCATTTTGCGCGTGAAGCTTTTCCAAGTGTGGACGAGCCTGAAGCCAAAGCAACTTTCGATCTTTCTTTGAAATTTGACCAAGAAGAAGGTGAAATTGCCCTCTCAAATATGCCTGAAATCGATGTGGAAAACCGCAAAGAAACAGGTATTTGGAAATTTGCTACGACTCCACGGATGTCTTCTTACCTCCTTGCCTTTGCTGCTGGAGATCTTCAAGGAGTGACAGCTAAGACTAAGAATGGAACCCTAGTCGGTGTCTACTCTACCAAAGCTCACCCATTAGAAAACTTGGACTTCTCATTGGATATTGCCGTTCGTGCTATTGAATTTTATGAAGACTACTATGGCGTGAAGTATCCAATCCCTCAATCCCTTCATATCGCTCTTCCAGACTTCTCTTCCGGAGCGATGGAAAACTGGGGCTTGGTAACCTACCGTGAAGTCTACCTTCTAGTAGATGAAAACTCTACGGCCCAAAGCCGTCAAACAGTAGCCTTGGTAGTGGCTCACGAATTGGCTCACCAATGGTTCGGAAACCTTGTGACCATGAAGTGGTGGGATGATCTCTGGTTGAATGAAAGCTTTGCCAATATGATGG